>JBBRPW010000042.1:0-1692 GCA_038227435.1 Minisyncoccia bacterium | reverse complement strand
TTAGTTGAGGCAGTGCTCCTCTCAATGGACACTTGCTATTTTAACTTGCGAGATTGTTTGATTCACCTGTATGCTTCTTTTCGAAGGCGCTTGCTTGATGACTCCACATTACTTAATCCAGCATTTTTTAGTTGAGGAAAAATCTAAAAATATTTATAAGCAAATCATTGAAAAAGTGAAATGATTTTATAATTTTTCAAAGAGTTTTCAGGACTTTTGTAATAGTTAAATGGCGGAATAATTCTAACCTAATAATCTAGGTCGATAAGTTTATAGGAGGTACATTCAAGTATCTAGTGCAACATAAAAATAGTGTTATGTTGCGTTATGACAAAATATACAAGGCTTACATTTGAAGATCGGATCAAAATAGAGGTTTATCGCCTTCTAAATTGGACGCTGGAAGAGATAGGGACGAGTATAAAACGATCTAAGAGTAGTATAAGTCGAGAGCTCTCTAGGTATCCGTTTACGTACTCGGCTAGTAAGGCTCAAGCCCAGGCTGATAAAAGGAGTAAAGTTCATAATAAGAACTGTAGAATAACAGATAGCCCATCGCTTTTAAAAATAATTCACAAATATTTAAAAAAGCGCTGGTCACCTGCTCAAATTTCAACACATTTGAAGAGAAAATATGTTGGAATAAAAGAAATGCAAACCTCTCACGAATCAATTTACACCTACATCTACTTGCTCCCCAAAGGGGAACTTCGAAAAGAACTTATTGGATATTTGCGACAAAAGAAAAAAAGCAGATATAAACGTAAAGGTGAATACGACAAAAGAGGTACAATCCCAGAAATGATTAGCATAGAAGAGCGTCCAGCATCGGTAGAAAATCGCTCAGTTGCAGGGCACTGGGAAGGCGATTTGATTATGGGAAAAAATCACAAATCAGCACTTGGCAGCATCGTAGAGCGAAAGACAAGAACAGTAATATTGGTAAAGCTAAAAAAGAAAGACGCTACAGCTGTAAGAAAAGCATTTGAAAAAGAAATGAAAACGCTCCCAAAGCAAATGAAAAAAACGCTAACATATGATCAAGGAAGAGAGATGTCAGAACACAAACTCTTTACTGCAAATACTAAAATGAAAGTATATTTTTGCCACCCTGCTTCGCCTTGGGAGCGCGGCACGAATGAAAACACGAACATGTTAATACGAGATTACTTTCCTAAAGGAACTGATTTTGATTTGATCCCAAGAAGGGAGATTAAAAGAGTACAAAATGAATTGAATGAACGAATCCGAAAAACACTCAATTGGGAATCCCCCAAAGATGTTTTTGAAACTGAAATACTGAATAACTGTAAATGAGTTTATAAGGCATGAACCAAACGCGTATATAAAACAGAGGTACTGTTAATACCTCTGTCTCGCTAATGGATTAAGTTATTCCTTGTTGGGTTGCTCTCCAGCAGAGCCCAACTCCGCTTCACTTAACTTCGCTAATATATAATTGAAAAGAATAACTTTATAAAATCAATCAAATTGTTGCACTAGAGAATTGATCCTAAGAAATTTAATGAATTTGAAATTGTATCTGATTGTTAATTTGGCGAAACGAATGAAATCGTTGGCCAATAATGGAAAAATTTGGGCTTAATCGTTGTTATTGAGGTATCTTAACAGCCTAACGCTAAGAAGTTGAATAGATAAGGTTACTAAGCTAGCATCTAAAAATGGAGTTAT
>JBBRPW010000041.1:0-1761 GCA_038227435.1 Minisyncoccia bacterium | reverse complement strand
CGAGAGAATACTTTTTCTTCCGCAACAGGTGCATTTCATTCCGCTCGCTTTCAGAGAATTGCTTGAAGTTTTTTTCATATTTACATTCTACTTCGTTCTAATTCAAAAGAGAATTTAGGTTCAGGAGTACTTGAAAAAAAGTGAGCATTCCCTCTCAATTTATTTCCATGAACTTTTTTTGCCTCTTCTAAAATATTTAAAATATCTTCATGAGAATTTCGTGCGTGAATCATTATTGGTTTATCAACTTCAACTGCAAAATTTATTTGAGCTAAAAAATCTTCTCGTTGCCTTTTGAGTTCTTGCTCATTTTGTTCCATCGCTCCCCCATGTACTGGATGTTTTCCATAATCTAATCCACATTCACCAACACACACCACTTTTGGATGTTTGGCCATTTGTTTAAATTCTTCATAATGAGTTTTGAAATCATTTGCTTCCTTTGTCCCCTTTTTTACCTCTTCCCCATTTTCTGTATTCTCTGTTTCAGCTTTCGCATCTACCGGATGAATTCCAATTGAAACGTAAAAGTTTGGATGGGTTTCAGCAAGTGCTATAGCTTGGCGCGAAGTTTTAATTGATGTGCCAATTAAAATAGTTCCAACTCCTAACTGATCCATTCGAGCAATCACTTCTGCCCTATCAGCATCATACTGAGGAAAGTTAAGATGAGAATGAATGTCGATGTATTTCATATTATTCAACTCTCGGAAACAGTGCTTTCTCTAACTTTTTATTAGCATCGATGTGTTTAATAATTTCAGCTGATGTTTCTGGAATAAATATTTCAAGTGCTTCAGCAATTACTCGCAACTTAACTACCAACTCTTTAATTATATTTCGAGCAAGCTCTTCGCTTCCCTCTACTTTAAATAGTTTAAATGGTTCGGTTTCTTGAATATGTCGATCAAGCTCGCCACATTCGTGCATAATGCGAGCAAGTGCTTTTCCGATTTCAAACTGATCGAGGAACGTTCTTAGGCTTACGTCGATTTGTGTAGCCCAATCAAGACGAGCATGGGGATTTAATTCGTCGTCAGTTGGCCATGCATTATACTTATCGGCCATAGTTAAAATTCGACTTGTTAAGTTTCCGATTCCATTTGCAAATGCAACACTGTAACTTTCTTTAACTCTTTCCATTGTCATATCACCATCTTCAAATGTGGGAATTTCTGCCAATAAAAAGTATCGCAAAACGTCGGCACCTGAATGTGCACCAACGTCGGTATACACTTTTACAACATCGTATGGACTAATTACGTTTCCAATCGATTTACTCATTTTTTGTCCTCCACTATTAATGAAGCCGTCTACGATAATATGTTTTGAAAGAGGAAGTCCTGCTGATAATAACATTGCCTGCCACGTTGCAGATTGCTGACGCAAATTATCTTTTCCACAGTATTGAACCATTCCTCCGGTATCTACTGCCCATTTTTTAAATTGCTCGGGGTCATGGGGCCAACCAATTGCTGAAATGTAGTTAACGAGTGCATCAAACCATACATACATAACATGATTGTCGTCTCCAGGAACTGGAATCCCCCAGGGTAATTTTGTTTTTAAACGAGAAATACTAAAATCTTGAAGTCCTCCAGCTACAAAGTTTGTAATTTCTTTTAAACGAGATTCGGGAAATACAAAATTTGGATTATTTTTGTAGTGTTCTAAAAGTGCTTCGCCTTATTTTGAAAATTTAAAAAAATAATTTTATTCTTCGATAATTTGAATTTCTCGATCGGGATGAATTGGACACTT
>JBBRPW010000040.1:0-1800 GCA_038227435.1 Minisyncoccia bacterium | reverse complement strand
TTTTTCTTCAAAAAAACTGACGCTAAGGTGCTGTTAGCGGTTCGTTGTTCTTTTTTTCGTTTTTGTCCACCGAGTAAATGCGAAACTGTCTGAGAGAAATAGTTGTCTAAGTGAATGCCTGTCTCGTCCTGAAATAAGTTTACACATTTTGGTTAATAATCCTATTACAAGTTTACACATTTTTTTTAATCCTGAATAGCGTTTACATTTGTTGAACTGGATGAAGCGTAATCGAGCTCTGCTGAGGAGCAACTCGCCAGGAATAATCCAGTCATATAGCGTAACAATCCGTTATGAGGTTTACACTTTATAACGGATTTTCGTTTGTTACGCATTCTGCTTATGCTCTTAAAAAACCTACACCATCATTACCTCTCTTTCTTTTTTTAGTTGCCAGTAATTCTTCCAGCGTTTTTTCAATTCGCCGCTTTGCAGATGAGCCTCAGCTGGTTTAAGATTGTTAATACTACCGTGTGGTCGAAGATGATTATACGTACTGCAAGCCCTCGCCACATCAAGACTGGCGGTTTCAAAATTCGGAAATACTTCTTGCAAAAGTTCTTGTTTCAAAATTCCATTTAATCTTTCTGCAATTGCATTTTCACGAGGATCACCATTTTCGGTCATGCTGATTTTTATTTTATTTTTTTTATCCTGTAGTAATTTTACATAAGCGTCGCAACAATATTGAACACCTCTATCGCTATGATGAATTAATCCGGTTCTGTTGGGATTATTAGCGAGCGCCATTTTCAATGCTCTTAGCGAACCTTGCGCTGATAAATCTTTACTCAAATAGAAGCCAACAATTTTATGGCTGTAAGCATCGGTTATCAAAGATAAATACGCAAAGCTGTCGGGAAGATGAATGTAAGTGATATCACTTACCCAAAGTTGATTTGGAGCAATGGGAATAAAATCGCGGATGATGTTAGGATATTTTTTAAAACGATGTTTTGATAAGGTTGTTATTGGCCCTCTGCGTTTGCGTTTTGTAACCAATAAGCCACGCTCTGCCAACAAATCAAACATTGCATCTCTTCCGATTTGAAAGCGATGTGCAATTAAAAATGATTGCATTTCTCCAAACAATTTACGTGTGCCAATTCGCTTTTGATCTTTGCGATAACGTAACACTTCATCAATGATGATGTCGGCCTCATAGGCTTTTTGATGAATAAATTTAATACCTTGATAGTAAGATTGCCTACTATAACCAAGTAATGAACAAAGCTCCCTGATGCTTTGGGAAGGTCTGCGTTGTTCAATTCTTAAAATTACTTGGTGCCAAACTTTTTTCGAATCGGAATTTTGAGCTCTTCTTCCGCCACATTAATAACTTCATTAAGAATTTCATTTAGCAAACGGGCTTTGCGTAATTCTTCTTGGAGTTTTTTTACATCAGTTGGTAATTGATCAACTGAAGTCAGGGCATTTGGTTTTACTTTTTTTTCACTCTTCCGATTTCTCATTTTACCTTGATACTCTTGTACCCATTGGTGAACCGTCTGGAACTTCAAATTATACTTTGTTCCTATTGCACGGTAACTAATCTTCGTGGTTAATTTTTCTGCAATAATACTTTCCTTAATTGAATTTGTTATCATTTTAGTTGACTTTTAAGTGTCAACCTATTCTAGGACGAGACAGTGAGTTTAATGGTTGTTGTGTCGGTCTTTACGCTTGCCTATAACGGTTTCGGGGCTTGCGCAGTTGGGCTTTTGAAAAATCATCTGTCTATAACCCCCCAAACTTTATTAGTAGCTCAATGCTGCCTCTCTTTTTATTTATAGTAAAAAT
>JBBRPW010000039.1:0-1939 GCA_038227435.1 Minisyncoccia bacterium | reverse complement strand
ATGGCGATACTCTTTGGACAAGAACCTATGGGGGCATGGGAAATGAAGCCGGTTATGAAGTTCAACAAACAAATGATGGGGGTTATATCATAATAGGTGCTACTCAAAGTTTTGGACCATATAAGGTGTACTTAATTAAAACAGATATCAATGGAGACACCCTATGGACCAAAACCTACAAACCCGGAGCTGGCGGTGGAGGATCTTCGGTTAAGCAGACATTTGATGGGGGTTACATTTTAAGTTGCCTTGGTGGCAATTCGGGCACTGGTTTCTTAATTAAGACCGATGCAGTTGGTGACACTCTTTGGACTAAATCTTATAAAATGCTAAGTAATGTTTATTCCAAAATACAGCAAACTACCGATAGCGGATTTATCGTAATGGGAACAGGAGATGATGGAAATGGATTTAATTATGTTTACTTAGTTAAAACAAGTATTTATGGTAATCCTGTATGGAAAAAATCGTACAAAGGAAATTCTTGGAGTCATTTATATTTTGGAAGTTCCTTTCAACAAACACTGGATGGCGGCTATATTGCTGTTGGAACGATTGAAGGATTATCATCAATGGGTGGGGGTGTCTATCTTGTAAAAACTAATGCCTTGGGAGATACACTCTGGACGAAATCTTATGGAGGTGATAGTCTTGAGTCAGGATATGATATTCAATTAACGAATGATTCAGGGTATATTATTTCAGGAGTTACTACAAGTTTTGGTGCCGGAGGCAACGATGTGTATTTGATAAAAATTGATTCTTTGGGTGATATACTTTGGACAAAAACTTACGGAAGTACTGATAACGAAGGAGGTTATTCAGTTCGAGAAGCTATGGATGGTGGATATATTATTGCCGGATACACCAATAGTTTTGGAGCTGGGAATATGGACGCATACCTCATTAAAACAGATACCAATGGAAACAGCGGTTGTTATGAGAATGGTATAACAACAATTCTTAGAACGCCTCTAACAATTGTTTCGCTTCCGGTCGATACTTTTTTTTTGGACGCTATTCTCGTTAATTCTTATTCCTCAGTTGAAGGAAGTGGAGGAACTATTAATACAATCTGCTCTACCGTGGATATAAATTCTGAATTGACGGATAATGATGTCTTAAATATTTTTCCCAATCCTGCGCAGGATAAATTTACAATTAATTTAAAACCCGAATTCATTAATGTAAATCTTGAAATCAGCAATTTACTTGGAGAAAAAATTTATTTCGAAGAACTCAAGAGTCAGCAAGAAATGATAATTTGTACAAAATTCCTCGCGGGAATTTATTTTATTACGATAAGAACAAAATCACAAATAATTTCCACCAAATTAATTATTTATAAATAAACTTAAAACATATTAATTATGAAAACACTTTATCCGATACTATTATTTTTCATCCTTGCGATTAATTGCTTTGCTCAGGTTCTGAAAGATGGCTATACTGATAAATTATCGTACCGAATGAATGATGTGGTTACATTTTCAATCAATACGACTGCAAATTGTGGTGGTTGCACACTTGATTTGCATTTGGAAGACTTGGCAGGTAACAATTTATATATATCTACTGAATCCACCTCCTGACAGGTAGTTTTTTTCTCCTGTCAGGTATCAACAATAATTTCTTTTCCACTTGGTTGCAATCACTGCAATAAAAAAAATCCGCATTCACCGTCCCTTTTTACCAACCCAGTCATGCCAGACAAGCCTTTTAAAAATTGGTTCCGCGTTAGCGGAATGCCGCAGGCAAAATTTTTAAACAGCGTGGGCGGCATGACGATGCCATGCGGCTTGAGCAATATTTTTTCTTCTTCGTAGCATTCGTGGCAAAAAAAAGTCCCCTCCGCAGCGCTCTTCAATCAACCCAGTCATGCCAGACACGCCTTTTAAAAATTGGTTCCGCATTAGCGGAATGCCGTAGGCAAAATTTT
>JBBRPW010000038.1:0-2270 GCA_038227435.1 Minisyncoccia bacterium | reverse complement strand
ACATACTCTTCATACCTTTGTGTGTATCGTCTTTCCCAATCTACAAATGGTAATTTTTCCGTAAAATGTTTTTGACAATGTTGACAATAAAATTGGCGGCGTGGCGTATTTAAATAAACTACTTTTCCAAATACTGACAAGTCTCGAATCAGTATTGGTCGATTTTGTTTTAATTTTCCATTTGGCGTATTACAATAAGGACAAACAATTTCATCGAGCAAAAATTGCAGCTTTAGGATAATTTTATTTTCTTCTTCCGTAAAACTTTCAACAGTTGTGTTGGGTAAATTTAGCAATCTATCAAGATACAAGTCCATACCTGCCACCACTTACATTTGTGTCTCATTATACATTAATCCCCTCAAACCCAGAAGAGCCACACTTTTAATGTTGAGTCTTATTTTATTCGCAAGCCTCTTACATATTGGACTTTGGACAAATGTTATAGGCAGTGTTTTAAAGTGTCTAACTTGAGAGCCAAACCACCATCTATAGCGTAGTTTTTAACTTTGTCCAAAGTCCAATTACATACTCTTTTCTGTTTGTAAACATATATTAAACGAATAAAGGGAGTCATACAAAATGAACTCAACTCGTAATTTAAACAATCTACCAAACATTGATATTTTAATGGGTTGCCTTCAATCTTTAGCCGCTTTAGATTCAATCCTATCTCCAGAATTGGAGTATCGCTATTATTCATTTAATTCAAAATGGGATATAGATACATCAATGGGGTCTATAAACAATGGTACTGGAGACCACTTATTCTTCATATTCAACTTTTACGGTTGTATCATAAAAGGATTTGATCATGAAGCATCAATGAGTCCTTTTAGATTTCAGGAACCTTCTGTTTGGGCTGGAATTTTAGATGATGTTCCCGCTGATTTTAGCGACTATATATATGAAGTATCGCTCCTTCCTGAGGAAACAACTTTTTGTACATGGAAAAGCTATACAGACAGTTCTTGGGAAACAGGAAAAATAGACTTCCCAAACGAAGATGATCCAGATGGCTCTCAAAAATTGTTGTTATTAATACATACTACCCCGCAAAAATATCAAGAATGGGCTGAAGAGTATTACGATACAATTATAAAAATCGATTTAATTAGCCATATCTTTCTACATAAATCAATAACAGAAGATATTATTCTCAAATTGAACCCTAAAGCATCAATTGAGACAGTCTATAATGACCTACAAGAAATTGGATATTTAAATTAATTTGAAGTTTTGGAATTTGTTAATTCCTAGAGAGAGCGCATTTTTTAGAGGATTTAGGAAAGGCATCACTCTTTCATGATGGTTAGTGTCTTTATTTTTTCGCCGCCAGCAAAATTTCACTTTGTTAAGCCTTACAGCAAAAGCATTTCAAAATACAGGTGGCGAAAAATTCGTGACACTAACCATGATGAGATAAGCGATCTCCTGACCCTGTCGGCTAGATAATTCTAATTGAGTACCGATCGCTTTTTTTAGGATGAAATTGCGATCGCAGTTATCAAATCTCATCAGGATTTATGCCCAACGATCTTAGATATGCTGCTAATTTCTCTTTTTGCTGACGTTCTTGGTTAGCTATTAAACGTTCTTGGTTAGCGATCGCTTCAGCCTGTTGTTTGGCAAGTAAGGATTGGTCAGCGATCACCTCAGCCTGTTTTTTGGCAAGTAAAGATTGGTCAGCAATTAATTTTTCACGTTCAGCGATCGCTTCAGCTTCAAGCCGAGCCTCCTGCTCAAAAGTCCGTTGCAACTCAGCCTGAAACCTAGCACGTTGTTCGCTCTCCCGCTCAGACTCCGACTCAGCATAAGTCCGCAAAACCTGATTAGAAACTGGATCGTAAAAACGAAAACCCCGCTCTGGATATAAATGTAAATCTAAACCTAATGTCTCGCTATGCAAAGACAAAACATGATCTGGCAAGATTGAAACAGCGATGTTTACATAATTCCCTTTCTCTAACCTAACTCCTTGCAATGCTGGTTTTAAATATTCACCCGTTGGATCGTACTGAAAATATTCCTTTACATTCAAGTCACGATAGATCGTAGGATTTTGTTTGGTGTCTTTAGTCACTGTTCCTTTAGAAGTGATTTCTAGCACAAAGTCTGGGACTTTGCCTCCATCTTCCCAAATACTGTAACTGGTTCGCTCTTCTCGGCTCATCCCGAATACAACAAATGTATCGGGCGCGATTCTCTTTTCTATTAAACCTTCTAGATAACGGATAAATAGATTTCCAGAGACATAAACATTTTCTTGT
>JBBRPW010000037.1:0-2439 GCA_038227435.1 Minisyncoccia bacterium | reverse complement strand
CCCAAACCCCAAACCCCAAACCCCTTGAGTTTAGAATTTGAAAAAACGCAACTTAAATTTCAATACTATGATGAGGTAATTAGTCAAATAAATATCTCAAACCACAAGAAAATTACTTATTCATATTTTCCAGTTTTTCCTTATCGTCTTAATGGATGCGCTAGTTTTGTCTGCAAACCGTTCACTTAATTTTTTGTGGCTATTGATCGAGCGGTCGGGTAAATTACTATCCAAGCCATCTTGCTTTCTTGCTGAGTTTTCGTGTGGTTGAAATGATTTATCGTTGCTTGCAATCGCGTGCTTTAAACGTATATCCTCTTGCCGTAATGTCTTGATTGTTGCTTTTAGTTTTTCGATAACAAAGCGATATTTTGTGTGCTGCTCTGATTGACATGGTAATGCTATCTTCTTTCGTACTTGCGATAAAGATTCTATATGCTTCAATTTTCTACTTGTAATAAAGTTTTTGATAACAAAGTTTGAAGTTAATTCGCTTTCAATGCTACGAATTCTTTCTCGTGTGACCTGATTGATTTTGTTCAAAACGTTATTTACGAACAACTGTCTAAATTCTTTATCAAGCAAGACGCTTTTCGAAGCTCTCGATCTGTTGACAAACTTATGACCGATAAACATTTGCTCATATTTCACAAACACTTCATTTTGATTAGGTCCTACATGGAAGCTGTTGTCTTCCAGGTATTGGCATGTTGTGATGAGGCGCCTTTTAATTGCTCGAACGTAATCATTATCACTTGTCTCTTTTTCATTAAGTATTGAAACTAATCCATTGTGCGCTAATCGTAAACATAATGTTTGGAAATAATTATCGCTCGGGTACACCTTAATTCGATCAAAGTACTCTCTCAAAAAATCTATATATCGGATTGCAGACAGTATGACAAAATCTTTAGTAAACAGCGTCGTTCGCTTTTCGAAATTGATTATTCCTACTCGAAAAATAGCCTTAGAATTTCGATCCAAATAGTAAACCACTATTCTGCCATAATTAACGCCAAAAACTTCCAATTGAATCCACAACTGTATGATTGCACGTTGATCTATATTGTTATAAAAGTATTTAGCTTTGGCAACATCTTCAAAAGTTTTTATCTCAACGATAACATTCGTTCCAAATTCTTGTACAACATAATCGCCAGTTGCGCACATCCATGGTATGCATTTAAATATTCCAAATGGATGTTTAATTTTAATGCTTGGATGGCTTCGTATAAAAGAATCTTCGCCTGCTTGTCCCGTCACTTTATTTTCGGCTGATGTATAAAACATAGCATGCGCCTGCTTCATGTTATAAACACCAAGCATGAATGAGTGAAGATTGGAGCCTCCTATTAAATAATGGCTGCAGGCACTAGCTGCTATTCTTTTGCGGAGCAGTATATTTATGAATTTTTCTGCGATTGAGTCAAAAGTATCAGGTTTTACCTTCGAAGGTCGCTGGTTTTCTTTACGTTTTTGAGTGCGCTCTAATCTGATTGCTACCATTCGTTTGCACTTTGCTCTAATCGACGCTTGGATTTTGGTCTGTTTGGCCATTTATATTTTTAATTTGGTAATTAAACCGGCAGTTATGATTCCAGAATTCGAAAGGTAGCTTATGTCTCGTTAAATTTGGATTTCAGGCGGCATCTCTTTCTGTCACAGCTCATGAAATGCGCAGTACAGTCATTTGTAATCGTTGATGTGGGCATTTGCTAAGATTCACGGTAGTTGGAAAATTAGAACAAAAAAAAGCATTTTTGTCTCAACATCCAACACAGATTTTCGATGACGGGAATTTATCATTGCGGTTATATCTCCAAGACAAAAGTCGCCGTATAAGCGTCGCCGAATTGTTTTTAAAGCTGGTGCTTCGTACTGCCAGCGCAAGTGACAGATTTAAAATGACTAATGTACATGCTGAGAATTTGACAAAACATCTATATTTCCACTGTCAGCTTTAATAATCCGCCATATTTAAAAAATTTAAAAAATCATGCGTTTTTCGTTCACGACGCATACCCACAGCACGGTCGAATTAAAATTCAATTCGACAGATTTTCGAAACTAGGAGCTGTTTTCTGTGAAAATAAACAGTAATAAAAAAATCGTCCATGAGCATACCTTTAATCATATTTAGATTGAAGAAGAGCCGTCTTTTCAGCTCGACCATTTAAATTAACACCCCTTTTATCCATAAAGTAAGCACACAATATTTAACGCTTACGGCAGTCATGCTGTCGAAAATCAAAAGCATTTTACCCGAATTAGCAATGGTGGGACCAACCCTGCAGCTAAATAACTACCAGGTAAAATACTTTAGGTTAATTGTTTCATTAAATATTGATAAACGAATTTTAAGTATATTATTAAAATTAAAACCAAATAAGCAAGGGGGTTTGGGGTTTGGGGTTTGGGGTTTGGGGTTTGGGGTTTGGG
>JBBRPW010000036.1:0-2482 GCA_038227435.1 Minisyncoccia bacterium | reverse complement strand
CTGTTGTGATCATTATGGAACAAGAAAAGGTTCTTTAACATTATCGGAAGATGCGTTGTAATCAATTATCTAAAGCAGATTTCAAATCTGCTGTTATCTGGAGTTCGACATGCCCTGCGGAACATGTCGAACAGCCATATTCCTTACGATAGCATTTCAAAAGGTAAAAAAATAACCTTAGCTAAAATTTATAATCTTCCCGTGCTGGGCTAAATACATCCATCACTTTGCAATCGGTTAATGCTCTTGCAGAATGTTTTACATTTGACGCGATAACAGCCACTTTTCCCTCTTCAAAGATATTCATAATTCCATCAATTGTTAATTCTAATTGGCCTTTAAGCACATGCGTTATTTGCTCATGAATTTGGGATTCAAAATGACGAGGGACAATTCGAAATAAAAAACGATCCTGTTGGACTATTTGTTTTTTTGTTTGGTTTAACTTCCCAATAATTGAATCAGTGATTTCACAGACCACGGGCCTATACTGCCTGCCTAGTTAACGTTTTGTTAAAGCTACTGAATTTAAGAAGGATTGACTGATAACTCAATATCTTGTAAAAAAAAGATAATTATATGATTCGATCGATTACAACTATTGCACTGATCCTCATCGCAATGCACTCCTTAACGGCAAACCCAAAATCTAAGGACTACTTACAAAGCTGTTGGGATCGGCAAGTAAAGCCACTTCAATCGCAGTACATATCATTTAGTTTTCAAGAATCAAAAAATAATTACGATCATGGAATGGAACCGTTCCAGGTAAGAAGCTATACTGCAAAAGGAAAGCTCTGGGTAAATGCTGGAAATTTTTCAAAACTTGATACCATGCTGAGTGGCCGGCAAACGTATTACTCAAAAACACAGTGGAACACGACTGACCTTTTATTCCTCGACTACGGAGATGAGAAATTATTTGAATCCACACGTGATATGCAACAAACCCTACTATTTCAGCATGCTCGTTACTCTCCAGTTAATCTCATTGATTATTTCGTAAAGCAAAAAGCAGGACTCAGTAACGAAAGCACTAAAGAATTAGCAGTGTACGTTCTTACAATCAACCGAAGCCTAGTAAAACTATTCATACGAAAATCGGATAGCCTGATTGAAAAAGTATCGATTCTATGCATGACTGATTTTATTAATGATGAGCTATTTGGAGATGTGCTTACTGTGCTTATGTATAGTGATTACAGAAATAATAACCTTCTTTTCTTTGCCTCGAAAATAGGTATAGAAAAAATGGGCGGACGACTAAAGGAGGATGTAAAATTGACCAATGCACAGTGGTTAGTAACCGCGAAGTCGCTTCTTGAAAAGCCAGAAGATTATAAACTTATTGACAAGCCCGAAACAAAACCAGAAGTTATTGTAGAGAAGTATAGCGACAACATTCACTTTGTGCAACTGCCGCAAACTGATGATCGATCGTTGATTGTTGAGTTTAAGGATTTTATGGTGATAGCCGAAGCACCGCTTAATAGTATGTACGGTGAACTCATAATCAATGAAGCAAATAAAATTGCACCCGGTAAACCTATCAAGTATTTTATTTTCGGGCATTTTCACACGCACTATATTGGTGGTCTGAGATCCTTTGTTCACAAAGGAGCAACTATACTCGCTTACCAAAAAGATATTCCGTATTTAGAATTCATCGTGAACGCGCAACACAAAATGAATCCTGATAGTTTACAGCGTGAACCTAGACCTCTAAAAACAGAAGAAATTGTAGACAGTAAAACTATAACCGATGGTCAGTTTGAAATGAAAATTTTTTACATCGGTAACAAATCGCAACACACTACAGATTACCTAATTTATTATTTTCCTACTGAACAACTTCTTTTTGAAGATGATTTGGTTTGGATAGCGAAAGAGGGAGCAGCTAAAAAAGCAGGAGCTCGTCAGGCAGGATTATATAATGCGATAAAAGAATTTGGGTTAACAGTAAAAACTATTGTACAGTCGTGGCCAGTGAAAGATTATGGAGTTAAGACTGTGATTCCGTTTGCGGATCTCGAGGAATCGATGAGTGTAAAATAGTTGTTAGTTCTTAGTATGCTGATAAATTTTTGAACAACCCTTTCAAGTTGTAAAGGTGTTACTCACGTTATGGGGGCATAGGCTAAGAGTGGGCTTGGAAAAGTAATGATGAGACTCAGGGTCGTTACAAAAAATGAAAATCAAATTTTTCAGTGCTGTCTGGTCTTCCGACCTGACAATAAATTTAAATATTGAAAGAGTGCTTTGAGAAAATGTCAGGTCGGAAGACCTGACGACTCGGTAAATGTTCATTTCTTTATGCCATGTCAGGTGTTATCACCTGACAATTTTTACTATTCTATCCTGCATAATGTTCAAGAAAACCCCAATCATCAGTGTTCAACAAATAATACCTGGCACTTGAATAGAGATAGTCTTCTGGCAGTTCAGCTAATTTCCATTTATGCTGTATTGGATTGCCATGAAT
>JBBRPW010000035.1:0-3101 GCA_038227435.1 Minisyncoccia bacterium | reverse complement strand
CGGTGGACGACAGCCGCACAGACCGCACCGATGCACGGGTAGCGCTGGAACTGGGGCTGCTGACAACCGTACACACCGTTGCAGCAAAATTTCCGGGCGATGTGGAAACATGCAACAGCTTTTTTGATTTCAACCTGCTCTTTACTCACACCGTACACCGCTTCACCACCAAGGCAGGCGTGCTTGCACCGGGCGAGATAAAAGTAATTCTCAACCACACATTAACAGACACTAACTCCTTACAAGTGCAAAACCCTGACGACAATGCAGACTTTGTAATCTACCTCGCCCACACCGGCACCGATGCACCCGCAGGCAGCGGAGTTACCGTAAAAGTAGGGCACGGCAAACGCCCGAAACCATCAGACCTCGGAAGTCTTTCAAATACTTTTCTTCTGATAAAAAACCTTAGCGATATAAACGAAGGCGCATACATCGTAAAAGTAGGTGGGCTGGATGCGTAAAGAAAAATGAAGAATGAAAAACGAAGTCCGCTGATGAGGCGGACTTTTTTTATGGTAAGTGATCAGGAAATATTGATAAATGAAAAAAAAATTTGACATTAAAATTTTATTTAATACCCTTGTAAACTATGAATAGATAAAGCGTAAATAATGAACCGCAAAAAAGAAATAAACTCATTCATGTCTTTAATTACATATTGTACTGCCAGTAAGCATCAATATCACTTTCTTATCTGCATTTTTATTTCAATCTTTTTGAGCCTGCCATGCAAATCGCAGATTATAACCAGGCATAGCGATTCACAATTAGTAAATGACTCATCAAGTTTTTCTTTTGATGAGGACAGTGTCACAAATAATGTGATGACTACCACATCTGCAGTTATTTACTATTACAACACACTTGTTTATCTCACTCCTTACGATACGATTAGTCATTCCACGCATATTCAGCGCTACTTCAAAGACCAGTTATTAGAAATTTATGATGAAGATAAAGTTCTTCCCGCCAGCAAGATTTATGGATTTCGGCAAAAAGGAAATTATTACCGCTCGGCAGCCCTCGGTAACCGCACCTATGTTTTTGCGAAAAGGATTACAAGTGGTAAAAAAATGAATTTGTTTTCTGCTGACAGAATTTTAGCTGCGAATGAATTAGATGTTACAGGGCATGACGAGCAAACCAACAGCGGCTATGCAAACACGATGCTTGTGCTTGATGAAGATAGAAAAAAAATTAAAAAATCTGATATTGATTATTTCTTTACCATTCCGGGAACTTATGATGAGCTTCAACTTTTGACTCCTGATAAAGCAACAGTTGAAAAGCTGCAATCATGCAAACCTGCGGCAGATTATCTAACGAAATTCGCATTTCCTAAGAGGTATAAGGCAATCCGCATTTCAACGCGATTCTTATTTATAAGCTCTGTAATTGTTAACGTATTTTTTTACAACGACCTTGTTCACAATCCCAATTACAAAAATCAATCAGTCTTTCATGACCCTTTAAGATCAGTGATGATTTATTCGGGTGTAGCATTTTTATCAACTTTATTTTTACCGAAAACAAATAAATATACTGAAAAAGAAATTATGAAAACAGTTGCTCTTTTTAATTCATGTAATTAAAGAATATCCCCGAACATGAAAAGTTCAGAACCCTTTAGTAGGTTTCTGCCTGATTTGAAAAGACAAGCTGATTAAATTAGTTACCTTCTTTATACTACCATAAAACCCGCCTATGCAAACCAAAACACCCCGCTCACTCGATGAATTAAAGAAGCTGAGAAAGCCAATTCGAAATGTAAACCTGGAACGGAGCAAAAGCTTAACCCCGCTAAACAAGCTGGCACTATGGATAACAAATCATGTAGGCACCATGGGATTCTTTATCATCATTTTTACCTGGACCGCTTTGTGGCTAACATGGAATGCACTTGCACCAAAAAATTTGTGTTTCGATCCCTATCCTGCTTTTGTGCTTTGGCTGTTTCTCTCCAACATGATTCAGATATTCTTAATGCCGCTCATCATGATCGGTCAAAACCTCGGCAGCGCACATGCCGAAGCCCGCGCTGAAGCAGACTTTGAAATAAACACCGTAGCCGAGGTTGAAATAGAAACCATTCTTCAGCACCTCGAATACCAGAACAAAATGATGCTCGAAATACTCCAGCGTTTCGAAGCAAAAGAAAACAAATCATAACTATAGTTGCATTCAGCAAACTGTTTGCAGGAAGATTGTAAAAACCAATTCAACTTTAATTTTAATAAAACCAATTAATCATGACAGAAGTAATTTTAATAACAACAAGTACCTCACTGGAGGGCTATCGTATTACACTGCAATTGGGCTTAGTGCGCGGTATAACTGTTCGTTCAAGAAGCGTACGTGGCAACTTAGCAGGTGGATTTATGACAATTTTTGGCGGCAAAAGTTCCATCTATACTGAACTCTGTGAAAAGGCGCGCGAAGAAGCGCTCCAATTGATGATCAGGCACGGAAAAGAAATGGGAGCGAATGCCATCATTAACATGCGCTATGATGCCAACGAAGTAATGAGCGGGCTAACAGAAGTGCTCTCTTATGGAACAGCGGTGGTAGTGGAGAAAATTTAAGCAAGCGTCCTCCACTTTTAAAATTAAATCATTATTATCTTTTCATTATCCTATGCGAGCAATGGTAAGAGCCATTGAAGCAACTCGCTGAAATATCCATCAGGAACAATTGCCTGTTATTAACTTTTTTTCATCCGATGAATCCATCGCCCTGAAATTATCGTAAAACCAAGTTGTATTTAATTTTCGAATACGAAGATGCATGGTTCAGCAGGGATATAACCATAGTGAAAAATCATGCACACGTTCTTCTAATCATTTTGAAATTAAAAATAGTTTGAGAGAAATCAATGTATGGATTTAGGATAAAAACTGTTGTTGAACAGACGATAAAATCTCCAAATTAGATACAGTTTCTATATGTACTTCTGCGCCTGAATCCCGCTCTGCATTGGATATTTAGAGGATATACTTCTTCCTGACCAGTTAGCTTTTTGCTCTTGTTCGTTTTCATTTAAGTGAATTTTTATAGCAGACAGTTTACAAGTTCCTGAAGAATAAAACAACCAAAAAAGG
>JBBRPW010000034.1:0-3204 GCA_038227435.1 Minisyncoccia bacterium | reverse complement strand
AGTAACATTTGAATAATAAATCCGAAAAATGGAACAAGTGTAAGTACGTAGAATGCAAAACATCCAAGTAATACAGTTTTCCAATTTACTTCGTATGTCGAACTTTTTGTAAACAGTGCGTATAGTTTTGAACCAACAACAACTGTTGCAACTACTGTAGCGAGCAAAAGAGAAATTATATAAAGCCCAAATCCAATAAGAGCAAGTTGAAATCCAATTCCAGTAATAGCAACTATAAGTAAAATAAAGGGTGTTGCAAAAAATACTCCGGCTCCACGTCCCATTTCTTTATATGGAGAAACGAACACATCGCCTGCCATTCCTTTCATAAACTTTGCAAAAATCAAACCAAGTATAAATGTTGCAGCAACAAGTGAAACTATTTTAATTATAAGCCAAGAAAGTAGAAGCCCTCCCATCCATTCTTTAGCGCCGTTTTCATCGTGTGAATTTTTATTTTGATTGAAAACAGTTTTTCCATTTACTTTCGCACCACTTTCCATTACAACTTCACTGTCAGCTGAATATGTAAAATCTCCATTAATAACTGCATTGCTTCCTAGAGTAATTTCTTGCGCCTTTACACTCACATCTCCATTAATCGGAGAGTTGATGAACACACTTCCTCCTGTAACCACTACATCTCTTCCAATTCGAGTTGATTCAATGTCAACTTCATTTCCAAGTACAATCACATCATTTGCAACAGTTCCCATTATAGATACTTCTCCACCTGCTGCTCGAATACTTTTTCCTACAGCAGATGAAATTGAAATAGTTTTTCCTACTGCATTAATGTTGTCGGAAATATTTCCAGCAATTTCTACTGTACCTCCTGCAACTGTTAGATCTCCATTAATGTTTCCTTTGCTTGAAATAGTTTTAGAAACGATATATAGATCGTTTTGAATTGTTTCAGCAGATGCAACTGTTTGTTTTTGCCCACTTCGCCATTCAGCAGCTTCTACAATTTTAAAGCTTGGTAAAAGAATGATCAAAACTGCCATACATAAAGCAGTGGGTAAAAATATAAACTTCTTAATTAAAGACTTAGTCGAAACGTGTGGTAATTTCATATGTCGCTATTATAGCTTAAAAATCGAAGTTTTTGGAGTACTATTGACATTATATGTTAAGTAGTGTATAGTATTGAAGTAAGTACAACCCACCTAATGGTGGGACAACACAGCCCCTCAGAAATAAGATGAAATCCTCGACCCTCTCGATCCAGGCCTACAGCTCCAAGACGGACCCTCACATGGGCAACGTCCAGGTCTGGCTCTCCCAGACTCCTCCCGCCGCCGTCCTGTTGGCCAAGCCCACCATGGCTATGATCGGCGAACGCTTCAAGTTCACCCCCACCGCGGCCCCCCAGTGCGGAGGCCGTCGCCGGAGCCCGAAGCATCGGCCCTCCAGGGTCGGTGGCTGGCGGACCGTCGCGGCCTGAGCCACGACAGAAAATTTCAAGCGCGACCCCGAAAGGTGTCGCGTTTTCTTATTCCCGAATATTAAAAAAGTTCCAATAAATCATTTAAAAAACTACATCTTCCTAATCACTGCTTTCACTACCGCCACCAATTGAATTTGATTTTCTTCACTTGAATAAATAGGTTTATAGTTTTTATTTGCGGGCATTAAAAATAGTTCGCCTGATTTTGTTTTCTTTTGTAAATATTTAACGGTATATCCATCATTTAAAAGAGCTACTACGGTTGTTCCTGTAGATATGTTTGAACCTCCTCCATATATTTTTTCAACGAGTACTGTGTCGCCATCAAAAATACCTGCATCAATCATTGAATCACCTTGTACGGTAAGCATGAAAGTTTTTTGTGCATCATGCACCAACCATTCATTTAAATTAACACTGTCTATAATTTCATCTTGGACTTCGGCTCCGTATCCAGCAGAAACTGGTTGAGTGAGCATCTTAACTTCACCGAATCCAAACAATGAACCTGGACTTAACTTCCCTTGTGTATCTTTTTCTAAAAATTCAACATCGATAAATTTATTTATCAATTTAAAAACAGCGTTTTTTGATTTAAATCCTGTGAGAGACATGAATTCTTTATACGTGGGCATTCTTCGAGCTTCATCGTAGAAAGAAAGGATTTTTTGTTTGTAAGTTTCGAATGAGTCCATGAGAATAGTTTAATTAGAATACAAAGCTAGCTATTTTTTTGAAGAAATCTGTATATCGATCCTTCTGACGTTGCTTTATTAATGCTTTATGCCTTTTTGCTTCTTGTTTATAACTTAAGCCATGAATGATGTTGAAATCGATCACTTCATTAAGTCGTCTTAGCTCCTTATCTACATAGTTTTTGAATTGTTTCTCACTCATACAATTATTATGTTAATGATTAATGTATGAATTGAGTATAGTGAACTGTAGTTCACCTGTCAATTATTTATGAAATAGTTCTGTGGATAACTATTTAAATACCTGTTTTACCTCTACACTCTCCTCAATTTCTTTATAAATTTCACCTGGTTTTATATTTTGTTCAAGCGCAGTAAGCGTTGAGTCGTGAATTTCAATTTCCAGTTTTTTACAAAGTTTTCTAAGCATTCGTAAAATTTCAGTATTCTCTTGTTCGGCGAGTAGGTTAATTTGAAGGTCAAGACGGTTTCGTCTTTCATCAATCTTAGCTTGTCTGTTTTGACTCATCATAATAATAGGGCTGGCATATGCTGCTTGAAATGAAAGAACTAGGTTAAGCAAAATAAATGGATATGGATCCCAATGATGTGCCCATGCGACGATATTAAAAATTACCCAAATAATAAGCAGGGTTGATTGTAAAATAATAAATTTCCAACTTCCAACCATTGATGCGAATTTATCAGCAAGTATTTCGCCTGTTGTTCGTTCAAGTTGAGAAATTTTTTCGAGTTCAGCTATTGTATCAACATTTTGTTGAGTTAAATCTCCTACCGTTTTGGCGCGGCGAAGTGGCTTTTTGTGATGTGGATCAATTAATGTTTGCATGTCGTTCAAACTTTCGATTTTTTTAGTATCAGCTCCGTTATTCATATATTTTAATTTATACACCCATTATACCCTATTTCAGAAGGCCTGCGCTCACAATTTCAGCTCGCAGTTTTTGATACCATACAGCATATCCTTCGCCACGTGGATGAAATTTATCATTTGAATAATACTTTTTTGGATCTTTAAAAAATGGATCGACAGCCTTT
>JBBRPW010000033.1:0-3278 GCA_038227435.1 Minisyncoccia bacterium | reverse complement strand
TTATCAAAAATTAAATTCAAGGGTTACACGGTCCACGCTACAAAAGAAGAGCCACAATATTTAATCAAAAGTGACAAAACCGATCACATGGCCATGCATAAGGGTTCTGCGCTTAAGAGTGTGAGCACTAAAAAGCATTGATTGGAGAGACCTAAAGTTGACAGGTTGGCCCAAAGTGAAAGACTCTTTAATGGAGGTCTCATTGACCGAATTTGCCAAATTGTCGAATTTCCGCGATTTGTGCCAGGTGATTTCCTGATCGTGTGCCACTCATAAATTTAAAAGCAGCAGTTAATGATTTGCAATTTCCTCTGGCACACGATGGCTGTCAAGTTTTTCCTTTTCATTTTTCTTTTTCCTGTAGGTGTCACCCTCAATATTTATGTGAAGGCTGCCGTGCTGAAGTTTATCAACGACGGTGTCAAGAGCTAGTTCATCGTCGATAATTTCATTCCAGTTTTTAAGCGGAAGCTGACTTGTAATGAGTGTGCATTTTTCTTGGCGTTCTTCCAGAATATCATGCAGATCTTGAACTATTTGTGCTGGTAATTTTCTCAATCCAACATCATCAATAATTAAAAAATCTGTTTTGATTAGCCGCTCTCGCAATTTCAAATATGTCCCATCAGTTCTTGCCATGAGTAACTTTTCTACAAACACAGTGATCCCCATAAAAATTGTTGCGTATCCATGTCTGCAAGCGTGATTGCCAAGGGCTGTTGCAATAAAAGTTTTGCCGACGCCGGTGGGGCCAATCATCATAATATTTTTTGGAGAAACTTTGATAAAGTTTAATTGCATAAGATCTTTCACCATTGCTTTGGTTAAAGTTCTTTTTGCCGTATAATCCACACTCTCAAAGTTTGCTTGCGTTCTAAAATTTGCGGCTTTGAGCCTTCGAGTTATTCTGTGAACTTCGCGGTAGGTTTTTTCATCCCCCACTAGTGCTGATAAAAATTCAATAGGCCCCCAACCATGATTGGTAGACTCCTGCAATCTTAAATCTATCGATTTAAGCATGCCAAATAATTTCATTTCAGATATTTGATTTCTGGTTTGTTCAATCATTTTGTTTTTCCTTTTTAATGAATATTGTTTATCCCTCGTAAGTGAGGATTGTATGAACGCTGTCCAACTTCATTTTCCGTTTTGTTGGTGACCTCCTCTCTCCTGGTTTTAATCACTCGCTCAAGATACTGTACGTTTGTATTGCCAAACCTATTTGCTTCCCTGCAGGCCCCCTCTAGAGCCTGAGATGAGTATTTCCAAGACAAGGCTACAATTCCTTGGCTTCGTCTAAAATGTTTTAAAGGTTCTGGGATTTCAAGCAGAGCTCTAATTAATTTCTCAGTCTCAGGACCTGCCGACATTGCACGCGCTATGATCTTCTGCACATCTTCCTCTGCGTAAGCCATATGCGCTGGTGGATAATGGCTCTTCTCAGTTACAAATTTTCTCGTTGATTTGCTTCGTCCGTGAAACGCCACCCGCTCACTTTGATAAAATATTTCAACCGTCTTTGCCGTGGCCCAAATATCTAATTCCCTGCCGCGTAGATGGTGAGGGCCCGAATAATAATTTTCATCAAAAACCAAATGGCAATCTCTCCCTAAACTTGCTCCATGGTAAGTTGCAACCTTGTAAGGGTCTTGTGGTAATGGTTTTAAGTGAGCCCTTTCATCTAAAAACATCTCAAGTCTTGTACGCTTAAAAATGCGATGCTTCTTTTGATTAAAAATAATAAGGTGCTCTCGAGCAGTTGCGTTGAGCTCAAGTAGAGAAGTAAAAACTCTATTTCTAACTTTCATAAAAAAATAACGTTGAAAAATTTGAATTGTTCTTTCAACAATAGCCTTATCTTTTGGTGTTCGAACCCTGGCCGGTACCACCGCTATTTCATAATGGGCTGCAAGTCTCGTGTAGGCTTGATTTATAACAGGATCGTAGCGGTGAGCTTTGGTGACTGCACTTTTTAAATTGTCAGGCGAAAGTACTTGTGTCACACCTCCAAAATATTCAAACATGTTCACATGAGATTGCAAAAAATCACAGCTTGATTGCGTAAATGTAAATTCCGCAAACGCATATCTAGAATTGCAAAGCACGCCAACAAAAAATTCGGTCTTTCTTATCTCACCTGTCACAGGATCTAATATTTCGATTCCATCGGCGTAATCAATCTCGATTCTCTCTCCAGGTTTGAAGATCCTCACCATTGTCGCTTCTGTTAAACTAATTCTTTTTTGAACCTGCTTCCAAAATCCAGAGTACTGAACCTGAACTTGGTTGCTCTCAACTAATTCCTCATGAATTACATTTAGCGAAACTCCACCCAAGAATTCTGAACGCACTTTTTCCCAATCAATTTCATCGCTCCAACTTCTAATAGATATTTCAGCCGGAGCCTTAGAAGTTTGATTTTCTAGATTTAAAATTTCAGATTTAAATTGTTCAACGTATTTGTTAATCGAGTTCCGATGAATCTTTAATACTCTTGCAATTTGACGGTTGGTAATCCCTAGTTTCCAAAGTCTTTTTGCTTCGTTTATATCTTTCACGTTCAGCCCGTTTCCCGCCATCTAATTTCCCCTTTTCTGTGTTGAACCTTCAAGGCTCCCTCACACCGGCGGAACTGGCGATAAACTGCTTAAAATTTAACCTTGACGTGGCACAACATGATGGAAATTGGCTGGCACACGATCGTGGAAATCGAGTGGCACACTATCCGGGATATTCACTGGCACAATATTGAGGAAATTCGACACCCAGGTTCATTGCTGCCACATAGTTTGATACTTCCTCTACATCCTGGCCTCTTTCGCTATTTTTTGGATGCTCGGTTAGAATATCTTCTAATGAGCATTGGGTCCCTTCAATTTGTGAGCTAAGCAGGGCCTCTTTTCTAACATACAAATAAACAAAAATATCAGGGTCGGTAATTACCGAGGCAAGTCCGTCAAGACGTCCCAAATTTAAGGCGGCCTCTGTGAGCAATTGAATCATCTCCGGATCAAGGGCTAGGGGCGGGATGGGGGGAAGTGATTTTGGAATAAACGCCTTATAGCCCGACGGCTGGTTAATATATTGTCCTGCTCGAAACTTAAGATCTGCACCCATGAAATAGTCCTCGGGAGTCTAAAATGTTAATTAACTTCGCTATTAGTAACATTTTGCCACTAAATTGTTACTAACAAAAGACATTAATAATGTTTTTAAGCCTAAACATTATTAAATGGACTCCTCGTAACCCGGAAACTATTTGTCTACCGAGCAATAAG
>JBBRPW010000032.1:0-3337 GCA_038227435.1 Minisyncoccia bacterium | reverse complement strand
CTTGGATGAGTGCACTTTCACCCATTACATTACCAAACGGAAAATTTGTTTTAGTCGGAATTGACGTAAAAGCTCAAGATTACATCCAAAATGCAATTATTTATTCGTCTATTCCACTTTTGGTTGGATTTACAATATTAGTTTTTCTTCTATCATTACTTCGATTACGAAAAAATGAAAATAAATTTCTCAAAGAAAAAGAAATATTCTTGGCGGTTGCTGCACATGAAATACGCTCACCACTTACTGGAATTCGTTGGGCAACCGAACAACTTTTAGCCGACCCCCACTCAAAAGACCCTCAAACGAAATCTTCGCTCCTTATTATTTATAAAAGTTCTGTTGAGCTTATTACAAGGATTAATAACTTGCTTTCTTTCGAATCCTTCAGAGACGGACATAAAACTCTTCATCGAGAAGAGGTTGTAATGAAAAACATGCTTAAGGAAATTGTTGCTAGCACGGCACTTTCAGCTTCCTCTCGCCAAATATCTGTCGTTCTTGATTCTTCAATTACCGAACACCTCTTTTTAATCATTGATAAAGAAAAGATGAGATTAGCCTTTCTTAACCTAATTAACAATGCAATTAAATATACGAAGCCAAACACCAATGTTATTATTTCATATAAAAAAGTAGCACAAGTCTATCACTTTTTAATTACCGATAAGGGAGCTGGAATGACGAAAGCTGATATGCAATTAATTGCACAAATGTTTGAACGAACAGCAGCAGCTCGTAAATCAGACGTAGAAGGATCGGGAATTGGTCTTGCTTTAGCTAAGCAAATTATTGAACTCCACGGAGGAAAATTGTTAATTGCCTCGGAAGTTGGAAAAGGATCGGTATTTACTGTCGAGCTGCCTCAATCTTTTGTATAACCATCGTTACAATACTTGAAAGTTGTTGATCTGACTTAATTAAATATGCTGCGGCACCACTTGCCATTGCACCTGCAACGTATTCCATTTGGTTTGCATTACTCAAAACAATTATAGGGAGTTTACTATCGGGCGCCTTGAGGCGGTATTCCTTCAATACTTGGATTCCATCTTTTTTAGGCATTACCATGTCGAGTACTACTGCATCAAAATTTGTTGTGAGCATAAGAGCTAACCCCTCGTCTCCATCTCCTGCTGTTGCAACTTGAAAACCTTGTTTTTCAAATTGGGTTTTTAATACTGATTGAAGCATGACATCGTCCTCAATAATAAGAATATAATATGAAAGATTCATGAAAAAAATTATATCATGTTTTATAAAGCTGATATAATAGACTAAATATGAAGACTCCTTGGCTCGATGCACTAAGTGACGAATTAAAAAATAAGAAATACTCAGCCCTTGAGGGTGAATGTAGTACTGATTACGTAGTAGTTGGTGGTGGAATTGCGGGCGCATCCACTTTATATGAACTTCTCACAAAAACCGATAAGAAAATAATGTTGGTTGAAGCTAGTTCAATTTCAGGAGGAGCGACGGGGCATAATGCTGGCCAAGTAAGTGCAATATTAGAAAATGATGTAAACGATCTTATTTCTTTGTATGGTGAAGAAAATGTTAGAACTTCATTAAGTGGAATGGATAATTCTTGGTCCCACCTCGAAGAGATTCTTGAAAAAACAGGAATCAAGGTTCCATATTATCGATTTATTGGTTGCGGAGGATATGCATCAATAGAACATTTATTAGTTGAACTTAAAAATGAATATGCCAAAAAGAAATTGGGAACTCATTATGGAAAATTTTTAATTCATCCTGATGTTGATTTGTCTCGAATCCCACTTGAATATCATGAAATGTGTACAGTTATTCCAGAAGAAGAATTATTCGACATGCTTGAAAGCAAACGTGCCGATGATTTTATTGCAGCAATGACAGAGCCGATGGGAGTAATTAATAGCGCACATTTTACTAAAGAATTAATTGCGTGGTGTGTTCTCCAAGCTCCCAACAGGGTGTGTGTTCATGAACAATCTCCGGTGCGTGTAATCGACCTCAGCCCCCAAGCTCAGATTATTGGTGATTCATACAAAATAAAAGCAACTGAAGTAATTTTGTGCACAAATGGTTTTGAACATTTTTCAATTTCTCATGAGGGGGTAAATATTAATGCGCGATTCCACGACGATGTACGAGGGGTGGTTGGTTATATGGCTGCATATGAAGCTGAAACTCCTTATGAACCAAGTGCTCATTGGTATTATGAAAAAAATACTAAGTTCGCAAACACTCCACTTGAAGATGACCCTTACAACTACGTTACAAGAAGGCCGTATAATAAAGGAACACATACAAAAGGGCTTTTAATTGTAGGCGGCCCTGAGTCTCATCTTATTTCACATCGTGCATATTACGATCGTGACAAAATAATTGACGATGAAAAAGTAGCATCACTCGACGCCTTTGTTAATGAGGTGGCTCCCGAGTCGGCTTTAGTTAAACGCACTTATGCTTGGCACGGTTTAATGGGCTATACAAAAAGTGGTGTACGATTAGTAGGTAAAGAACCTTGTGCTTCTGGACTTTGGTATAATTTAGGCTGTAATGGAGTGGGAATTCTCCCTTCATTATATGGAGCGAATAGAGTTGCTCGCCTTATTTCTGGTGAAAAAATGCCAAAAACAATTTTTGATCCGCATGATCAACGATGTCTATAGAAATAGTCAATAAACATTTTTAAATCGAATATTATTTATTTCATGATTAAACCTTGTATGTACATCATTATTGCACTTATCGCCATAGTAGTTTTTATTGTAGTTGGAGAATTTATTCGGTTTCAAATTTTAATTGCACGAGGGGCAAATGAAATTAAATTGGCCACACCGTTTTCAAGACATACAAATTTAAATGCAACTTCAACAGAAAATAATATTGATCCGTACGCTCCGATTATTTTAGTTGCAGGTGATAGTACTGGATACGGAACAGGAGCAGAAAATCCTAATGTTTCAATTGCTGGATATATTGGAAATGATTTTCCGAAAAGTGACATCACAAACATTGCAATTAACGGATTAAAGGTAGAAGGACTTTTAAACTCGCTTAATAATATTCCGTACTATCAAAAATATAATATTATTGTTCTCCAAATTGGAGGAAACGATATTGTGCGCCTCACAAATTTAGATGCACTTTCAGAGAATTTGAAAAAAGTAATTGAAGTTGCCAAAAAACACGCAAATCATGTGTTCATTATGAGTTGTGGAAGTGTAGGAACTGCTCCAACTTTTTCACCTCTAACTTCTTGGCTATATGAAAATCAAACTAGAAAAGTTCGCGAAGTGTTTATGAAAGTGGTTGCCGAAAATAACGATAGTAGTGTTCGGTACAT
>JBBRPW010000031.1:0-3913 GCA_038227435.1 Minisyncoccia bacterium | reverse complement strand
CCGAACAAGACTAATGCAATAACAACAAGGACTATTCCAAAAATGTATGTATTTTTAATCATAGCCCCATAATAGCACGTCATATTGAATACCTATCTTGGAGCAAAATAACTTTCCTTTTCGAAATTCTAACGATGCGGATTTGCACCCAAAAGTTTTAATACGAATCGAAAAGCCAATAGAGCTTCTAAGATTCCTAAAATATACCAAACAATTTGTGTTCCTCGATACAATGGTTTTGTACTAGGTGAATTAAATGAGTCCATACAATAAAGATTATGAGTAATTACTAGAGTAATTGCATCATCTATGGCGCAATTACCTATCAATTATTATATGTTTGTACTGTCATACGCCCAATGTAAAATTGCTTGTCGTTGACGAGGCCTACAATTAAAATTGCCTGGTTCACAATTATGTACAACTTGACTTACATGTCTCGCCATATTTACCCATCGTCTAATTTGACGACTATCCTCTTTAGGAATTCTTCTACCCATATAATATCGACAATACCATTGAAACCATCCACGTGGATCTTCACGGTGTATCCATCCATTATGTTTCCAAATTGGAAGCGATTGACTTGCATTCACTTTAAAAAAGTTAAGTGATGGCATTTTTTTATGAACATTTGGCGGAGCAAACTTTGCTTTGGTAAACCAATCCTTTGGAAACTCTTTTAGGCAGTCGCGTAAATAGATACCGCCAAATACACCAAGCGCTAACATTTGCTTTGGTGTTAATTGGGGTTTAAAAATAGGGTCAAAGTTTTTGCCAGGTTTTTCAATTAACTCATATCGATATACCTTTTGCATTCGATCGTTTACAACCACAGTTTTTAAAACTTTTTTAGAAGACTTACTAATAGAAACTTTTGTATCCTTATCGACTTTCATACATTACTTATCTTTTTTCTCATCTTCAATTTGTTTTTGTAAATCCAAACAAACTCCGTTCAAACAATATCGTTTTCCAGTTGATACTGGCCCATCATTGAATACATGCCCTAGGTGCGATCCGCATCTTGAACATACAACTTCCGTTCGTTGCATCCCATGACTCATATCAGGCACTTCAATCACTCGCCCAGGAATTGCTTGATCGAAACTTGGCCATCCAGTTCCTGAATCAAATTTTGCATCAGACGAAAATAATTCTTGATTGCAAACGGCGCAACTATACATACCTTTTTCTTTCGAATGTAAAAACTTTCCTGAAAAAGCAGGTTCTGTTCCTTTTTGCCTTGCAACAGCGTATAACTCGGGATTATTATTTTTTAACTCTTCATCAGTTGGGATATTTTTATGCATATAATAACTATCTCATATTCTCTATTTTAGGCTATAATTTTAATATGAAAAAATATAAAATCATTTTTTGGATTACTACGACCCTTATATTCTTAGGACAAGGGGTAGCGGAAGTTGCAACGTATGGTTCACCTGCAGCCGTGGAAGGAATTAGAAGTTTAGGCTATCCAGATTATTTCGGAACAATGCTTGTTGTATTTAAGGTGTTAGGTGCACTCGCCTTAATTATTCCTCAGGTATCAAATCGAATTAAAGAATGGGCTTATGCTGGATTTGGTATCGATTTTATATCCGCATTTGTAAGTATTTGGGCAGTAGCTGGATTTGGCCCAGTATTACTTCTCCCTGTTGTCTTTATGATAATCCTCGCGGGTTCATATTTCTCTCATCATAAATTAACAACGGGAAGTTTTTAGTTCTATTGGTTCTATTAGTTCTTATTTTAAATAACTATCAAACCAAATGGCATGACAGGTATATCCTCCAGGATTTTTTTGCAAATAATCCTGATGATATCCTTCGGCTTTATAAAATATAGTGAGTGGTTCTAAATTTGTTACCACAGGTTTTTTCCATCGTTTAGAATCATCAACAATTTTAATAAAATCTTCTCCCTCTTTTTTTTCTTCTTCGTTTCCATAAAATATTGCAGATCGATAAGAAGTACCAATATCATTCCCTTGCTGATTTACTGTTGTTGGATTATGAATTTGAAAGAAAAAATCGAGAAGCTTTTTATACGATGTTATCTCTGGATCGTACTCAATTTCTACCGCTTCAGCGTGCCCTTCGTGATTATCGTACGTTGGATTCACCACACTTCCTCCTGTGTATCCCACCTCAGTATTTACCACTCCTGGTTGTTTTCTAATTAAATCTTCTAATCCCCAAAAGCATCCACCAGCAAGTACAATTTTTTTATTCATATTGTATTTTTACTATCCTAACAAAACAATTGCAATTGATGAAAGCAATAGGAACACCAACCAATATCCTGTATTAATAAAAAAGAGCGTCCAAGATTTTCCCTCCCACCCAGTAAAGTTTAAATATGTAGGTACGACAAATCCGAGCCAGTTAAAAAAAGCGCACGTTAAACCGCCCGCAATTCCCGTAATTCCAACATAACTATTCCCAAATGTAATTGAAAATGAAAGCACGAAACTCATCAAGAATGCACCAATTAAAGATAAAATGATTGGCTTTATCATTGCATCCATTCCTGGCTTTTGATCGGGCATTTTTATTCCACTCAGTGTCATCCATTGTTTTCCAAATAAGGGGCCATACCACAAAAAGCCAAGTACCACCGATAAAACCATTGAAATAATAATCGCCCAAAAATTAATTTCTGTATACATAATATTACGTAATTAAATAATGTCTCCATTATATCCTAGTGGCAGGATATGTAATATGTGTTATGTTTTTGTCAGAATTACAAAGACATATGAACACACGAAAAGGTAAGATTCTTATTTTTGAAGACATTCCAGCTTGGTCCAAGCTTCGCTTTGAACCTAAAACTGGAAATCTCACACTGAAACTTCATCGAGGTTTGATTTTTCAGGCACCGAACGATGGCGACCTCAAGCCTTGGTTTGGAGTTAAGCAAAATGAAGAGCAACTTCCACTTTTTAAGGAAGATCTTCTTGAATCTAGATTGGGCAAGGAACGATTTGGTTATAGGGACGATATTGTATTAGTTGACGAAGATGCGTCATGGTACACCTATCAAATTACCCTTCCTCAATTTTATATTAATGAAGAATATTGTTGGGGAAATATGACAAGAATTTGTAAGCCACTTTCTGTTCTTTTAAGACATACTGAGTGTTCTCCTTTAGTCGATACTGACTCTGTTGATTTCCAAGACTTTGTCGCTATTGTAGGAGAAGGAACTGGTAGGCAGAATTCATTTGTTGCTGGGACAATTAGCCCATCATACATGGGTAGGTTGCGGCGAATTTTTGAAGTTGAAAAGCGAATCGAGATTCCACTCATGACAGAGGCCATGAAATCTGCTCACAAAACCATGTTTGGTGAGAATAAAGATTACTATCGACACAACTTCAGATCGATGATTGAAAAAAGTGGACCATACTTAACTTGTCCAGGAGATGCCTGCGAAGTACATCCCGAATATCACTCTCATGGAGTGCGGGAGGGAATGAGGTTGGTCGATCACAATGTTGACAATGGAATTCAACAATTCACCCTCCTCTATGGTTTAGCTGCAATGGGTACCGCGCTCGACGAAATGAGTGCGCAGTAAATTACACCACCGCGATTACACGAACATGTAACCGGTGGTTTTTTTTAACGAGATACAATAACTTATATAAATAACATAAAGTAATCTAGGTTATACTTACTACATGAGCAGCTCAAAACCCCTTATCTGGATAGGGATGACTATTGGTTCAACTGTAGGAGGATATATTCCAACTTTATGGGGAGATAGTTTTTTTTCGTTATGGTCAGTACTCTTTACAGCAATTGGAGGAGTCGCCGGAATTTTAATCGGTTTTAAATTAAGTAATGATTAAGAGTCTATAGATATTATTGAATAGGAATTAACTTCTTAATCCATCTAACAT
>JBBRPW010000030.1:0-4126 GCA_038227435.1 Minisyncoccia bacterium | reverse complement strand
TCAAAAACCTGACTTGTTGCACGTGCTGTTTCTTCTTTCGACACATTATTCAACACAATTCAATCTGTATATGAGAGCAGAGAAACAAATATTATGTTTCAAAAGTCTACATTGGCTGCCACTGCTGAACTTGCGGCATTTTTTGAAAAACAAAAAGCAGATAATAATTTTACGAGACTTTCATATAAATTTGAAATCCTACCCATAAATGATTTTGGATTCGAAGAGTTGAAGGGTCGTTCAGTAATAGTTGGTAGATCTTAATTGAATTTTGCCCAAAACTTACTTTACTTTAGACAATTACACAATTTATGCTATGGTGTGTCAATGAAACTATCTCGTCGACCAAGCTCAAAAACATCGAGTAATTCGGCAAACCGTGGACCTAAAAAACCTGGAGGATACCAAGGATCTAAGCCCCGCTCTAAAGTGGCGTCTCGTCGTCCTGATCCTTTTCGAAATAGAAGTAAGGATTTTTATAAACAAGAAAAGGAACGTAAAGCTTCTATAACTGGAGTTACTACAACTCTTGGAAAAAAGACTTTTACACCATTGGCACCAATTAAACCAATATTTAAAACTCCAACCAAAAAACAAGCCAGTACTCAGCAAGACATTGAGGCACATGAAAACGTATATCCAATGCGGATTAATCGATATTTAGCCCTTAAAAATTATTCAACGAGGCGAGGTGCAGACGAATTAATAGAAAAACGAAAAGTGTTTATTAATGGAAAATTAGCGATGCTTGGGAGTAAAGTTCAAGAAACTGATAACGTTGAAGTTCGATATTCAGGAATTTTAAAACCCTATGTATATTACGCATACAACAAACCCCAAGGAACAATTACCCACTCTCCTCAACACGGTGAACAAGATATCCGAGCTCAAATGATTGCTATTAATCGAACAATTCGCGCGCAGCAAAGTAAACATAAAATGTCCGAAGAAATTCCACGAGTGTTTCCAATTGGCCGACTCGATAAAGATTCAAGTGGACTTATTATTCTCACAAATGATGGACGAATTACTGACAAGCTTTTAAACCCAGCTTTTGAACACGAGAAGGAATATATTGTAACGACTGTTAATAAAATTCGTGACAGTTTTAAAGATAATATGGAACAAGGTGTTGAAATTGAAGGTTACAAAACAAAGCCATGTTGGATAAAAATCATAAACGAAAATACCTTTCGAATTACATTAACTGAGGGAAAGAAGCATCAAATTCGAAGAATGTGTGAAGCGATGCACAATCAAGTGCGAGACCTTACTCGAACTCGAGTAATGAATGTTCAGCTCGGCAAAATGCTTGAAAATAGTATTCGTAAAATTGAAGGAAAAGAATTAGAAGAATTTTTAAATTCACTTGGAATTAATGCTCCTACGGTCAACGAAGTTGCCGATTTTAAAGCAAATAAGTAAAACACTTATTGCTCCGAAAATAGTTAGTGAATAAATCCACGGGGCTGGGTTTGTTTCTTTTGCCAAATAAAGACCAAAGATATTTAATCCTCCACCAATTATAAACAAAATCCATGCTGCTTTACTTTCAGAATTTGGGTCTTGTAAAACTTTTTTAAGTGTTGAAATGTACCCGGCAGAATAAACAATTAAGTTTGCATAGAACGCGAAAACAATACTCTCGGTAATGAAGAAAATAATTAAAGTAATGAGCACGATTCCGAATGAAATTTTATCTACCTTAGTCCATCCACCTACTCCATACCAAATAGATAAAAATAAAATTAAGATACAACCAATTGTATCTGCCAATGGAAGCCAAAATATTTCGTTTACACTAGCCTCTTTTACACCTAGAAATAAAATAATAGTTGAAATAGTCCAAATTAAAAAACTCATTCTGCTCGGTTTTTCTGTACCTCTAAAAATTCCATAAATATAAGGAATATATCCAAGTATTAAAAAAATACCTGAGAGAAGGCTAATATTTGACGCGATAATCATGTTTAAATTGTAACATGCTCAAATTTTATTTTTAATACATATTACAAACAGAAAACACCTTGTTTTTACAAAGTGTTTTCTGTTATTTGTATAAAGTTTATCAAATCTTTATCGAAAATTTATCCAATAAATGTTAGGGCCTTTCCTTTTTTACCAGCTCGTCCTGTTCGTCCAATTCGGTGAGTGTAATCCTCGTAAGTTTCAGGTAATTCATAGTTAATCACATGACTGATGTCAGCAATGTCTAATCCTCGGGCAGCAACGTCTGTTGCAACTAAAATTCTAGATGAATTGTCTTTGAAGGCACCGAGTGCTCGTTGTCGATCTCGATGATTTTTATCTCCATGAATTGATTCTGTTTTAAAACCTCGTTCATTTAATGTGTGGGAAAGTTTTTCAACACCGTGCTTTGTTTTTCCAAAAATAAGAACCTTCGAAAATTCATCTTTCTTAAGCATGTCTGAAAGAACATCAATTTTATTTTGGCCAGGAGTCATTCGAACAACGTCTTGATCAACATTTTTAGATGTATCTTGAGTTTTTACAGAAATTCGAACAGGTTCATTCAAAAATTCATGAATCAATTTTTCAATTTCAAATGAAAGTGTTGCTGAGAAGAATAATGTTTGTCGATCTTTAGGCATTCCGGCCATTACAGCTTTCATGTCATTAATAAATCCCATATCAAGCATTCGATCAGCTTCATCAAGTACGATGGTACTGATTTGCTTAAGTGAAATCATTTTTCGATCGATTAAATCTTTCAATCGTCCTGGAGTTCCAATAATAAATTGATTATGGAAATATAAATCTTTAATTTGCTTTCCAATTGGAGCTCCGCCTACGCAACATACAGAATAAATTCGTTCTGCTGATTTTGGAGCTCGAATAGTTCCATCTTCATCCGTAACCATTAGATTATTTGTGAATCCAATAAGTTCATCTTGAATTTGAATTGCAAGCTCCCTGGTTGGAACAATAATAATTGAAGTACTTTTTAAATCTTGTAACGCTTTATTAAGCATAGGAATTAAAAAGGCTGCTGTTTTACCAGTTCCAGTATTTGCGATTCCTACTAAATCTTGTCCGTTAATAACGTGAGGAATTGCTTTGTCTTGAATAGGAGTTGGAAGTTCATATCCTTTTTGAACGATGGCTGCCTTAAGTTCTTCAGTTACGTGAAAATCTACGAACTTATGTTCTGGAATAAATATTTCTACTTCTTCTGTAACTGTTACGCGATTCACGTATTTAGAAACGTCAACGTGTGAACCAGATCGCCCTCGACCTCGTCCACCACCCCGGTTTCCACTAAAACTTTTAAATCGTCCTCCGCCGTTTCCACCTGTGAAAGATCGACTTCCACTAAAGCTTGAACCTCCAGTATAAGATCGACTTCCCGCTCCTCCAGTTGAACTTCGAACAGGCCCTCGTGAAGGACCACCTACGAAACTTCCTCGTGATGAAGAAGGTGAATATGCTGAAGAGCTTCGAGCTCCTGCTGGTGCTCCAACGCCCGCACTTCCACCTCGCGATGTTCGTTTTGGTTCAAGTGAATAACCTCGGTTTCTGTCGAAACCTCGTCCTGCGCTAACTCCTCGTACTACTCGCCGGGTTGATGGCGCTCCACTTGCTGATGAGCGTGGAGCTGCTCCTGATTGTGATCGTTCCATATAATATAAAATGTAAAATTAATTGAATTAAAAAGTGCTTTATATAAAAATAAAAACACAGGTAAAAATTCCCGTGATTTTTAGAGAGCCGAATATACAAAAAGTTTTTCAAGTGCCTTCTAATTTAGAGAGGTCTTATCTTGTACTTTTTTGCAATCGGCTTATTGTCTTTTGCTTCTCTGGCTTAACTTTCAAACTAAACGTTGAGAAATGTGAGACTGGGCCGTTAGGCGCATTAAAATCTTTGAGATTTATTACCTGAATACTATATATTGAAAGTGAGAATGTGTCAATTCAGCTTAAATTATAATTTTAGTTTATATTCGCTTTCCATTTTTCATTGCTCCTTTATGTTGAATACTCCAAGTATAAAACGCAACTGCTGCAGATGCTGACGCATTCAAAGATTCGCAATCTGCATCCATTTGAATGGAAAGTAATTTATCGCAAAGCTCGCGCGTTTTAGTTCGAATTCCTTCAGCTTC
>JBBRPW010000029.1:0-4162 GCA_038227435.1 Minisyncoccia bacterium | reverse complement strand
TGAAATTAAACCAAGAATCATTCCAATAATCTGAAAATTATTTAGTTTTTCTTCGTAAATAAAAACACCTAATAAAATTGCGATCACACCAGAAAATAATTAAAAAATCATTGCTCCTCTTCCCAAACCCTAACCGTTTTTTAGTGCAAAAAGCAAAAAAGTATTTGCCAAAAGAAAATAGCAAAGTGCAAGTGTGGCAAGCCAAAAACCTCCTTTTATTGACCAATTTTTAGAAAATATATCTGCAAGAAGCTCGAAAAAAATGAGGATCGAGAGAGGAATAAGCAACCGTATCATTCGAAAACCATAGCACGTTCGATAGGTGAAAACAATTTGACACTCCCCTTGCCCAGGAACACAATATATAAAATCAACCCATAGTTCATTTATATGGAACCTGAACTGAACCAAGCCCCTCTTCCTCCCCGCTGGCAGATAACATCTCTTTGTGCCGCAGGCAGTCCGCATATGTGCAATAAATGTTGTGTTGCAGCTCCGAAATTTTTTACGGAAATCAGAACCGTTTTCGTTGGAGATTTTTTTGTAGTTATCTCTCGAGATCCCTCGAGTGAAGAAGACTATAACGAATTCGCCAAAGGAATTAATGCATGTGACGTTGAAGGTGCCATCGAAGACACCCTCAAATAGATGCGTTAACTAAGTACCCCCAAACAAAAAGCCCCGTCTCACGATTGGGCTTTTGTCTTTAATCTTGATAACGGAGTACCGAATTAAAATTTATTTTGCTTTGGCAACCGCTTTAGCTAATCGAGATTTCTTTCGAGCAGCAGCACCTTTTTTAATAATTCCAGATTTTGCAGCTTTATCGATTGCTTGGTAAGCCTCTCGGAGAGCAACGAGTGCACTCTTTGCATCTTTTGAAGTTACTAGTTTTTTAACCTCTTTTGAAGCATCTTTCATGGCTCCTTTTCGTCGAAGGTTGTGAACTCGTTTTGTATTGCTTGCTCGCAACGCTTTTTTAGCTGATTTTGTAATAGGCATATGTAGAAGCACATTAACACATCATATAGAGGGGCGCAAGAAGTATAATGCTTAAATACTCTAATATATAGGCCATGAAGTGTCGTTTACAAACTGTTTTGCTATACTACCTCTATGATTTCCCACCTAAACGGAACCCTTGCACGACTTGATCTTCGGTACTGCATCATCGATGTAAATGGAGTTGGTTATAAAGTGTTTATTACAGGAGGAGTTGTTGAACATGTGTCTCATAACATTGGGCAGCCTGTTACCCTGTGTACATATTTGGCAGTACGCGAAACTGCACTCGATTTATATGGTTTTTTAAATGCACACGATTTAGAAATGTTTGAGCTTCTATTAACTGTTTCTGGAATCGGTCCTAAATCAGCACTCGGTATTATGAATATTGCGAGCACCGAAAGTATTCGCGAAGCTGCAATAACGGGCGATATTTCATACTTAACTAAAGTTTCAGGTATTGGAAAAAAGACTGCAGAAAAAGTAGTGCTTGAATTAAAAGAGAAAATTGAAAACTTTGGTGCGGGGATGGCCGACGCCGACGGAAGATTTGGAACAAATCCTTCAGAAGAACCTGGAAAAGAGGGCGTTGTTCGCTCTTCAACTGGAAAAGATATGGACTTTGCAATTCAAGCGCTTCAATCATTGGGATATACCGAACGAGAAGCACGTGACGCGGTTAAGGATATGCCCCGAGAAAAACTAAAGGACATGAAGCCGGAAGAAATTGTACGAGAAGCTTTAAAAAAGTTAGGATCTTAACACTTCGATATTGAAGTATATCTATGCCAGAACTCCCTGAAGTAGAAACAACGGTTAAAGGAATTGCGCGTGTTGCAACCGGTTTAACAATTTCTGAAGTGTGGACCGACTATAACTCCCTTCACTATATTGGATCGGAGACAATTAAAGATCCTAAATATTTTGCTAAGTTTAAAAAGTTAATCACGCGTCGCACGATTGTAGGTACCTCGCGGCGAGCAAAAAATGTACTGATTCATTTAGATAACGATCAAACAATTTTAATTCACCTTAAAATGACGGGGCATATCATGTATGGATCGTACGAATTAAATAAAAAACGAGCACTTATTGAGCGTGGTGGAAAAGATCCTTGGTTTGCAAAAGATGAAGGGCCACTTACCGACCCTTTTAATAAATTTATTCATTTGGTGTTTACATTTACGAATGGAAAACAATTAGTACTAAGTGACATGCGTAAATTTGCCAAAGTTACCCTTATTAATACAAACCAATTAACCCTTTCAGAACACTTAAGAGAGGCCGGACCTGAGCCACTTTCACCTCTCTTTACATACGAGGTTTTTGTGGAGCGACTGAACAAAAAACCTGAAGGGAAAATTAAAACAACACTAATGGATCAAACACTAATCGCTGGTGTTGGAAATATTTATTCTGATGAAATACTTTGGCGAGCTGGAGTTCATCCCGAAGAAAAAATAAAGAGTATTCAAAAACATAATCACATTGTGCTGAGGCATATGTATAAAGCCCTGAAAGAAACACTTCAAAAAGGAATTGATTTCGGCGGAGACTCAATGTCAGATTATCGAAACATCGATGGGGAGCGTGGAGAATTTCAAGAACAACACCAAGCATATCGACGAACTAAAAAACCTTGTATGAAAAGAGGCTGCAAAGGAACAATCGTACGTAAAGTTGTAGGAGGAAGAAGTGCTCATTTTTGCGACACACATCAAAAGGCATACAAAGATACGAGATAGAAAATTAAATATTTAGAACTCTAAAAATAACAATCGATGCTGCCTGAACAACATTGAGTGATTCTTTATCTCCTCTTAATGGAATCTCAATAATTACATCTGCTTTTTTTAAATTTGTTTTTTTAATTCCTGTTGGTTCACTTCCAAACCAAAATGCAAGAGGTTTTTTAATTTCTTTTTTATTTTTACTTGATCGGAACTTTATATATTCTTCTCCAAAACTTTTATAGTCTTGTGAGTGAGAATCTTGCTCGACAGCAACAACAGTAAATCCTCTCTTTTTTAAATCATTAATTGCTTTAGTTAGAGGATTACTCTTCCACACCACTGTCTTCTCGGCACCAAGAGCCACCTTTGCAATATCTTGCCGCGCTCGCCCAAAACGGTCTGTTGGCGCTGGTGTATATCCGCAAAGGTGTATTTCGCCAATTCCCGCACAATCTGCCAATCTAAAAAACGAGCCCACATTGTGGACACTTCGAATATCATCCAAAATGATTGCATGGCTAATTATTTGAGCTTTTACTGACAGTTTCTTCATCTACGTGTTATACTTTTAAGTATGAATTTTGTAAACCTCCAATTTTTAAGCTTATTCCCCGAATTTTTTAATTATCAATCATTAGCAATTACCCTGCTTCGCTTGACCCTGGCTTTTTTTATCCTGCGGTTCTCAGAAAAGTTATTGTGGAGAAAAAAGATTGTTGAAGTTGTCCAAAAAGATCAATTTCATAATCCAGAAAATACTGTTGATGCTCATAATAAATTACAGACTGAAAAAGTATTCCTTGGTTTTGTTGGTGGGGTTGGAATTATTGGAGGAATTCTTTTAGGAATAGGCCTCTTCAGTCAAATTGTGTGCATTGCTTCTGCTGCCCTATTTGCTGTATTTATTTTTCTCCCTGGATCAGAAAAACATGCCAGAGAGTTGTATTTTGTACTTTTTATGTTATCGATTGCTTTGCTTGCACTTGGAGCTGGAAAATTCGCTTTTGACCTCCCTCTTTAATGAGGGCCGGAAAGGCTGGCGACGCCGAATATTGATTAAATAGGGCTTTTTTGTTAGCATCTTTAGCACGTCGTATCGAATTCTCAATGCGCCGGTTCAGTATACACCCGTAGCTGTTTTGGTAGTTAAGGCAAATGTTATGACGAGCAAATATGATTCCTTAGCTGTCTTGGTAGTTAAGGTAGAGTATTATAAAAAACAAATATGCGCCCGTAGCTCAGTTGGTAGAGCGGCTCCCTTTTAAGGAGATGGTCGTAGGTTCAATTCCTACCGGGCGCACACGAACGAAGTGAGTGAAGACCGAGTAAGTGCATTTATGCGCTTACGAGTAGGAATTGAAAAGGTTGAGCATATCGCAGCAAAGCGAAGCTTTGTTGTGATGCGAAACCTGTACAGATCCTGT
>JBBRPW010000028.1:0-4380 GCA_038227435.1 Minisyncoccia bacterium | reverse complement strand
GAATGCTAATTGATGCTGCAGAACATATTGAAAAGATGGGATACGACGAAAGTGGGGAACTTGAAGAACTTTTAGACTCAGCCGAAAAAAGAATTTTTGAAGTAACTAATTACACCGGCACTCATACGTATACTCAGTTAAAGGATGTACTTGGTCCTGCACTCGAACAATTCGATTTACTTTCGCAAAATAAAGGATCAATTGGTGGTGTAGGAAGTGGATTTAAAGATTTAGATCAAAAACTTTCTGGTTTTCAAAAGTCAGATTTAATTATTTTAGCCGCTCGTCCATCAATGGGAAAAACTTCGCTTGCGCTCGACATCGCTCGAAATGCTGCAGTCATGCACAATCATCCGATCGCTATTTTTTCTCTCGAAATGAGTGCGCAACAATTAGTAAATCGAATGCTTGCAGCCGAAGCTGGTGTTGATTCATGGGTTTTAAAAACTGGATATGGCGCTACTGAAGATGACTTTACTCGACTGCGCGATGCCAGTGACAAACTTACAAAAGCTCCTGTTTTTATTGATGACACTCCAGCAAACAATATTGTAAAAATGCGCTCAGTATGTAGGCGGTTAAAAGCAGAGCACGGCCTATCAATGATTATTGTTGACTACCTTCAACTTATGGCACCGGTAAGTAGTAAATATTCTGACAGTATGGTGAATCAGGTAACTGAAATTTCAAGATCTCTTAAACATTTAGCACGAGAAATGGATGTGCCTGTAATTGCCCTATCTCAACTTTCCCGAGAGGTTGAAAAACGTGGAGGCGAACCACGATTGTCTGACCTTCGAGATTCAGGATCAATTGAGCAAGATGCTGACGTTGTAATGTTTATTCATCGTGAAGATAAATATAATAAAGAATCTGACAGGCCGAACATTGCAAAAATTATGATTGAAAAACATCGAAACGGAGCAACGGGCGCCATCGAACTTTATTTCAACGAAAAGAAAACATCATTTCAAAGTATTGATAAAAACGATTTTGGAAATGGAGGTGGTTTTGCTGGAAATGGTGCACATAATTTTGCTGGTGGGAATAATAACGGAAGTGGAGCCCATAGTGGTAATGGTTTTGGTGGATTTTAATATTCATAAATACAGCAACTTAACATATATATAGAGCAATGGATCCGATCTCTCGATTAACTGAAATATTTCGACACTTTCCTGGCATTGGCCCGCGTCAGGCTAAGCGATTTGTATATTATCTACTAACAAGGGATAAAAGTACTCTTAATTTTTTATCGCAAACAGTGAGCGATTTAAAAGATTCAATTTCGCTTTGTGATATGTGTTTTAGATACTTTGAAGATAAGAATGCAACGCTTACAAGCCGCGCTGAGAAGTTAAAACAAGGTCCGCTTATTTGTAATATTTGTAGCAACGCGGCTCGAGATCAAAAATTGTTACTTGTTGTTCCTCACGATCAAGATTTAGAGGTAATTGAAAAAAGCCACTCTTATAATGGTTTGTATTTTGTTTTGGGAGGAACGATTCCAATTTTAGAAAAAGCTCCTGAAGATAAAGTACGAATTAAAGAACTTTTAATGCGAGTTAAGAATGGTTTGGATGGAAAAATGCCAGCAGAGATTATTGTTGGAACTAGCGTAAACCCAGAAGGCGAGAACACTGCGTCACATATTTACGATGTTCTTAAACCAATTACTACTGAAAAATCTATTGCTCTTTCTTTTTTGGGTCGAGGACTTTCAACAGGAACGGAATTAGAATATTCAGATAGTGATACACTCAAATTCGCGTTTCAGTCGAGAATAAAAAAATAAAAACTCCCAACGGGAGTTTTTATGTATCTATTTTATTTAAAACTTACAGATAATTAGAGATTTTAGAGAGAGTTGATGGTAACTTCGAAGTAAGGTTGCTTGTGACCGTTTTTCTTGAAGTATCTGCTTTTTTGTTTGTATTTGATAACAGTGATTTTTGGGTGTCGAGCGATTTTTGAAATAGTTGCAGCAACTTTTGAACCAGCAACTGTTGGGGCTCCAACTACAGTTGTTGCTCCATCACATGTCATTAACACTTGGTCGAAAACAATGGCATCACCTTCTTTATGATCGCCCATGATTTTTTCGATTTTAAGCTTGTTTCCAACACTTACTTTGTATTGCTTACCTCCAGTCATAATTACTGAAAAAGCTCCATTTGAGGCCATTTTAGCAGGTTTTGAGGCCTTTGTAGCTTTCGCTGCTTTAGGTTTTGCTTCAGTTGTTGTAACTTCCATTTCTTCAGTTGTAGATTCTTTTGTTGCCATAAGTCCGAATACTATACATAAAATTAACTATATGTGCAAGAAATATATACTAAATAGAAAGGTAATACTCATAAAAAGGAAAACCTCCGGTGGGATTAACCACAGGAGGTCTGAAAGACAAAAATTGTACGAGATGGATTAATAACCTTTAAAGGACGTCAGTCTTAGCGTAAAGCCTTCATTAAGGAATTTACACCGAGCATGAGGTGAATTGTTTAATTCCACTCCCATGAGATGCTCGAATACAAGACTAAGTCCATTGGTCCGAAAAGTGATTTGCATGTTACCACAACCTAGATCTCTAAAAGCTTCCACAGTGATAAATGATGGATCTATGCCCGCCGACAAATACCCCAAGAGTTCGACAAAGAGATTCCTTGCCACAGAGCCACGCAACTTACCGAGATCTCGATAAGCTGCGCATGCTACTTCATGTTGATTTCTAGTCTGAAATCGAGTTTGAAGTTGCCTTGTTTGGTAGATATTAGTAAAGAAAGAACGAAGACGAGTGAGAGTGGGATCTTCGCTCAGATCTGGATAAAATGAACCTAGCTTTTTATGGTGTCTCGTGTACATACCAACTACCGTATTGAGTCGTCCTTCGTAGATTTTTGAACCATGAAGAAAATACAGTAGGGCTTTGTAAAACCGATACACAGGATTGCTGATTACAGTTGAAGCTGGTTTTGAGGCCGGCACAGGTTTCGTAATTTTCATTGACTGATAAGTCGGTATCGTTTCCGAATACGTGTCCTTAACGGTTGGACAAACGTTGCCTAAGATTGCGTAGTGCGTTCAGAGGCGGAGTCAAAGTACAACGATGACTACGGGTAGACTACAATCAAACATTAATTAAAACAAGTCAATGTATTATTCCCCATCCCCTATTAACGGCTTTTCAATTATTTCGAGGGTTGATTCAATTTCAATTCCAGTAATTCGCATTACATCTTTATCAATTTTTTTAAATTCTTTTGAAGAATTGTTGTAGTGACTTACTGTTGTATCAAGCGTTTTTCCAAGTTTAAAATGATACTCCTCGTAACTTCGTAAATGTTTCTGTAAATCTTCAACATTTTTTCGAATTTCTTTAGCGGATTCTTCAACTTGAAGTGCTTTTAATCCTTGAATAACAGTTTGTAAATATGCCAAAAAAGAAGTTGGCGAAACAATTAATACTCTCTTTTCTCGAGCAGCGTATTCTATTAAATCACGAGTATTTACTTTAACTGATCCCACTTCTGAAACGAGCAAATCGTAATACAGCGCTTCATGCGGGATAAACATGAATGCAAATTCCATAGTTCCCTCTTCAGGCTTCACATATTTACTTGTTTCATCAATTCGATTTTTTAAATCGGCTTTAAATAACTTCTCTAATCGCTCTCGCTCAGATGGATCGCGGGCCTCAAGTAAACGATTGTAATTCTCGAGTGAAAACTTTGAATCGATTGGTACAATTTTATCTTTAATAAATACGACAGCGTCCACAATTGTTCCATCAGAGAATGGATATTGCATTTGATACGAACCGGGTGGCAATACATTTTTTAAAAGCGTTTCCAAATAATATTCACCTAAAATTCCTCGTTGTTTTGGATTTTTTAAAATATCCTGCAATGACCGCAGTTGATCTGCGAACGAAACCACTTGTTTATTTGTTTCGTCGAGACGAGTTAATCGCTCTGTAATATCGCGCACAATTTTAAATGTTTCGCCTGCCTGAAAACGCATTGATTCCTGCATATCTTTTGCAGAGTTTCCAATTTTAGTATCTACTGTTCTTGAGAGCTCAGTCATTTGAGCCAAAATTAAATCGAGCCCTGCATTTTTTGATTGATCAAGTGCATTTAATTTTGATGAATCATTTAATTGTTTTAGTTTAAGAAATAACAGAACAATACCCACAACAACAATTAAAAGAATTGTCCCAAGAAAACCAAATAAAAGACTGTTATCCATATAATGATTATATCGTATGAAATGAAAAATCTATAAAATATGCTAAAATGGCAACATTATGGAAACAATGACAAACGTACAAACAACAATTAAATCACAAATTAAAGATGCAATGCTTGCCAAAGACACCGTTCG
>JBBRPW010000027.1:0-4474 GCA_038227435.1 Minisyncoccia bacterium | reverse complement strand
CTTATTGTTTGTATATCGCCATGACATTAACCGATGGCTTTACACTCGTTTTCCGGGTTTTAAAGCCGAAATCTCCAAAGTAGCTGAAGAAATTCCAGCGCCGATGGTCGAGTCGAACGACGATGAAATGATCCCGCTATCAGAGGGCGCTAGGATTGCTTTTGAAGCGGTTGATGGCAGTGAATTTGCAAAGACAGCAAGAAATGAATTTCATGCGCCACACGGCGCGCTCTGCTATGTAGCGACAAAATTGTTTTACTGCCAATTGCCGATCTATGGCAAACATCTACCGTCATCAAATTTGGCGCTGGTTGATAATTGGCTATTGTTTGGCGCGGATTTCGCAGAGGATGTGGCCTTGGTAAAAAAGACCGAATCGGGTGTGGTCACACATATTGATTTGCAAGTTAAACGCAGCGATTTAAATGTAGCGATTGAAAAACTGAAGAATAGCGTTGGCGCGCGGCTTCGGGAGAAGCTGCAAAATTCCCTTTGATTTCAATGGCCCTACGGTGGCGCGCGACCCTGCATAGAAACGAGTCAACCATATTGTTGAAGCTAACAAAATGGTCCCGACCATAACGAGGTTCAGTTCGTAATGGTCGGGGCGTAAAAAAACCTCCACGCGGGAGGTTTTGTAGAAGTCAAAAATTGCTTAAGAATATTTTTTTAATACTTTTGCTAACTCATCCTTTTTTTCTTGCGTCCATGGCTGGCCTATACCAGGGAACGGCGCCCTTAATTTAACGGTATCGCTTGAAGACTCTCTTTGGCCAAAATCTTTGATTGCTTGAATTAAGATTGTCGGGCCAACTATTTCCGCCGCTTCATGAAAAGCTTCTTTGATTGCTTCACTGTAAGGCTTTTCCTCACTAGAAAAAGCCGATGCTAAATTTAAATACGACACGTTTTCCATAAATAAATGATCAGCTTAAAAGAACGTCAATGATGTCTTTGTAATCACGTCTAAATAATTGCCTTACGTATTGTTCAGGAATTTTTAATTTTAATGCAATACCGTAATGATCTATATGACCTTTACCGAATTGGTCAATAAAATCAAGACGTGATTCCTCTGGACATAAACAAGCTATTGCCATCCAAAACCCCGCAATTTCAGATTTAAATTGCAGCGATTGGTTTGCTGGCGATGGAGCTTCGAACTCGCTAAGCAAATCTTTGAATACAACTTCCGTGTTTGTTTGAACGTCAGCTTTATCAAATAGATGCATCAACTCTTTAGTTAAAACAAAACGTTTCCAGCAATCGTTCATATCTCTTGCTAGAACGATAACATTACAACCGTAAATTTTAACTATGGAAGAGTCACGATTATCATGTGATAAAAAATAACCTCGTATTTTTGTTACGTCTAGGCCTTGTACTATTTCCCTAACATTTTTAGCGCCGGTAATTTCTATTGCTTTTCTCTTGATGTCTTTTGTGCTTACTTTTGGGTTAAGCGTCTGGCAATATTTGTATAGTTCTTTAAAAGCCAAAGTACAACCTCATAAAAAAGCGGATTTAATCAATTTCTACCGACTCAAAATCTCCGGCCTCTAATTGAGAAAGCGACTTGTTAATTTGCTCAGCAACTTCTTCGGCGCTAGTGTCGCGGCTAGTTCCTGGAAAAAACTTAATGTTTTTTACGTTGAGAGCATCTTTATCAAACAGCCTTTTCGCTGCCAATTCAACTTGGGTACCCATCATCGAACTCCTTTTATTTTACAACTAAAACAATTTTTATAAAGTAACTAATCTACCTTCACAAGAATCAAGAATTTTCTTTAACTCATCTTTTGTGATTTTGCTTTTGCGGCCAATTTGACCGAATACCCAGGAAATGCGTTGTTTGCGAATTTCATCTTCAGTTGGTTTTCTAGACGCGGCTTTTAATATTGCTTGCAGGGCTTTTTCGTCGGTTTTGTACTCTAAAATTTTCATGGCTATTACCTCTAATGACTCGCCATTCAATATAGTAGCCTAAGGCTACTCATTTTGTGCCTCGCAAAATTGTTAATTTTTTTTTGCGTTTAGAAATTCACGTGCGAAATCCACACACAAATATTGATGACCGACTTCAAACGTTGATGACGGAAGATTTAGGGATATGCTTTATGGCAAATGTAGGCTTTTACAATTCAAAAACTTTAAATACCTTCAAGCCAGCCGAAACCTTTAGCAAGCAAAATTGCAAGGAAAATTCCAGTTGCAAAAATTGAACTTAGCAAAATTTTAAAATTTCGACCGCGCATAATCTTTAGATTACGCAAATTAGTTTCAACATCATAATTGTGTTGTTGAGAACTCATTAATTAATGAATTTTGCAGCTGCGAGAACGAAGATGGTTAGGACAATTGAGGTGCCAATATGCCACCGTATGATTCTGATTTTAAACAAAACAAGCCTATCTGTTATGTCCATTAAATTTTTAAACATTAAAATTTAGAATTTATGACGTATCCCAGCCGATTTCATAATGCCGTTTGCGGTATGGCGAGAACTACAGTTTGCCGAAACGGTTACTTGAATACGGCCATTCGACCAAATTTCATGAGAGCCCTTACCTGATCGTGCTTTGCTAAAATTATATTGTTTTAATTGCTCAATAACGAGTTGATAATACCCATTCATGCAGGGCAAATGCGCAAATCAGTTATCGGTTTTCTAATCGTTGGTTGATGTAATTCCATTTCCAAAAGATCGGACATTGCTAAGTTAACTTCTTTAATTAACTCTTCTATAGAAGAGGCCTCACATACAAGCCCTCTTAAATCATCGCTTGTTGCCACAAACACGCGTGCTTCTGTATCTTCAACAACCTCAACACGAACCTTCATAGCGAAGCCGAGGCGAGCCATTGTTTTCCAAAAGGGATAACCTATCCTATACATAATTTCACTCCTACAACATATTTGCGCTAATGTCAAACGCACTCCAACGTAGAAGATTATATCAGGCAAATAATTCTTTAATGTGATGATCATCACAAAATTACTGTTTATTGTAGTAAGTAGAACTTAGCAAGTTAGTGGCATGAGCGCGAAATATCCGCGCAAATATTTTTGCGGAAAATTATTGCAAAAAAAGCGTAATTTCCCGGAATTCTTTTTCAGAGACACCTGAAAAATGCAACATTCTCATCGCGAAACCAAAAAACCTGTGATAAATACCTGTCTTGCTATTTCCTTAACGCAATTTATAAGGCGTATGCGATATGCTTCTTTCTCAGTAAAAGCAAGTGCAAATGCTTACAGGTAGTAATAATTTACAAGTCACAGTTTAAAAGTTTCTTTAAGCGTATTGCGGAATGAATTCCTCGCCCAACTGGTAAGGAGCTTCATTTTTGCAGTGCTGGCAAATTATAAATTCTTCAAGGCGTCTACCATTATGTTTTCTAATAAGCTCAAGAAACGATCTCCGTTTGTCTTCATAACATTTAGTGCAAATATAATGCGCGGGTTCGCCATTATTCATAATTTCTTTTACCGCATAAGCAAGAAACCCATTCCAAAGTGCTTTCAGTTGATAGCGCGATTTCTCAGCTTCCCATGCTTTTATGCTGGCAATCTCTTCTTTAAGTTCGCGTATCTCAAGAATCATCGTGAATTGTGCCGATTGGGATTGTATAGCGTTGATTTGAGCGACCATAAGCGCAGTATTAAGCTCACTAATTTTCCCACTAGCGTCGCTGAATGTCTTGAACTCCAAAAGGCTCTTAGCGATATCACCAGCGAGCTTAATGCTGGAAATTGTACTTTGAATGACCGTCATATCCATGACAAAGATTCCTTATTGTAATAATTGAACACTGTCAGCCCAATCACTTAAAACTCATTGCCTCACGAATGGCTGCTGTAGCGCCGGATGTGCTGAATTTGAATTAGCGTTTAACCCAGCCCATACGAGTAAATGCAGCTGAACAATCGTCGATTTCATGTTGAGCAATGATCGGAAAAACGCCTGGCGTGCTGGCATTGCATTGTGAAACTTGGCCGGTTTTTGGGTCTTGAAATACAGTAGGTGATGCGCATGCAGAAATAAGTAACGAGACTGCTAATAACAGATTTTTCATTGAATTTTGTTTAAAAAGTTTTCAAGAAGTTATTTCGAAGGTTCGTTTGATTCATTTCCAGAGCTTCGATCAACGTAAAAAACTTCTTGGAGCAATTTGTATTCAGATTTTTGAGATCCATCTGGATTTTTGGTTGACAGCACCACTATTTCCCATAATCGACCAGTTTTCGTATCAAGCATAAATTGATCGCGTCGATAATCTGATACCTGTCCGAATACGTACCTTCCGTTTTCCGAAGAGAGAGACGCTTTACGGGATTTTTCAGCCGGTGGATTTTGATCGGCAGCAAAAGTTAGCGCATGAACAAGTAGAGCATTTAAGACAATTAAATTTTTCATTTGAATTTTATAAGCAGCCATGCGTAAAGATAAAGAGCAAAAGTTACTCAAAGCGTT
>JBBRPW010000026.1:0-6284 GCA_038227435.1 Minisyncoccia bacterium | reverse complement strand
TTATTGAAGATGCTGAAAAAGTCGCTATTACTTTAAAAGAAGAGTTTGTTTCAGTTGAACATTTATTCTTAGCTTTTTTTGATGTGTCAGGTCCCGCAAACGATATTCTTCAAAAATTTAAATTGAATAAGCAACAAATTTTAACTATTTTAGAGGAACTTAAACATACTAAAAATCAAGTAGGGGATGGCGCGCCATCTACAAAAAAAGCAAAGGCGCTTCAAAAATATACACGAAATTTAACAAATCTTGCTCGCGAAAATAAACTCGATCCTGTTATTGGTCGCGATAGTGAAATTAATAGAGTTATTCAAATCTTGTCACGTCGAACTAAAAATAATCCAATTTTAATTGGAGAAGCAGGAGTTGGAAAAACTGCCATTGTTGAAGGCTTGGCTAACCGAATTGCAATTGGTGACGTACCTGAAAGTTTGAAAGATAAGGATTTAGTATCGCTCGATATGGGAACATTGGTTGCGGGAACTAAATATCGAGGAGAATTTGAAGAGCGATTAAAAAATATTCTAAAAGAAATTGAAAAGGCGGGCGACAAAGTAATTTTATTTATCGACGAGATTCACACAATCGTAGGAGCAGGTGCGGCTGAAGGATCGCTTGATGCTTCGAACATGCTAAAACCGGCACTTTCTCGAGGAGAATTACGAGCGGTTGGAGCAACAACGTTGCGCGAATATCAAAAATATATTGAAAAAGATCCTGCGCTCACGCGGCGTTTTCAACCTGTATACGTTAATGAACCTTCGATGGAAGATGCGGTTGCAATTTTGCGAGGGCTTAAAGAAAAATATGAGTTGTATCACGGAGTTCACATTACAGACGATGCATTAGTTTCAGCTGTTGAACTTTCGTCACGATATATTAGCGATAGATTTTTACCGGACAAAGCAGTCGATTTAATTGACGAGTCTGCATCGTTCTTAAAAATTTCTTTAGAAAACAAGCCACAAGCACTTGATGAAGCACATCGTCGAATTACTCGACTTGAAATTGAACAGGAAGCTCTTAAAAATGAATACCATATAAATAAAGCAACAAAGGAGCGTGTAAAAGAAATTCATGCAGAAATCGCAGACTTGAAAGAAAAGACATCTGACATTGAACTTAAATGGAAAAACGAAAAGGAAACATATACATCGATTAAAGAAATTAAAAAGTCCTTAGAAACATTAAGGTTGGAAGCGGAAGGGGCAGAAGCACGAGCTGATTTATCTAAAGCAGCTGAAATTCGATATGGAAAAATTCCATCACTTGAAAAGGAACTCGACATAAAAAGTAAGCGGCTTAAAAAGTTACAAAGTTCACGGCGCATATTGAAAGAGGAAGTTACATCAAATGAAATTGCTGATGTAGTTTCAAAGTGGACGGGAATTCCAGTGTCACGAATGCTTGAAGAAGAGCGTGCAAAATTAAACAGAATGGAATTAGAACTTGAGAAGCGAGTGGTTGGTCAAAAAGAAGCAGTTCAAAAAATTACCGACACTATTAAACGATCACGCGCAGGTGTTGCCGATCCTAATCGCCCTATCGGATCATTTATTTTCTTAGGCCCCACAGGAGTTGGAAAAACGGAGCTCACAAAAGCCCTTGCAGAATTTTTATTCGATGATGACAAAGCACTTATTCGAGTTGATATGTCGGAATACATGGAGAAACATTCGGTATCTAAGCTAGTAGGAGCTCCTCCTGGTTACGTTGGGCATGATGACGCCGGAACATTAACCGACATGGTTCGTCATCGACCATATTCCGTAATTCTATTTGATGAAATTGAGAAGGCTCACCCTGAAGTATTTAATATTTTGCTTCAAGTGCTCGATAACGGACGACTAACTGATTCAAAAGGTAAAACGGTAAACTTTAAAAATACCGTAATTATTTTGACATCAAATATAGGTGCGCAGTTTATTGATCGAATGGAAAAAATTGGATTTACCACCGACGAAACTGAAAAGCAAAATTACGACGAAATTAAGACAAAAGTAATGGCAAGTTTGAAAGATTATTTCCGCCCTGAATTTATCAACCGACTCGATGAAATATTAATGTTCGATATTCTTTCACCAGAAAGTATTGAAACAATTGTGGGAATTGAAGTTGAAAAAGTAAAAACTCGTTTAGCTCAAAAAGAAATTAATTTGGAAGTGTCAAAAGAAGTGATGGCATATTTGGCAAAAGAGGGATACAACCCACAATACGGTGCTCGGCCTTTAAGACGCCTCATTCAAAATAAAATTTTAACTACCGTTGCATCTCATATTGTTAAAGATGGTGTAGGAAAAGGTGGCTCAATAAAAGTTGGATTTAATCCGAAATCGAATAATGGAGCAGGAGAGTTTACTTTCGATGTTAAAAAGGGAAAGAAAACTGCTATGGAAAAGCGTGCAGAAATGATTGAAAAAGAGGAGTTAGAGGAAGTAGGAGTTTAAAAAGGGGAGGCAGTAGATAAATATAAATTAGCAGTCCGGCATTATTAAATACTTATATAAAAACATAGCCGCCCGGGGAATTCCCGTGGCGGCTTTGTGTGTAGTACATGTTGGTTTTGACCGAATAACTTTAAAGATCATGCGCTATTATTTTGTAAATACTAGCAAAACATGTCTCAATTTCCTCGAGTGTATATGGTTCGAAACCTTTTCTGTCGACCAATTTCGAAACTTCAGCTTCAAGATCGCTCAAACTGAATAGATTGGTAAGAAAACTTACAGTGAGAAAATTGGCGAGCGCTGCCATGACCATAGCAATAAGACGAGACGAGGGATTTATTTCCGACACCCGAAGTGCACAGTCAGAAATTATTTGAAGTTCAATCTTTAGATCCTTCTGGGCGGGAAATCCTTTTTCGTCTTTACGAAAACTATAAATCATAGTCTTACCATTCCAGACTCTACTTAAGAACAAAATTCTTTTCTTCATATTGAATTGCTATTGTGGTCGAATATTTACGACCGATTTAAAGTACGGACCTAAATTCTCTTTTGAATTAGAACGAAGTAGAATGTAAATATAATCCTAAAACATTGAGCCAACGGGCTTTATATGCTATTTTAGCTATACGCGTAGGTGGTAGAGCGGTCAATTACAAGAGACTGTAAATCTCTCGGCCTATGGCCTACGAAGGTTCGAATCCTTCCCTACGCACCAAAATTGACCCTGTCTTGATTAAAAGCTCTAAATAAGATACTCTTTAAACCTATGTCACAAGATAAACTAATCGTAGTACAGAACAAGTCAACAGGTTCACTTGTTTTTACTCGAAAAAATAAAAAAACAGTTCAACGAAAACTCGAGCTTAAAAAGTACGATAAAAAGCTTCGAAAACACGTTACTTATAAGGAGGTTAAATTTCCTATTAAAGCTACTGTTGGAGCTAAAAAGAAGTAATTTTAGAGGTAAAAAATTACCAGCAATAAGAAAAAACCCTTTCAAAAAAGGGTTTTTTCTGTTACCGTATTTATACGCTGCACTCAAGTGCGGCACATAGACACCTCGGGAGATTAGTTAAATGGCATAACTACGGTTTCCAAAACCGTTGTCGAGGGTTCGATTCCTTCATCTCCCGCAACTAATTTACGTAATAAATTTCTTAACTAACTCGAACGATTTAGTTAGCAGTTCTTCATCATTTCCTTGTAGCCAATGAATTTCTTTATTCCTTTTAAACCACGTTCTTTGACGTTTTGCATAGTGCCAAATTTCCATACATAAAAGTTCAAACATTCGGTTAAACGCTATTTCACTTTGATCTGCGTCTTTTAAAAATCTTCCAATATATCGGTATTCTAGCCCTAACGATTCAAGACGTTCATAACTTATTCCGTCTGTAATTAATTTCTTAACCTCATCAATCATTCCAATATCAAAGCGATCTTTAAGTCGTTGTCTTATTCGATCTTTAAGAATTAGATCGTCGAAATCGATACCTATATATAGAGTATTAAATTTTGAGCTAGAACCAGTTTTAATTAAAGGAACTTTTCCCAATGCATCAATAATTTCAAGTGCACGTACAATACGAACTTTATTATGTCGATCGATTGTTTCAGCTCTACCGGGATCTTTTTTCTTGAGTAATTCGAAAAGAACCTCTGTATTTTGTGGTTCTAATTTAGCCCGAAGAGTATCGTTTTGTAATACTTCAGGAAATTCAAATCCATTAATTAATGAATCGATATAAAAACCATTTCCTCCACAAATAATTGGAATTTTTTGGTTGTTCAGTCTTTTCTCAATGGCTGTATTTGTATCGTCTACATAGTTTTTAACAGTATAAATATTTTGTGGATCAGCAACATCTAATAAATGATGAGGAATACCTTTCATTTCACTTTCAGTAATTTTTCCGCTTCCAATATCGAGTCTTTTATATACCTGTCTTGAATCAGCTGAAATAATCTCTGCACTAATACCCAGCTCTTTTTTCAATGACAAAGAAAGTTCAACGGCTAGTGAGCTTTTTCCAACTGCTGTAGGACCAACTATGGCAATAACTTTTTCCATATTTTATGAATTCTTAGTCAAAACTTTATCTTTAATGTGCCAGAGGGGGGAGTCGAACCCCCATGTCTTTCGACGCTCGATTTTGAGTCGAGTACGTATACCAATTTCGTCACTCTGGCGTCTTTTTTGTGTCTCTCATCGATTCTATCCTAAAAGTCGTAAAAGTAAATTGACCTTAAAATATAAGACTTTTTTGGCGATTCATTTTTAAAAGACAGGTTCTCCACAGTTTGCGCCGTATAAGAACTCACTGCTATACTTGCCTCATGTCACAGTTTTATAACGATTCTATTTATTGGATTGAAGTCGATAAGATTAAGCCAAACCCTTATCAACCCAGAAAAGATTTCGATGAGATGGCGCTCAAAAGCTTATCTGAATCAATTCGGCAGTACGGGGTGCTTCAAGCACTTGTAGTTACTAGAAAGGAAGTTCAAAAAGAAGATGGCGGATTAAGTACTGAATATGAATTGATTGCTGGAGAGCGGCGCTTGCGAGCCTCAAAATTAGCTGGCCTTTCTCAAGTTCCAGTTTTAATTCGAAGCGGAGAAGATAATAATTTAATGAAGCTCGAGCTTGCCATTATTGAAAATATTCAACGAGAAGATTTGAATCCGGTTGATCGTGCGAAAGCCTTTAAACAACTAGTAAGTGATTTTGGATTTAAGCATGGGCAAGTTGCTGAAAAAGTAGGGAAGAGTCGAGAATATGTTTCAAATAGTTTACGAATTCTATTGTTACCCGAGCAAATGCTCGAGGCAGTATCTATGGGTAAAATTTCGGAAGGTCATACAAGGCCATTGCTTATGTTAACTGATAGACCACTTGAACAAGATACGTTATTTAAAGAAATTATTTTCAAAAAATTAAATGTTCGTGAAGCGGAATTAATTGCTCGAAAAATTGCGGTTGAACGAGCTCGTAAAAAAGAGCGAATGATTGACCCTGAGATTATTGAAATTGAAGAGCGATTAGCTGAGAGCTTAGGTACTCGAGTTTCAATTGAACGAAAAGAGCAAGGAGGAAAAGTTACGATTGATTTTTTCAACGACGAAGATTTACGAGTTATTTTAAGTTTGATAAATAACAATAAAGTAGGGGCACCTGTTGTTACAAATATTTTAGCTTCTAAACCAGAAGTAAAAATAGATACAACAAACGAAACAACTACATTAGAGCCTGTTCTTGCTCAAAATTTTGAAGATACTGTTTCTGAAGTAGTGGCTACTGAATCACTTGAAGAAAAATTACTCGAGGCTGCAATTCCCGAAGAGACCAAAGCGAAAGAAGAGGAAAAACAAGACGAAAGTGAAAGCGACATGTACTCGGTTAAGAATTTCTCTCTCTAATTAAGTTAACTAAAATTATTTCTTCTTAAATCGAAATCCACCTTTTCGGGCTTTCTTCTCTTCTGCTAGGATTTCGAGTGCACGAGCGAAAGTAATTGTATATGGATCGTCGTTATTTACTTTTTTGAGTGATCGGAAATCTCCATCGTGCATTACATATGGGCCAAACATTCCAACATTGGCTATCACTTTTTTTCCAGTTACTGGGTGCATTCCTAAATCACGAGGAAGTGTTAAATAGGTAAGCGCCATGTCTAACGTTACGTTCGAAGGATCAACGGTTTTTGGAATACTTGCCATCTTTGGTTTTGCTTTAACAATAACTTCTTCTTTCTCTACTTCGACTTCTCCTTTTAGTTTTTTAGGTGCTTTAACCTTTTTTACCTTCTTTTCTTTTTTAACATTTTCTCCAAG
>JBBRPW010000025.1:0-7019 GCA_038227435.1 Minisyncoccia bacterium | reverse complement strand
ATATTTAAAAAATCTTTATCGGGAAGCAATTCTTTTAGTTTAGAGAGAATTTCAAATTTTCTCATAAGGATTTCTTGTTTTTTAATTGAAGAGGTAAGAACTCGTATGTTTTTCCCTGCAAAAACAAGTTCGTTTGGGAGTAGTATTATTCCAGAAACATTGAGAAATACCTCAATAACGGCTTCTTTTCCGAAAAGAGGGTTTAAGTTCGAAATATTTAATAGAAGGTCCCCTGCTTTTTTCATAAAAGAATAATAACACCACTTTCTCCGAAAAAATTTACTTTTTGTTCTTCTATTTACTCATCGGCATTGCCAAATACAAAAAAGAAGTGTTTCCAATGGGGGTTATTACTAACGCTTTTCCAGGACCATTAAAAGAAAGGTTGATGCTGTCTGCGGATATTGACTGGAAACAATCAACAATATTTCTGTAGTTAAAATTTAATTCAACTTGCTCACCAGAAATTGCGGCAGAGAGGGTTCCTTGGTTTTCACCAATATCATTATTTTTTGTTTTAATATTAAATTTTTTATCTTCCGGATTAACAGAGAGAGTAACTCGATGAAACGAGTCTGAAAAAACATGTGCTGTTTTTAAGGCTCCGGAGAAGTCTTGTTTTAATAAAACAACATTTGTTTTTGGTTCTTGTGGAATAATTTGTCGATAATTAGGAAAAGATCCAGAAACAAGCCGAGATACAATATACACACCATCAGCGCTGAAGGCGATTTGGCTTTTATCGTTGTGTATCGAAACATTTCCAGTAACCCCATCGAGTAATTTACAAACATCTGCGGCGTTTTTGGCTGGAATAAGAGCATCTTCAAAGGTGTTTATGTTTTTAGCTGCATATTTCTTCTCAGCAAGACGAAACGAGTCGGTTGAAACAGAAATTAAATTTTCTCCTTCTTGATAAAGATAGACACAGGTAAGCTCAGGGCGTATTCCAGACACCGCCGCACAATAAGATACTGACTTAATGAGGTCACATAGTTGATCAACAGGTAAAATACTTTCGCCTTTGTCGCTTTCAACCCTTGGAATGAGTGGAAAGTCTTCGTGTGGTTCTAATTTTAAAGTAGCAGAAGCAAATTCTGAAGAAACTTTTAATGTGTTTTCGCTTTGTATGAGCTCTACACGCTCAGTATGTAGTGAAGATAGAAATTGGGTAAGGATGTCGCCAGAAAGTGCTACAACACCCTCCTTAATCACTTTTACAGGCACTTTAATTTCGATTCCGAGTTCTAAGTTTGTACCTCGTACAATTAATTGATTTTCTTTTGCTTCGAGATACACACATTTAAGAACAGGCATTGTTGCTTGCTTGTTTGCCAACCGACTTGCTTTGTATACGGCTTTTTCTAATCGATCTTTCGGTGACTCTATGTGCATGTTTGGTATTATACTCAGGCTTTCCTATATGTATATAGATAAGATACTACTACTATTAGGGCTGTGGATAAGAGGGATAACTTTACAGAGCTATAAATAATGGTTTTTTAGAATATTGTAAAAAAGAGGTGTTGATGATTGCGGCGAATCTGTGTTCAAGAAATTAATAATCCAAACTCTCTAATGTTATCCCCAAATTATCAGGTAATTATAAACAACCTGTTCCTATTCCCACCAACAAAGTTATCAACTCCTTTTTCGACTCTATATACAGGTTATTCACAGAAAATCCCTAATGTTATCCCCACTATACACCTACATATCCCCAACTATTTCCACAAAAAAGAGATAAAAATCGGAAAAATAAAACAAACAACAAGTGAGAAACTAAAAAAGAGTTTTAATCTGGTTTATTTCTTCTCCAAACACCGCATCTAACTCCATTTTTGTTTTTATTGAGTCACAAGCATGCATTACTGTTGTGTGGTCTCGCCCACCCAACCGCTTACCTATTTCAGGATATGAAAGATTTAAACTATGTCGCAAAATATACATACAAACCTGCCGTGGCTTAACAACCTCCTTCTTTCGGTTTTTGTCGATAATACTCTCTTCTTCAACTCCGTAAAATTCTGCAATCGTTTTAACCACCTCCTTACTAGAAATAGCTTTTTGAGGAAGGGTACTTGTTTTCAGAACGTTTTTTACATCCAAAAGGCTCGGGTCCTTACCCGTCACTTGTTTTTTCATTGATAAACTGTTAATTACCCCCTCAATTTCTCGTATATTTCCCGTAATATGGCTAGCCAGAAGGTTTAAACTATCTTCTGAGAGCTCAATTCCATTACTAAGTGCTTTTGTTCGAAATAACGCCATTCTTGATTCATGATCTGGTTGAGGAATATCTACAATCATTCCCGACACAAAACGAGACCGAAGACGGCTTTCAAGGCTTGGAATAAGGTTTGGGTGGCGGTCAGATGAGAAAATGATTTGCTTGTTGTTTTCATAAAGATGGTTGAAAAGGTGGAACAACTCTTCCTGAGTCTTCTCTTTATTAGAGAAAAATTGGATATCGTCCATAATAAACACATCATATTTTCGATATTTCTCCTTAAATTTATTCATTTGGCCGCTTTGCATTGAATTAATCATTTCTTGCGCAAATTTTTCGGATGTAATGTAATAAATTCGCTTTGAATTATCATGACTTTTAAAATAGTTCCCCACCGCTTGCATCAAATGTGTTTTTCCAAGCCCTGTGTTTCCATAAATAAAAACCGGATTATAAGAAACAGGTTTTCTACAGATCGCCAAAGCCGCAGCATGAGCCATTTCATTAAAAGGACCAATTATAAAGCTATCAAAGGTGTACCTCGCATTTAAATTATCATCTTTATTGATTGAGGGAGACAAAGGGAGGCTAAGGTCTTCACCTTTTTTACTTTTTTTCTCCTCATTTTCCATTGCGGGCTGAACAATAACGTATTCAAGGGTGTGGGCCGAAACCGATAGATCTCGAAGGAGTTTTAAAATAGTTCCATGAAATTTTGTTGAAAGCCACTCTTTTACGAATGTATTAGGTACCCCAAGCTTTACCGCGCCCTCATCAAACGAGACGAGGCGGGTATCTTTGAACCACATGTTGAATGTTGCGGGAGAAACGGCGAGTTCGATTTGTACTAAAACACTATCCCATAATTGTTTTAGATCGTGCATGAAAGACAGTATAGTATGTGCATAACTTTTTGAAAGTTGTGTACATCAAATTAATGTGTTGATGGTGGTAAAAAAGTATGATAGAGTCGTCTCATGTCATTTACGTATAATCCTAAAAAACGAAAGAGAGCCCGAGCACACGGTTTTCTTAGTCGATCAAAAACAAAAACCGGAAAGCGTGTTTTAAAGGCACGAAGACAAAAGGGTCGAGCTCGACTTTCGACTGTTGGTAGTTAATATCTAAAAATCTATGTTCAAAGCTCGATTTCGAGCCAACAAAGACGATTTTAAAAAGAAGAACCTGAAAGTATTTCACGGTTCTTTTTTTTCTGTATCAGCGTCTCTATCCCCCACATTTAGAACAGGGGTAGTTGTGTCGAAAAAAGTATTTAAACTATCACCTGACCGACACAAACTAAAACGAAGGGTGCTATATGCAATCAGAGACGAGATAAAAAAACATAAAAATTTTCCTAAAGTTCTAATGATATTTTTTACTAAAATAAATGTGAACAAGGCTTCTTTTCAAGAAATAAATGAAGATATTAAAAATCTTGTATCAAAAGTAACGACTGCTATACTGCTGTAATGTTTCATACAATTATTTACGATCCCCTTTATAATGCATTAGTAGCTCTTCTATCACTCTTTCCTCATTTCGATGTTGGAATTGCAGTAATTATTTTTACTGTCGCCATAAAACTCTTACTCTTTCCTCTTTCTCGAAAATCAGTTCGAACACAAATGGCTTTAAAAAAAGTTCAACCTGAAATCGACGCTGTTAAAGAGCAGTACAAAGACAATAAACAAGAGCTTGCATTGAAAACAATGGAAATTTATAAAAAACATAAAATAAACCCTATTTCTGGGGTGTTTTTAACTCTTATTCAGCTTCCAATCCTTATTGCCCTTTACTTAATTTTTGCACGCAGTGGCCTCCCTGTTATTAATCAAGCCCTTCTTTATTCATTCGTTCATGCTCCTGTTGGAGTAAGTATGTTGTTTTTGGGATTAGTTAACATTGCCCTCCCCAGCCCAATATTAGGAGCAATCGCTGCAATCTCTCAACATATTTCTGCCCGACTTTCTATTCCTCCCGCTAAAACAAAAACAGAAGATGGAAAAAAAGGAAGTTTTGCTGAAGATTTTGCACAAAGCATGGGAATGCAAGCGAAATACGTTTTCCCTTTAATTGTATTTGGAATCTCGTTTACCGTTTCAGGAGCCCTTTCTTTATATTGGATCGTCTCTAATTTATTTACTATTGGACAAGAGTTATATTTACGAGAACCAAAACAACAACAGGAACTTTAAAAGTCTCCTCCACTTCCATCCCCCAACAACCCTTTCGTTTGGTGTCTTTTCTTTTCCCCCTCTTTTTACTACCTAGTAGTACTACTTGCCGTGCTTGTTGCAAAGGAAGCTTTCTTAATTACAGGATCAATAAGGCGCAATCCCCACAAACTTAAATCCTTTTTATTTGTAAACAATAAATAGTCTTCAGTTTTGTTTAGTGAAAGATTTATGGCGTCGATGTTCCCTGCTTTTGTGGCAACATCGTTTAGTTGTTGAATAACAAAACTCGACCCTGTTTTGGTATTGATTGACCAAAGGTCGTCATTAAATGAAATACTTCCTTGATACCATGCGTCTGGAAGCGTAACTGAAGTAGATGGAGATCTCGGAACCGCACAATAAACAGTTTCTGGATTTATTTTTGACCAAACACATTTCTCAGGAAGAGTTTTTAGAGGTAATACTTTCTCTGCGCTGTTGGTGCTGTTAATTACACCAAGATTCATTACTCCTTCCACGGTGTCGCCAATTAAAATAGATTTATTTGTATTAAAAAGCGGAGAACTTAATGCGGTAAGGCCTGCAATCGGGTTAACTAAAAGCCGAGACTGCTTTGTGTCTAAATTAAATAAATAGAGAGCCCCCTGGTTTTCACCGCTCGGTGCATTCCAGAATAATAGGTTTTTATCCCCTGCCCAACCCATGTTCCATTGAATTAGCGGATCTTTCCAAACAATCGATTTAGCTCCTGTTAAAAGATTGGTAATAATTCCACTTGAGTCTCCGTTGTTTGTGTCGAGATAAAATAATTTTGTTTGATCCGGAGACACTTCATATGTTTTTAAACCGTTTGCTAAAAATTCTCCAGATAGTTGGTATCCATCGGTTTCAGAAATATAGTTTTGAGGCGAAGGTGGATTTATTGCTTGATTACTAGTTGAAACAACCTGCGTACCACTTGCTGTGCTTGAACTATATTTAATCTGAACAACGTCTGTGGGTTTTTTTGAGATATTTGCAAAATATGAAGCAATTACATCGGTATCATTTGCCAAATTCTGTAATAACACCGACTTTCCATCCAAAGCAAACGAAGCAACATATGTTTTTGGCGCAGCAATATTTGAAATTCGAGTATTGATTATTGTTGAGGTCGCTGTTTCGTAAATATGACCAAGCGACCTATCTACAAAACGAATAAGAGGAATAATTTTTGTCGAGGTAGAAACTTTCCCTGTTGAGCTTGTTGTGCTGTAAGCAAAGCTTATGTATGCAAAACCAGCCCCTGCCTGAGGGCTTACATATATATGACGAAGTTTTGGTGGCAATATTGTCCCCTCGATAACCACAGGTGCCGGACCACCACTCGTATTAACCACATTTCCTACAGAGTCTCTCGCTATTTGCCCTGCTCCCCCATCGAGTAAATACTTATTTGAGCCAACATCAGTTACTTGATTGTTTGGGTTTAAATCCGTTGTTGAATTTTGTTTATTAAATTTAAAATAGACAAAAAGAAATACACCAAGAAGTAGTAAAACAAAACAAACTGCAATAATAATATACGTACGTCGCTTCATTTCGCTTTATTATAGCAGAGCGGGGATTAAATTAAAGGAAAATATTTACTACTATCTTCCTGGTCCCGTGAAATAGAAAATTCTAATTGTTGACCGACCAGCATCAAGCGCCGGCCCTAACGATCCATTTGGACTTGCTGAATTGTAATCTGATCCGAAGCGTACTGCTCCATTCGAATCTCTGTACATATCAGAAATGTGTCCGTGAAGAGAACCTCCTGTTGGGTTTCCGTTTCGGTCCAGTGTTTGTCCACCATCAGAATTTACGTACCAAATAGAACCATTTGGCGCTTGGTCTCGTGGTCCTGTATATTCACGCCAACTCGACCCCTCTGTTGTAGAAAGTCGAGCTAAATTGGCTCCTTGTGCGTCTGCGTCTCCACCACCTCGCGCAAAACCAGTATTTGTTCCGTAATATGCCACAAATAAATCTGCTGCGCCCGCCGCACATTGCCCTGGTCTTGATTGAGGACTACACTCGTGTGCTGTAAGATAGTCATTAAATCCTGGAGCAACCGTTCCCACAGGCACCCCATTACTATCTGTGAGTCTTTGTCCCGCAGCACCAATCAGTGAATTATCCGAAGTATAGTATGCAGTCGGAGCTCCACCCACCCCATTATAATCTCGGGGCGTTACGTCTGTCGGCGAACCGATAATGTTGTAATTTGTATCGTATCTCGCAAGATGTCCTTGTCCCGCCTCGTCAAAATATAAATAGTTTGTAGAACCATCACTATATCTTGTTACAAAGTTTGATCCTTCCCAGGTTGCCGATGTTATGGGGTTTGCTGGTTGACCCGCACCTCCCCCAGGACCCCCCGTGGCACTAAGTAGTCCAGCATTTGGATTACCAAAGGCGTTTGATTGTTGTGCAGCAAGCGGAATCGCCGCCCCCAACTGATCTTGCACCGCTATGTTCTGTTGATCTACCGCCAACTCTGTATTCAAAAAATCACTATTGATCGTATTTAAAATTAAATAAGTTGAAAGGGCAAGCACCAATCCAAGTACTGCATTTTGTATTCT
>JBBRPW010000024.1:0-7312 GCA_038227435.1 Minisyncoccia bacterium | reverse complement strand
TAGCGAAAAGTATGATGCCGACAGATGTGTTGAAAGATGAGGATGCGCTTGCGGTTATTCGACGTGCGATTAAACAACGAAAAGACTCGATTGATCAATTTGAAAAAGGAGGACGACCTGAACTCGCTGCCGACGAAAAAGCAGAGCTTGCTGTGCTTGAAACATTTGTGCCTGCAATGATGGCAAAAGACGACGTAATTAAAGCTGTTGAGCTTAAAAAAGCTGAACTTGGTATTACCGATAAAACAGGAGCAAATAATTTAATGCGAGCAGTAATGACCGATTTAAAGGGAAAGGCGGATGGCGCATTGGTAAAGGAGGTTGTTGACGGAATGTTTAATTAATGGCATTATAAGTATCAGAAAAGTTCACCATTTAAACCATAATCTTCTCAGAAAGGAAATGAATATGTCGCATCGCGAACCAGTAACGGACAAATCCAAACGTTTGGCACGCAAAATCGCCAAACGACTCAAAGCAGAAAAGGAAATTGTCCAAGGAATTCGAAAGGCTCTCAAGTTGGATTCCCAATTTATGAAAGCTGGAGCAATGGCAAACCATATTCGCCAAACTTCACGTCTTCCCGAAGCGGATCGTTAATTCTTTAGACTCTCACCCACTAGAGGCCTCCCAAGGCCTCTTTTGTTTTTATTATTTCTATTTATAATTATTTATAAATAAGCGGAAATTCGTATGTATCTACTGGTGGAATTCCTGAAGCATTTTCTTCAGTGAAAATAACTTTGAGTGGAGTTCCTGATGAAATTGAAATTAAATCAGTTTTAAATTTAGTGAATGTTACACTAAAAGTTGTTTTAACTGCCGTCCAGTTAGCAACTGGTACAGGAATTTGATTTCCCAACTTCTGCCAACCATCAGCTTTTGTATAAAAATATAATTGAGCACTTCCCGCTTGCCCTTCAAACATTTGCCATGAACAATTTAATTTTTTAGTGTTGGTATTATCGATAATTCCCTGAATTGTAAAAGGAAAATTAACTTGTGTATTTTTTGCAGGATTTTGAACATAGAGTCCACAATTTCCATTTACTCCAACAGTTACTGGTGGAGTAGTAGTTGCTGGTGGATTGTTATTCCCACTATTTGACCCATTGTCTACTGTACCAACATCTACATTTATTGGTGCAGATGTTTTATTTTTTGAATAGATATACAGGCCTCCTAGGACTAGTACGAGGAGTATGATAAGTACCGTTATTGACACATATCCTTTATTATTGTTTTTCATCCTATTAGTCTTGCACAAAGTGCTGTATAACTCAATGATTTATTTTTCTATTTAAATTGCTCCTTTAATTTTTGTAACTAGAGCTTCAACTTCCTCTTCGTTTAAAATCTTTCTTTCCATCCCTTGATGGTCAGAACTTTCTAATATTACGTCGGGTATTACGTGATAATGAGTATGCGCAATTGATTTTTCTTTTGAATCCTCTTCTTTAACTAATAGGCACATGTTTATATAACCCAATTTTTTTAAAATTTCTAAGCCCTATTTCTCTAATGCATCGATGTCTTTTATTTCATCGTCGGTAAGATCAAGAATATGTTCTACATGACGTTTGGGTACTACTAAAAGATGATCAGGATGATACGGAGCCAATGAATATGTTAAATATGCCGAATTATTTTCAAGTAATATTCTTTGTGATAATTCACAAAACGGACATGTTTTAAGTGTTGTTAAAAAGTCATTGTAGTGCATGCATAAATTATATCATGCAAAACTTTTACGATTATGCACGACCCATTCTTCCTTGTACCATATTTCTCTTAGGGCTCCCGCAAGGAAAAAAGAGCCTGTGGCAATGATGCAATCGTTATTTTTAGTATTTGCATTCTTTCGAGCTTTTTTCATCGCTTGTTCAGGAGAATCGACTATTTCAACAAGGGTTTTTGTTTTCTTTAGTTTTAAAACATAGGGCAATATAACCAATGGATGGACCGACTTCCTCCCCTCTCCAGTAAGCGGAGTTATGTAAATGAAGTCTGCCAATGGAACAATTGGTTTTAGTATTGCAAGCTTGTCTTTATGTGTATTTGAGATTAAAATAATAAGATGAATCTTTTTAATTTTTTGCAATTTTTTGAGTTGATTGATTTCAGAAACCGTTGCATTTATTTTTGCTCTATTATGAGCCCCGTCTAAGATAATTAATGGCTTAGTTTCCATAATTTCAAATCTGCATGGTAAACGAGACTTTTCAATTCCTTTTTGAATAGTTGTTTTTTCTATACCTATATAGTTTCCAATAGCGGTAACTAGTGCCAGATTAAGTTTTGTATGATCTCCTTTTGAGTGTATAAAGTTAACACTTGCAGCTCCCTCCTTCATTCCAATTTTTTTAAACATTTCTTTTAACGCTGAACGTTTTTCGGTGCTAAAAAATACTGTTTTACTTTTAATAATTCCAGCTTTATCGAATGCAATTTCTTTTAACGTTTTTCCTAAAATTTCAGTATGGTCGTAGTCGACATTTGTAATTGCAGCAATGTTTCCATTAGGCACAATATTGGTTGCATCGTATCTTCCTCCTAAACCAGCCTCGAGGACTACCCATTCACATTTCTCTTTTTTAAAATAAATGAAAGCGATAGCTAAATACATTTCAAAACTTGATGGTGCTCCGTACTTTGATTTTTTTGCCATGTCTATAGCTGGTTTCAAATCCTCTACTATCTTAATAAGATCTTTTGCAGAAATATATGCATCTTGTGATTTTATTTTTTCTGTTGCAGCGGTTACGTATGGTGAAGTAAAAAGTCCAGCGCGTTTTTTGGAAGCAGTAAGCACGCCGTGAATCATATTTGAAACACTTCCCTTACCCGCCGTTCCTGTAACATGGATGTATTTAAAATCTTTATCCGGGTTTCCAATTAATTTTAAAAAATATTTGGTTCGCTCTAAATAAAAAGATGGATTAGTTTTCTTTGATCCAAAATTATTTCGATATTCTTTTTTTTCTGACTTCTTGTTTGAATCAGACTTAATAACTGATGTATTAGAAAAACTATCTACAAACTTTTGAGCAGCTTTATATTGTTTAAATAGATTTGAGTTTGCGGAATTAATAGTTACGGGATTTACTCAGGAATACAAACATTAGGTGTTCCCTTATCGTCTTTATCTCCTGTTTCCCCTTCACGCTTTAAGCAACAAGTTTTTGCCATTTCTTTTGATCCACAAGGACAGGCTTCGTCTTTTCGACAGCAATTTACCGCCAACTTTTTTTGATCATTTGGAGCGCCTGTATTGCACTCGCATGACTTGTCTAGACCTTTCATATCAAGTGTTGTTTCCATATCTATATATAATAATTGAAAATCAGTGGAATGCAATGTGACCCTACAGAGAATCGATCCTTACAGGATCAGTACACCTTTTCTTGTTTTATCGAATTCACTTTGTGAATTCTCAAAACATAGAAAAGCTCTTCGATTCTCTGACGCGAGCAAAGCAGTTTGCTCGCTTAGGGTCGCAGCTTTGTGCTGCGCCCAAATCTGCGACCCTACAGAGAATCGAACTCTGATTTAAGCCTTGAGAAGGCTTCGTCCTAACCGTTAGACGATAGGGCCAAATAAACTAATCTGGGTGGATATTAATAATGCTTGTCTATACTTACACCGTTTAATCTACCTTAACTCGCATTGTTTGTGAATTAGGCCAGACATGATAAATTCTTCGTAGATATGTGTCTTTCAATCGTTTTAAGTCCTTCAATCTTGGAGGCACTTTGGTTGACTGAAATTGAAAGTATTGTCCCCTTCAATGCGTCGAAGGAAGATGAGAAATTCTTTTTAGTTAAAGGTCTCCATGGAGATCGGAGAGATCCAGTTGAGACAATCAACTTTAATGATGCCGGTGAAACTGTATATGGCGAGTATCTCGTCAGTGCGAGCCTCACCGAGCCAACAAATCAAACAATCTTAGCCGATATTGAGAGAGGAAAAACAACCCTCGAACCCTTAAAACGAGAACCTGTTACTTTGCGACAATTTCATACGTTTTGTCCGAGGACTCACGAATTTGTACGTTTGTTGAATTGTGTCACGTATGTATACATCTCGTACGTAGATATTCCTATACAACCGGCAACTCCAGTTTATTGGCGACTCGATATGGTTACCAGAAACAAACATGAGTGAGTACAAGTTGTGCTCAATAACTCCAACTCCCCCGCACTAACATGCGGGGTGATTTTTTTATGTATCTTAGCAAAAATTGAAACTTTATTTAATATTTTTTATCATCAGGAGCCTTAATCATTTTCCTAATTCCTAAAATCAATCCAAAAATAAATACGGCTCCAGAAATAATCCATGGTGTTTCTGGAATATAATTCCCTCCAAATTTTGGGAATTGAAGAAAGCCAAGTAAAACAAAGTTGATAAATAATACTGCTGAAACAATAAAGGTTATGATAAGAATCGTAATGCCGACTGCAATATTTGATGCACGATCAGGTACTTTTTTTAATAATATGTTTGGTTCTTCCATATATTTTTAATCATAACATATATAATTCCTTAATTACCCCATAAAAGACATTGAGAAACCTCGCGCTATCGATCCGGTGGAATTTGATAGTAATCTATTAAAAATTTTGTGAGCTCAACGAATGTTGGGCCAAGTGTTTCCGATGAATACTGAGCACCTCGGGGATCGGTAGTATAGAGCACGACTAAAAATTTAGGATCGTATGCAGGTAAGTATCCAAAGAATGTGTGCAAATATTTATCTTCGTAATATCCACGCCCATTAGGCAAAGCAATTTGAGCAGTTCCAGTTTTTTCAGCAATACTATATTGTGGGTTTTTTGATTTTCCTTTTTGAAAAAATTGATCGAAATCCGTTACCAACATTCTCGTAACAGCTTCAGAAGTTTCTTTTTTAATTACTTGTTCACCGATTGGATATTGAATATCTTTTGTGTATCCAAGTTTATACCTAACTGAGCGAGCCAAGTGAGGTGTAATTAAATATCCGCCGTTGGCGAGTACGGAAATTGCCCGTGCTGCCACAATAGGATTAAAGGCAATTCCTTGCCCGAATGATGCGGTATCGTATTCAATCGAGCGAGGGCTTTTCAAGTTATCTGTTAATCCTTTTGCTTCATTTGGTAAATCGATTCCTGATTTATCGCCCAGGCCAAATTTATAAAAATAATCGGCCAGTGTTTTATTCCCAATTACATTTGTTACATATACAAACCCTGTGTTAAGCGATTCTCCGAGAGCTTGTTGTAGTGTAATTATTCCACGTCCCCTTTTATCGAAGTTTGAAATCGTTCGATTTCCATCAACTTCAACTGATCCTTTATCATTATAGGTACTTTGTGCTGTTAATTTTCCTGTATCAATCCCAGCGGCCATAGTCAATGGCTTAACAATTGACCCCATCTCCTTAACCGACTCAACGATGTCGTTTGAGTAAATACCCGGATCCTTTTCCTGACCAAATTCATTTAAATTAAAATCCGCTTTTACAGCCATGGCATAAATTTCCCCATTTTTAGGATTGATGATAAGCCCACCAACATTTTGTGAATTATATTGTGTTTTAATTTTTTGTAGATCCTCTTCAAGGTGAGCTTGAAGAGTTGGTTCAATTGTGGTGATAACATCTCCTTCTAAGCTTTGGTCGGAGGAGGCTGATTTCTCAATGTTTGAAAACATTTCAGCAAAAAAGTTTACGAACGCACCATTACTACTTCGTTCTAGTGTTTTTTCATAGCTTCTCTCGAGCCCGTATTGCCCTACTAAGTTGTTTCCTTTGGCATTATAGGCAATAAACCCTACTGCATGGCTGGCGAGGTTATCGGCTGGGTAATATCTCCATTTATCTTTATATACAGAAACTCCTGACAGTTTTTGATCGATTACTGGTTGGATTTCTTTTTCATTCACTCGTTTTATTATCTCTTTGTATGTAGAAGAGGCATTCGCTGCTTTTAATTTAAAATCTGGGCAATCTATTTCGATTACACTTTTTTTAATTTTGTCACACAACATTCCTGGGTCAGAGTCATTAATCTTTTGAGGGTTGATTGCAATTGTATAGCCTGTTTTTATTCCAGCAGCTGAAACCAAATTCCCGTCTTTATCACTAAAATAAATCGAACCTCTGTCAAATAAATTTCCTGCATTACTTACGTACTGTCTATCGGCTTTATCTTTAAATTCTTCACCGTGAACAATTTGGAGTAAGTATAATTTAGAAATTAAAACAACAGCAATTATAATTACAAGAACGCTGATTAATCGAATTCTGAACCTAATCGCTTTCATTGTTTTATCTTACCCTAATTTGCTTATATTTAAATAGAGAATTATTTAATTAATTACTCATTAGTTTGTTAGAGCAACTGAATCAATTTTACCCACGGTACTTCGCCCTACAAAAAAAGCATCGGATGCTGATACGGCATTAAAACCTAATGATTTTGCTTGATCTAAAGAGATTGCATGTTTTAACGTCATGTAATTTGATTCCAAATTTGAAATATCACTTGAAAGATCGTTTATTTTTGTTTGAGCTGCTTGACGTTTTGCCACATTCCACACAGTTTGATTTACGAAATAGACATAAGAACCTAGTAATAGCACAAGAGCACATGCAACACTTCCACAAAGCAAAGAACTATAACTTCGATATACACGAGAAATTTTTGAAATTTTCTTTTGATCTGTTTTCAGACCAGATGAACTATTTAATTTTTCGAGTGTACTTGTAGTCATTGTAATAATTTGTATTAATTCTTTTCAATAATCCTGAGTTTCGCGCTTCGCGATCGAGAATTTTCCATAATCTCCTCGTCTCCTGGAATAATTGGCTTCTTTGTAATAAGTGTGCCGCTCTTTCCTTTCATTTCTTCATCTGCGCTTGTGCTATCCGTCCTTTTACCCGTTGTGCCCTTAAGTGCATGGTATTCATCTACTACGAATTCTGATTCATGGGTTGATGGTGAATCATCTTTGAGTGATGCCCATGCCTTAAACTGTTCTTTTACAATTCGATCTTCTAAACTGTGGAAGCTGATTACTGCTAACCGAGCTCCTGGTTTTAAAAGTTCAAATGCTTCCTTAAGACCTTGTTTAAGGGCCTCAAGCTCATCATTTACAGCGATCCGAAGCGCTTGAAAAGTTCTCGTAGCTGGGTGAATATTTCCTCCACCTTTCTTAAACTTTAACCAAAATGGTTTTTTGCCTACGGCAGATTCGATAGCCCGGACAAGATCTCCTGTCGTCTCAAGAGAGGCAACCTTGCGGGCATCTACTATTGCTTTAGCAATCT
>JBBRPW010000023.1:0-8218 GCA_038227435.1 Minisyncoccia bacterium | reverse complement strand
TTGCGATAATGCTTCGTCTCGAACTGCAAGTCCTTCTTGTTTGGATAAGATCTTATTTTTTACTAAAACATCAATAATACTCATGCTTTTTAGAAATCTAAATTAATTATCGTGTGGTTGTTCCATTATTTGTACTTGAAAAGTTAATGTTTCCTACATTTGAATCCGATGTAGCACCTCCAACAAATGGGGCAAAGGGATTTTTACGTCCTACCGGCTCAGGATTAATAGGTTCACTTCGATCGCGCAACGCTTTGTAGTCATCTCGACCATAGATAGTTAAGCTCAAGTCCATCGACTTATACTTATTGAGTGCATTTAGAAAATCTTGATTTGCAACATCGGTATTGGTTGCCAAACTTACAGTAGATAGTTCACCTTGAGCTCGTGAAGAGTCATATAGAAAACCTGTGGTAAGAAGTGCAGCTGCCGCAATGATCATGAATGTTGTTTTCATATAATGTGTAGATTATTAATATTTATTTTAACCAATATGTTCGAAGGGTCATACTAAAATTATAAGTACCCTCTTTAGTTGCATTGAAACTAAGAGATGTAATATCGACAAGTCGCAAACTATGTTCAAGGTCATCTATGAATTGCATGATTCTGTCGTATGAGGCATTGATGCTGAACGTAAGGCTGATAGTCCCTGTTCCTTGTTCATTTGTTGAAGCAACTTTCGCAGCGGCAGTTTTTTGAGCGTTTTGTGATTGATCAATGCTGATATCTCTCATCTCAAGGCCGAATCGGTTTGCAATTCGGCTCATATCAATAATTAATTTAATATTGTCTACATTGTCTGGAATTAACTTTTCCAAATCTTTTTGTTGGGAAGGAAGAATCTTTATATAATTATCATATTGCTCGTCCCGAATAGTGCGGAGAGCTTTAGCATTCTCTAATGCCTGAGAATAATTTAAAATATCTTGTTTTAAATTCGCTGTTTCTTCGTAGTGTGGATTTGAATAGAAGAAAAATAGTGCGAATGCTCCTATGATAAAAAAGATTGCGAGGATATTTTTCATAAATTATGGTTGATTATCGACACTTGAAGGATTGCTAGGTGTTGGTGTTGGTGCTGGTTTAGGACCAGTAGTTCTATTTGGCAGAGTTTGAGTGGTTGGTGCCTGTGTTGGTGCTGGAATAGGAGTGGGTGTGGGAACAGGAATTTCCTGCGGTGCTTGATTTACTATTTCTCCACCGGATCCATCTGATTTTTGGCCATTACTCAAAAGACCATCGATATTAAGAGGGATGTCGGTTAGGTGTAATCGGAAAAGAATTGATTTCACATCAATTGAAGTACTAAAATTAAAATTAATGATTCCTGTATCTGATTTTTGAACGTCAGAAAAAATAGAATTTTTAAAATACGCTCGAGTAGTTGAGCCTGTTTTAAATGCTTCAGCTTGGTTTGCAACAGATGCAAAGTTTTTACCCTCACCTTTCATTGAAATATTAATTTTCTCTGGACTTAGATATGTGTAGGTAAAATTCGTAAAACGCACACTTTCAACTGTACTATTCTCAAGAACCGTAAAAATATTAGAAATTCCCAAATGATTATCGAGTAGTGTGTTTGAGGCTTTCATTCGATCGCTCAAACGTGACATTGTTTTAATTTCACCCTCGTCGATTGCATTTCTTGCAACTTCAATTTGTGCTACCTGACTATCAATTGATCCTTTCAAATATTGTTGATATCCAAATACTCCAACAGCAATTAAAAGCGAAATTCCAAGCAAAATGCTTGCGATGATAAAAAATAGTCCAATCGGTTGACTTTGCCCAGACGAAACTGGCCCACTTACGCTTGTATCAATTCCTTTTTTTGGAATAAAAGATGTTTGGAAATGTGTTTCCATAATTTCCTAGTCATTGTATCACGAAGCAATAAAAATAATCCAATTAAAATAGATGGGTTGTGCACAATTTATTATTAAGTTTATATAATAAGTATTAAATTGTTTTTACTCTATTTTTACCCTACTTTATCCGAGTTCCTGAAGTTTTCGAAGTGCAACTCCAACAGCTACGTTAAATTCAAGTCCAGTAAGTCGTAAGACATTTTGTAAAAATGCCGGCGCCTCAATTTTTGAAAATGGATCACCCATTTCAACATCAGTCTGAAAGGCTGACTTAGCCATTTCATAAATTCCTTTTTGAGCAACTCCTCCTCCTGTTAAAATCACTTTTCCTACAGCTTTATTGTATTTTTTCTGAAAACTTACCAAAATAGATGAGGCCTCTTCAAATACAAAGTCGAGTGTGAGCGAAATAATTTCATTAATCGCTTGTTGATCTTCCTGTTTTAGAGAAGCAAGGTTTCTTTTTACTTGCTCTGCTTTGTCCCATGAAATATTTAATCCTTTAGAAATACTTAATGTAATATCCTGTGAACCTTTATTGATTATGTGCGAGGCCTTAATCACTCCATGTTCAACAATGTACAATTTTGTTCCGGATGCTCCAAAATCGAAAATCATTACTGGATATGGTTCGTTTGTAGTAAGAGAACGAGTTGAACTAAACATTTCGATTTCAAAAAAGCTCGTGTTTAGGCGTGATTGATTCACAATATCTGCAAAATTATTAAGTACGTCATTATGAATAGAAACAACAAGCACATCAATCTTATTTTTGAAAGCACTATCTTGTACTGAATTTTGATTATTGAATGCATTTACATTTGGTTGGGTTGTTTGATGCTCTTCTTCTGGCATTCCTTCAGCTTTTGGTACTACCCAATAATCAAGGGAGACCTCTGTAATTGGAACCGGAATGTATTTTCTGGCTTCAATTGGGACCATTTCAGCTAATTGCTTTTCAGGAAGAGCTGGCATTTCAATAAGCGTTACCAAACTTGATCTAAATGGAATAGAAAACCCCGAATTTGGAGTGGTAACATTTGACTCTTTAATTACATCGAGTAATGCTTCGATGATTTTAGGGTTTGGGAGGCTTGTGGCTTGCCCAACAGAAAGGTTGGCATATGGGCCAAGTGCAATTTCTCCATATGTTTCAAGTACCGCTTTTCCCTTCTTCTTTTTTAACTGGACCACTTTAATTGAAGAAGTTCCAATATCAATACCAATAACACTTGCGTCTCCTCCTTTTCCCAATAGTTTTTTAAAAAAATCTGCAATAGCCATAGATTAAATATATATCAATATTTTAGGAAAAATTTTTATTTTCCTAATCACTTTAAGTATATCATATGACTTATTTATGTTTGCAACAAATTACACAGGCAATAAAGTTTCGGGGCTACACAAAATTGGTTCTCTTGTGCACAATTCACTTATTTTTATGTGGAATCAGTGCATTTCAATTTTATTTGATGAAAATAAAAAAAACATCAATGAAAACCAGTTCGGTTTCAAACCTATTCCTTTAAAAGGTGTACGCCCTATTTTTGCCTACTCCACTTATAAATCTGAAATGAAACAATTAATTACCCGAATTAAATATAATAAAGATAGGGTGGCAATTGATTACGGTGGAAACTTGCTCGCAAGATTAATTTTTAGTATTTGTTCAAAACTTAATGCGAAATCGATTTATATTATCCCCGTTCCATCAAGTAATGTCAGTTTTTCAAAACGCGAATATGCTCATACGGTAATGCTTGTTGAAGCATGTATCAATTCTCTAAAAAAGATGGTCTTGGATAGTACATTGAACAGCCTGTTAGTAAATACTTCATTGCAAATGCTCATTTGTTTAAAAAATAATGCATTAAAACCTCAAACTTCATGTAAAACAAAAAAAGAGCGAGTTAATAACATTCAAAATCAATTTTCTATTAGTCCCCAACTATTAAATCGAATTGAAAATGATTCATATTCCCTATATTTTATTATTGACGACGTTGTCACAACTGGAGCAACATTAAATTCTGCAGCTATCACTTTAACAAGTGCTGTAAATTCCTCATCTATATATTGTGTTGCAATTGCTCACAAGGAGCTTACATGATAAAAACAATACGCTAATTGCTTAATTTTAAGTTAATTACTGGAGACGTGTCAGAGTGGTCTAACGTACCTCTTTGCTAAAGAGGCAGGGGCTTTAAACCCCCTCGCGAGTTCGAATCTCGCCGTCTCCGCCATAAAAAACCCGCAAGGGTTTTTTATTTGGCGGGACCAGGATGCGCCGACGCGCATCCGTGCGAGATTCGAAAAGGCTGAATATATCGGCGCATTTTGCGCAGCAAAAACGTACGATATGAAGCCTGTACTGATCCCGTAGGGATCGAATCTACCAATTCAAATAAGTAATTGTAAACTGCAACACTGTTGCAAACAATACCCAAATTAGATACGGAATATTAATAAGTGCAATCCATTTAATATACGGGCAAATAATAACTAATGCCCAAATAAGGGTTGCGAGAATGAGAAAAATATCTATGGAAGCAAGCAGATTATTCTTTAAACCAAATTGGAAATAAGTAAAAGAAAAATTGAAAATAAGATTAAGTACAAATGGCAAAGCAACAATTCCAGGTAATTCTTTTGTGTATATTTTATAAAAAACTGTGCCGTAAGTTATGGCAATAATAGCGTAAAGAACACTCCAAACTGGTCCAAATAACCACGACGGAGGTGCCCAACTTGGCTTAATTAAAGTACTGTACCAATTGTAGGTGTTATTCATGTTTTATAATTGTACAACAATATAGTAAAATTCTCATATGATAATTCTTATCCATCTATTTCTAATGGTGCTCGCAGTCCTTCTTCTCCTAATCTTTCGTACTATTCAACTCAACCACTCTCCCGATCAAAAATTATTTGAAAAAGGAACTCTCCCTTCAAATTTAAATGGTTTTTCAAAAGGAAATGTATTTCCATCAAATTTTGGATGGAAAGGAAAAATATTTGATTCAAATACGAACTTGGGAATTAATTTATTTAGAATTGGACAGAAACAAAAAGAACAATTCCCTTTTGAAACATATGCCGCAAAAGGACTGACAGATAAAAATCTTGATGTTCTCGCAATCGACTACAATATTCCACAAAATTTTTTTCTCCTCCATCTGATTCTTGATGAACTTGTTCAAGTTGAGCCAAATAAATATTTAGGAAAACTACAACTAAAAATTATTCCTTCTTATCCTTTCACATTAATATTTTTTCGACTTGAACAATAAAAAATACCGCCTTGTTTCCAAAACGGCATTTCGACTTCAAAAGTTTGTGTTGCTACTCAGGTACGTACAATTGTTGCCGAGGGATTTCAGCTAAAATTGAATCTCCCTCCTTAACAAATCCTGATCCCATTACAAAGCCAACCAATCCACGACGGTGTTTTGCACTTTTGATAAAGGAACTGCTCATTCCTTTTCTTTCAGGGTAAAGAGACTGGAGTGCGTCACCCACAATTTGGCAAGGAACATTTTCCGCCCACACCGCAAGGATGGTAGGACGAATTTCTTTAGCCTGTGATAGGAAAAAGAAAAGGGTTCCAGATGGAAGTTGAGTAAACTTATCAATCCCGGAAATAACCAGATTTTCTCCAAGCATCCCTAGTGGCACACTTGGAATTCCCATTAACTTCCGAATTTCTTCACTTTCTTCAGTTGAAATGGCGCTCCACTGAGGGGTATTGAACACTTCCATTCCTTTTTGAATACCGAAGCGTCGTGCAACAACATCGCGGACATCGATAAGTCGAGGACCATAATGATAGTCGTGCTGAATACCGTGTCCCTGAATAAACCTTATTTTTTCTACGGGTTTTGAAATGTGATCCCCTTGTGTTCTAGCAAGGAGCACCTGTTCTACCCTACCTACTAATTGCATTTGTTTTATCGGAATCCCACGCACGTTTCCTCCTTTGTTTACTGGTTGAAATTAATTTTCTTGGTTGATAGTAGCAAAGATTGTCTAAAACTGTTAATGCATATCGAATTCGATAAAAACTTTAAAATAATCCCCAAATGCGCTAAAGTGTATTCCTAGATTGTATTTCTAGTTTAGGAGGAATGGATGAGTGGTTTAAATCAACAGTTTACTAAACTGTCGAGCCCTAACAGGCTCCGTGAGTTCGAATCTCACTTCCTCCGCCAAAATTAAAAAACACCAGCGTGGCTGGTGTTTTTTATTTCTAATATAAGTAATTGTGTCTGATTCAAATCTAAAAACCTACTTACTAGAAACTTTCAATGATGCAAACAAAAGGTTGAGCAGGTGTGCTTGAGCATTTGCAGAAAGAGTTGTTGAAGCGCCAGTTCCAGTTGTTGATGAAATAGATTGAGTTAATTTGTTATCGATCTCTCCATTTTTAGAAAAAAGAAATGCATACCAAGGATAATTAACGGTAACAGAACCGTCTGCATTAACTACAACATCGGCCTTAATATTTGTAGGAATAGCCCAAAGAAATTTTGCAGGTAACTCATAATGAGTTTCAATTGTTGTTGAAGATACGTGCACGTCCGAAATATTGTCATCACCTTTAACTACATGGTTAAGGAAACTTCGTAGTTGGCCACGATTTGATACACGATCTGGAGTATTGATTGTACTTGATGCATTATCAGCAGATTCGTGATCGATCTCTATTTCCCCATCGTTATTATTATTCTCTTCACCACCAATTGATGATTCATTATTGTCACCTTTATGATTTTTTGAAGTTGATGCCATGTCATGTTTATCATTTTCTGAATTATCATTTTCATTATTATTATTATCTCCACTTCCAACGTGCAAATCGGTGTTAATTTTGATACTTGCCTGAGAATTCGTAATTTCTCCAAAGGAAATGGCAGGAAATAGGCCAAAAATTAGTATAAGGGTACCGATAAATCCTTTTGAATATTGCTGTTTTTTTATAAAATAAGGTTATTGTTTCTACATATATTAAGACGACGGCTTCCCCATAATCTTACCATTTTAAATACTATGCAACAATCTTATATATGTCATTATTGAATAATAAATCTATGTTTTTAGACCTTTTTTTTATTTTTGTAGCAAAATATCTTTTTATCTTAAGTATTATTATTGCTGGTATTTATTTTTTAAGACAATCCAGAGACATTCAAAAGAGAATGGTTGTTTTTTCAGTTCTTACTTTAATTTTGGTGTATCTCTTTGCCACAATTGCTGGATATCTTTATTACGATCCGAGGCCTTTTGTTCAAGAAAATTTCACACCCCTCATTCCTCACACGGCTGACAACGGTTTTCCATCAGATCATGTTTTATTGGTTTCAGTGATTGCTGCAGTCTTTAGTTATTTCAATAAACGTCTAGTTGTTACTAGCTTATGGGTCCTCGCATTATTAGTTGCCGTTGGTAGGGTGTACGTAGGTGTCCACCACGTGATCGATGTCATCGCCAGTATGTTCATTTCCCTTCTTTCTGCTTATATCATTCACTTAATTCTAAAATATTATGCTTCTCATAAAAAACTTTCTTAAAGAAAAAAATATCCATCGAGTTTTTGAAGTAGTTGTTGTGCTTAAGGGTATTCATGCGGTGATTGAAATAATATCTGGTTTTATTGTTCTTTTCATCACTCAAAATTTTATAACGAATGTTATTTTTTCTGTCACCCAAGAAGAACTGATCGAAGATCCAAAAGATTTTATTGCACATTACCTTATAAATTCAGTGCAGCAGTTTTCAATTAGCTCGCAACATTTCGCTGCACTTTATTTACTTAGTCACGGAATCATAAAAACTATCCTTGCTTTTGGACTACTAAAAGAAAAACTTTGGGCATATCCTGCTTCTTTGGGAGTCTTTGGCCTTTTTATTATTTACCAGCTTTATCGTTTTAGCTTTACCTTTTCAATCTGGTTATTGGTACTTACGGTGATTGATTTGATTATTGTTGCACTCACATGGCACGAATACAAATATTTAAAAAATCACAAAAGTTTTACCGCTTAAAAACTACTCTGACAGATCAACATATGAATCGCTGAAGTCAGCTTCATTAGGTGTATTGTTTGAAGCATTAAGATATGCACTTAGTGCGTCGCTTGCAGATGCGCCGGCAGGAAGCCCGAGGGCAGTATCTGAGATTCCTGGTCCTTTTACTCTGCTTTCGTAGTCGTTCATAGCTGTTTCAATCTGGACTGGAAGGCTGATTTGCGAATCTCCATATTGCTCTGTATCAGAAAATTCAAAGTTGTATACCAAAACCGAAACTATAACCAATAAAAGTGATCCTGCTGCTACACTTGTCCAAATTA
>JBBRPW010000022.1:0-8679 GCA_038227435.1 Minisyncoccia bacterium | reverse complement strand
TTTAACATTTTCTCCAAGTTGAACATACGGTCCATATTTTCCAATTTTAATGAATACTCCAAGTCCTGTTTCAGGATCAATTCCAATTGGAAGTTCTGGTGCAACTTCTTTTCCATCAAGAGTGAGTGATCCATCGCAATCAGGAAATCTTGAACAAGATAAAAATTTTCCTCCTTTTCCTAATTTAATAACCATAGGCGATGCACATTTAGGACATTTCAAACTTGGGTCCGCATCTCCTAAGTTAGTAATTTTTTCGATCGAATCCTTGGCTTTAAGGTCAACGGTAAAAGGACCATAAAAATCAGTCAGCACTTTTTTATAAGTAGCATTTCCTTCGGCAATTGTGTCAAGTTTATCTTCCATTTCTGCAGTAAACGAATCGCTAATATATTTTCCAAAGTTCTCTTCAAGAAATGTACTCACTACTTCACCTGTATCTGTTGGTTTTAAAGCTTTATTAATTTTTTCTACATATCCTCGGTTTTCAATTGTTGAAATAATAGATGCATATGTTGATGGGCGACCAATTCCTCGCTTTTCAAGTTCTTTAATTAATCCCGCTTCAGAATAGCGTGAAGGCGGCTCTGTAAATTTTTGCTCAGAAATTACTTCTTTCATATCAATTTTTTCACCTTCTTTAACTGCAGGTAAAATAACATCTTCGCCCCTTGCGTCTGGGTCGGCTTTAATCCATCCATGAAATAATATTTGCGAACCATTGATAGTAAAGTCAGGAATAGAGCCTTCAGTATTTGCACTTATCTTTGTGCGCAAAAGTTCAGCATCGCTCATGCATGATGCCATTGTTCGTGCCCAAATAAGTTCATATAACTTTTTTTGTGAATCATCTGTTCCAGCTGTAAGTTTGCGAATGCTTGTCGGTCGAATTGCTTCATGAGCTTCTTGAGCATTTTTTGATTTGCTGCTCCATGTTCTGGGCTGCATGAATTCCGATCCAAAATAATCCTTTCCATACGAAGCAATATCTTTAAGTGCAACACTGCTAATATTTGTACTATCAGTTCGCATATAGGTAATGTGCCCCGATTCGTATAATCGTTGAGCGAGGCCCATGGTTCGCGAGGGTGAAAAACCAAGACGAGAACTTGCTGCTTGTTGAAGTGTTGAAGTAGTAAAAGGTGGTTTAGGTGAACGCTTTGCTTTTGTTTCGTTTACAGAAACAACTTTCCAAGTTTTTGTTTTAACTCCTTCTTGACCAATTTTTACAATTCTTTCTGCTTCATTTTGTTTTTTCGGTTCTTCTACGCAATTAAATGTATATAAATTTTTATTGTCATTTTTTCCACTTCCTAAATTTCCAGTAGAAGTAATTACAAAATATTCTTCTGGATTAAAGGCTTTAATTTCGCGTTCTCGTTCTACAATAATTCGGAGAGCAGGTGATTGAACTCGCCCAGCTGATAAACCATAACGAACTTTTTTCCAGATAAGCCCAGAAAGATCGTATCCTACTAAACGATCAAGAACTCGACGTGCCTCTTGAGCCTCTTTCAAATTCTCATCAATTAATCGAGGGTGTTTAATTGCTTCTTGAACCGCCAGTTTTGTAATTTCATAAAAGGCCACACGCTGTGGATTTTTTAGGCCTACCGCTTGTGCAACGTGCCATGCAATTGCTTCTCCTTCTCGGTCGGGGTCAGTCGCTAAATAAATAACATCTGATTTTTTAGCCAGGTCTCGAATGTTTGCGATTACATTTTCTTTACCCGCAGAAATTTCATAATGAGGAATAAAACCACCTGGGATATCAATTGCTTTTTTATTATTTTTTGGTAAATCTCGAACGTGGCCAACCGATGCAACAACGGTGTAAGATGAGCCATCTTCTGCCTCTGTTAAATATTTTGCAATCGTTTTGGCTTTAGCAGGAGACTCAACAATAACAAGCACTTTTTGGCCTTTTTTTGAAATTGGATTTATTTTTAGCTCCTCACTATTTATTTGTTTTTTCGTTTTGGGCATAAGAAATTAACTATGTGTAATAGCTAGTATTACATGATTAATTTATTTTTGTCGATACAGGCCATTTTTTTGCTCAATTTTTCCCTCTATTTCAAGCATTGATATTTTACGTAATATTTCAAGGTCTGTGATGAGCTCAAGGTTATTTAGAGCATTAATTTGATGAACATTTTTAGTTATTTCATTTAAAGTCATTGAAACTTTCAACATATTAACTATTTGCTCATCTAACGAAAATATTTCTGAGACATCAATTTTATTTTTGGAAATTCTTTCCACCTTTTCAGAAATATTTTTTTCATTAATTAACTTTGACCTCACTGCTTGGTCATAAAAAGAAGGATAGGAGAGTGATAATAGTTCGACAATATCAGACCCGGATGAAATAGGATGAGCTCCCTCTTTTAAAAGTAATAAAGACGCTTCACTTCCTTTATAAAAAATTGAACCAGGCACAACACATACAATCCTATTGTAATCGAGAGCAAGTTTCGCTGTAATCAGAGAACCACTATTTATTGCTCCTTCAATAATTATGGTGATGTGAGAAATTCCAGCCATGATTCTGTTTCGCTGTGGAAATGACCATGGTGTTGCAATAAAATTAGAATCAAACTCCGAAAGAAGAGCACCGCCCGATTGTAAAATTTTATATGAAAGTGATAAATGTTCTTTGGGATATAAAACGTAATCATCTAAACCAGAGCCAGGAACCGCTAAACAATAAAAGCCTTTTTTAAGTGCCTGTTCATGGGAAAAAGCATCGATTCCATATGCCAAACCAGAAACAATACAAATAGGAAGATATTTTGAATAAGGGGTAAGTTCGGCCATCAGCTTAACAATGACATTTTTACCGTATTCACTTGCCTTACGAGAGCCCACAAAGCATATATATAGAGTGTTTTTGTTTGCTGGCAAAGTACCCTTATAATTAAGGCTTGAGGGAGGGTCTTCAATATGCTTTAAAAGCCCGGGAAAGTTGTTCGGATCATTAATAAAAGTCAGTTGTTTTGGGTCTATATTGCTGTTAGTATGAATTATATTCATGAGAGCTATCTTAATGAACCAACATGAAATTTTGATTAAGATTTGATAAACAGGCACAAGAAATAATACACATATGCTCGATATAAAATTTATTCGCGAAAATAAAGATTTGATAAAAGAAGGTGCTCGAAAAAAGCATATTGATTTCGATATCGATGCATTAATTACAGTCGACGATAAACGTCGCGAAAAACTTCAATCTGTTGAAGCTAAAAAAGCTGAACAAAATACAGTAAGTGAACAAATTATTCATGTTACCGATCAAGATGAACGACAAAAGCTAATTGATAGTATGCGGATTGTTAAAGAGGCACTTCAAAAAGAAGAAGAAGAAATGCGAGAAATAATGAAAGAATGGCAACGCTTAATGGTGCTCGTGCCAAACCTTCCAGACATGTCGGTTCCAGAAGGAGCAACAGATAAAGAAAATGTACCAATTCGAAATTGGGGAAATATTCCTACATTTGATTTCACTCCGAAAAGCCACATCGATTTAATGCTTAATTTAAATATGGCCGATTTCGACCGAGGAGCAAAAGTTTCTGGCTTTCGAGGATATATTTTAAAAAACGACGGTGCCCTTTTGAATTTTGCAGTATGGCAATTCGTAACTGATCGATTAATGGCAAAAGGTTTTAGCCCAATGATTGTGCCATCGCTCGTTCGAAAAGAAACATTAGTAGGAAGTGGATATCTTCCACAAGGAGAAGAAGATTTGTATAAGACACAAGACAATGACTATTTAGCTGGAACCGGAGAAGTAGCTACAATGTCCTACTATTCGGATGAGATTTTAAAGAAAGAAGATTTACCACTAAAAATGTTGGCATTTTCTCCGTGCTTTCGACGTGAAGCAGGAAGTCATGGAAAAGATACAAAAGGTTTAATTCGAGTGCATGAATTTTTCAAACTGGAACAAGTAATCTTATCGGAAGCAAGTCATCAAACTTCAGTTGAACTTCATGAAATGCTCACAAAAAATACTGAAGAAATTCTACAGGAACTTGAAATTCCGTACCATGTTTTATTAATTTGCGGAGGAGATTTAGGATTAGGGCAAGTAAAAAAATATGACCTCGAGGCATGGGTACCAAGTGAAGGTGCCTATAGAGAAACTCAGTCAGCTTCGTATTTTCATGATTTTCAAACACGCCGTTTGAATATTCGTTATAGGGACACCGATGGGAAATTAAAATTTGTTCACTCACTAAATAATACGGCAATTGCAACACCACGAATTTTAGTATCAATTATTGAGAATAATCAAAACATCGACGGCACAATTACAATTCCGAAAGCGCTCCGTCCATATTTAGGAAATAGAGAATTTTTTGGTAAGTAATCTTTCATAATTTAAAAGTCGGTTTAAATTTTCGAAGGATTTGTTGGAACATACATTGATCATTATATGAGTAAAAGATTTGAAATGAAGCCACTTGTTAGAAAACAAAATCCTGCTTTTTCTACTTCAAACTTAAAAGCGATCAAACGAAGAAGAAAACAAAAAATCTTAGTAATTTTATTTCAACTCCTTTTCTTATTAATTATTTTTACGCTGGTTTATTTCTTACTTTTTGTTTATAGATATAAATCAATTTCGATTGAGGGCTTAAATTCACTACAAAAAAGTGAAATTGAAAACATTGTCGAGGAATACATCCCTTCAGTTGGTTTTTCATCTATCTTATCTAACCCTCTTTTTGTTCGATCGGGAGCAATCAGTAAAGCCATTTTAGACTATTCATATTTAATTAAAGACGTGAAAGTGAATCATGACTATTTTGGTTTCAGTGCACCTGTTCTCGGCATTCAAGTTACTGAACGGATGCCATTCGCTTCGTGGTGTACATTTGACTCGATAAATCAAGTTAATCCAAACATCTGTAGCGTAATTGATAGTGATGGATTTGCTTATAAACAAGAAGCCAGTTCGAGTTTTGAAGAAAAAACAATTGAATATAGAAGTAATCAAGCACTACTTGGTGATTTTTTCGGTGGTAGTACTATAAATTTTAAAAAAATTGAAGAAGTGAAAGATCAAATTAATGCAATTATCATTCCCTCTATTATAGGTACAATTAGCGAGTTAGCCCCAAACCAATATTCATTTGTAACTAATAAAGGAATTTCAATTAACGTTGATATTCAAAATTCACTCCAAACGGAAATTGAAAGATTAAGAGAGGTGTGGGCAAGAGACGATGTTAAAAGATCATCATATATCGACATGAGATTTGGCAATAAAGTTTTTTATAAGCCTGATACAATAGGTGCATCGGCGAGTTCGTCAAAAATAAATAGCACTTCATCAAAATCATCAACATCAAGTCCTGCGAAATCTTCAACAAGTTCAACTTCTTCAAAATCGATTAATTAATATGTATAAAAATACACTTCCTACAATTACATCTGATATGGGTCCGGATAATTCCAAAAAAGTAATTGCAAATTTTGGACCTCATCAAAACGATGGAGAAGAAGCAAAAGAGCGCGCGATTTTAGCACGTGAGGCTAGGAGTACTTCTGTTGTTCAGCACGTGCCCATAGTTACTTCAGGATCATATACCTTTCTTGCTTTTTCAATTGTACTTGCAGTAGTAATTGGTTTTGGTTTTGTCGAAGGAATTAATTTGGTGGGAAAGGTGGGCTATAACTATATTGCTCAAAAAATTGGCATATCACAAAACTATTTAAATTCTAATTCAAATAATTATTCGAATGACGGATCAAATGGGGGGAATTCATCTGACCCTTCTTCAAACTCAATTGATTTTTCTGGAGGACCAGTTCAGCGAAGCTTAGGCTCGGATGATGTGTCTGAAGGAATTCCAGTGATTACTGACTCGCTTCATTACGAGGCCATAAGCCCTTCAAAATCAATTAGGTTATCAACCCCTTCATTTTTAGTGGGGGATGTATCAAGTGGAGAAGTACTCGTATCAAGAAAATCAACTTCAACCTATCCTCTCGCATCAGTTACTAAATTAATGACAGCAATTGTAACTAAAGAGAATATTGACCTGCATCATGAGGCTGTGGTTACAAGAGAAGCATACAATACTTTTGGAAACGAAGGGGAACTGATGCTTGGTGAAAAAATATTAGTAAGTGATTTACTTGTGCCACTTTTAATTGAATCAAGCAATAAAGGAGCAGAAGTATTGGCATACGACTATGGACGCGAAGATTTTTTGAAATTAATGAATGGAAAAGCAAAACAGCTTAGAATGAATTCAACATACTACAATGATGCAAGTGGACTTGATGCCAGAAATGTAAGTAGCCCTAATGACTTGTTTAGACTGGCGCAGTTTACAAAAAGAACGTATCCAGAAATTTTTGATACAACGAGAATTAGGGAATACACCATATATAGTCATGCATGGAAAAATCAAAACGCTTTTTTACTGCGCTCTGACTTTAAAGGAGGAAAGAACGGCTTTATTGACGAAGCAAAAAAAACCACTGTTTCTTTATTTGATATTACGCTCCCGGTATATCACATTGTTACCACTGAAATTGCATCAAGCACAGCTTCGTCAAGCGCGGTAACTACATCAGAAAAAATTAAAACAAATAAAACAATTACTAAAACTTTTGCTGTCATTATCCTTTATTCTAACGATAGAAATACAGATGCAGCTGCTTTGATTAACTATGTAAAACAGAATTTCCTCTACGTTGACAATCCAGAGGAAAAAGATACAATCTAGGCCTAATTACTAAAGGCTATAAGTCATTGCGACCTGCTCCTATATGGAGTCGGTCGCAATCGATTTAAATCGAGTTGATTTCAAAGTAATTAATATAAATCTAGAAATAAAATAAACATATGAATAACGATACCGAGTTTTTAACAAAAGAAAAATATGCAGAACTTCAAAAAGAGTTGCATATACTCCAAACAGAGAAACGCAAAGAAATTGCGAACAAATTGGAGTTTGCTAAATCCTTGGGTGATCTTTCAGAAAATGCCGAATATCATGAAGCTCGAACTGAACAAGGTGAAATTGAAGATCGTATTAATCGAATTGAAACAATGTTAAAGAATGCGCAAATTGTTGCACTTCATCATTCAAATATGGTTGATGTTGGAACTACAGTGAGTGTTCATAAGAAAGGAGAAAAAAATAAAAGTACATATAAGCTTGTTGGATCTGAAGAGGCTGACATGGCACTAGGAAAAATTTCTTTCAAATCTCCTTTGGGATCGGCTATGATGGGGAAGAAGAAAGGAGACGAATTTACATTTAGCGCACCTAAAGGCACAGTTACTTATGTGGTCGCAAATATTGAATAGTTATCCACTATAGAGAGCACCAAAAACAAGGTTTTATTAACTCCACTACAGACGGGGTTATTTTTTTGTTTCATTATGGTGTTTCTGGCTATTTATCCCCAGATTAACAGGGGGTTTCATGTTGTGATGTGTGAGCACGTGGTATAAAATGTACTTTAGTGGGAGAAGGTGGTAAATTGAAAAAACAAGATAAGTAAGCAAAAACAATTAATATGCTCATCGGCGAATACACCCACAATCAAGACGAAAAAAAGCGCATCTCGCTTCCTGTTAAATTTCGAAAAGAAATTGGCAAGAAAGTCGTAGTGACTCACGGACTTGATAATTGCGTCTTTATGTATCCACTTAAAGAATGGCAATCAATTGCAAGCAAGTTAGGAAATCTTCCAATCGGCCAAGCCGACACACGAAGTTTTAACCGATTCATGCTTGCGGGGGCAGTAGAACTCGATGTCGATTCTGTCGGTCGCATTTTGATACCAGAATTTTTACGCGACTTTGCAGATTTGAATGGTAAATCAATTGTTTTTGCTGGAGTGTATAACCGAATCGAAGTTTGGAACGAGAGTAGGTGGAAAGAGCAGAAGAAAGCTATTCTTGCTCATGCCGACGCTCACGCTGAAAAACTTGGAAATATCGGCGCACTTTAATTTCATTCGAAATACTTATTTCTGCTATTCAATTATTTTATGAACAAAACCTTTTCCCACACGTCCGTTCTTTTACACGAAACTGTTGACGCCCTCAATTTGAAAGAAGTGATTAAAAATCACTCTCAATCAAATGTATTTTCTGTGCATCCAAAAAATGATGCAGAAAAAACTTCAAGTGAAATCGTCTTGGTGGACGGAACACTTGGAGGAGGAGGGCACAGCGCGTTAATCGCCGAACAGTTAACAACAATTTTTGCTTCAAATTTTGATCACACTACAGAGCCTAAGCCAAAAGCTCATATCATCGGATTCGACCTCGATGAAGATGCCGAAAAGCGGGCACACGAAAAACTCTCAAAGTTTTTATCAAAAAATTTACATAGCACAAAAGAAAACGGATTGGATCATCCTAATTCATCCACTGTAATTAATTTTACTTTTATTAATGAGAACTTTCGCACAATGAAAGAAGCCCTTAATAAAAGAGGAATTGAAACAGTTGATGGGGTGATCCTTGATCTCGGTATCTCGAGCTTTCAACTTGAGGCTTCTGAAAGAGGCTTCTCGTTTATGAGAGATGAAGATCTTCTCATGACGTTTGGACAAAAAGGCACAAGTGCTGCTCATAAAGCGAATGCAAAAGAAATTGTTAACACGTGGAGTGAAGAAACGCTAGCAAACATTATTTAT
>JBBRPW010000021.1:0-10098 GCA_038227435.1 Minisyncoccia bacterium | reverse complement strand
TTAATAAATAAATAAACGCCTATTTTAAATATAAATAAAATTGTTTGAAAGTATATGCTGCTGATTTTGTTGAAACAGGTGAACAGCGAGGAGGAACAGGAATTGTACACATTGCTCCTGCTTTTGGTGAAGATGACTTAAAACTGGGTCAAGAAAAAAACCTACCCGTTTTGCAACACGTTGGAATGGACGGTGTGATCAAACCAGAAGTTCCCGAGCTTGCTGGTCTCCAAGCAAAACCAGGTGACGACCCAACAAAAACAGATGTTGAAGTAGTTAAGTATTTAGCAAAACAGGGAACATTATTTAAAAAAGAAAAGTATACGCATTCATATCCTCACGATTGGCGAGTAGGTGTACCTCTTTTGAATTACGCTACTTCATCATGGTTTATTAAAGTAACTGACATTAAGGACCAGTTAATTGAAGCGAATAAAAACATTGGATGGGTGCCAAAAGAAATTGGAACAGGGCGATTTGGTGAATGGCTCGAAAATGTTCGAGACTGGTCTGTTTCTCGTTCTAGGTTTTGGGGAACTCCACTTCCAATTTGGAAAAGTGAGGATGGAGCTGTAGTTTCTATTTTAGGATCCCTAAAAGATTTGAAAGATAAAACACGTCGAAATAATTACGTGGCAATTCGACATGGAGAATCAGAAAATAATGTGAGCAATATTGTGAGCGCTGAATTGTTAAATAAATATAATTTAACTGAAAAAGGAAAAGAAGAAATTAAAAATGCCGCTCAAAAATTAAAAGATAAAAACATTAACTTAATTGTTGCATCGCCACTTTTGCGAACTCACCAGAGCGCTGAAATTTTAGCCGCTGAACTTGGCCTTAATAAAGAGCAGATTATTTTCGATGAACGACTTCATGAAATAGGACTAGGGGATTTTGAAGGAAAAACACACGAAGAATTTTTAGCTGCATATAAAAATAATCAAACAACATTCGATTCATCATTTGGAAATGGTGAGAGTTACTACGATATGCGAAATCGTATTGGAGAATTTATGTACGAATTCGATAAAACATATGAAGGAAAAAATGTTCTAATTGTTACGCATTCATCATGTATTTGGATGCTTGGATGTGTTGCTGAAGGGCTTTCAACTGAAGGATGCATGACTCATAAAGCTGATATGTTCAAAAAAATTCCTACAGATGCACCACAAACTGCTGAAATATTAAATGCTGATTTTGTGAATGTTGATTTTGCTCTTATTCCTCACAACGATTCATATGAGCTCGATTTTCATCGCCCTTTCATTGATCGGGTAATGTTTACCGATAAAGAAACTGGGAAGCTTATGAAACGAATTCCAGACGTATTCGATACATGGTTCGATTCAGGTTCAATGCCATTTGCCTCAGAACATTTTCCATTTAAGCATGGCGATGATTTTAATGTGCCAAACAGTGCGCTTTTTCCAGCCGACTTTATTTCAGAGTCGCTTGATCAAACAAGAGGATGGTTTTATGTGCTCCTCGTACTGTCAGTGGCTCTTTTTGGAAAAGGAGCATATAAAAATGTACCAGTTTCAGGTCTTATTTTGGCCGAAGACGGCAAAAAAATGAGCAAGAGTTTAAATAATTATCCTCAAGTAATTCCTGTAGTTGATAAATATGGAGCAGATGCACTCAGACTCTTTTTAATGGCATCACCTGCAGTGCGAGGAGAAGAAGTTAAATTCTCAGAAAAAGGAATCGATGAGGTTGTTAAAAAAGTAATTAATCGAATCGATAATATTTTATCGTTTATCGACTTATATATAGACGATGAAATTGCCGGAATTCTTCCAACTGATCCGAGAACAAATAATCAATCAAGTTCGCAAAAAATTAATTCACTCGATCTTTGGTTGTGTGAATTAGTCGATGAACTTAATTTTACAGTTACAAATGCACTTGATGGATTTTATATCGATAAAGCAGCCCGCGCCTACGAACCATTTCTCGATAATCTTTCAACTTGGTATGTTCGTCGTTCACGAGAGCGTTTAAAAAAAGCCGATGAAAGTGACGCCAACTTTGAAGCCTTAAAAGCCGACAGAATTTCCTCATTTCAAACCCTTACGTATGCCTTGCATCAATTTTCTCTTTTAGTTTCACCATTTATGCCATTTACAGCCGAGTACATGTATCAGAAATTGCAAAAACGATTACCTCAATTTCTCACAAATGAAAGTATTCATTTAGAAAATTGGCCGACAGCTGTTGATATGGCAACAAAACATGAGAGTTCAAAGAATTTATTATTACAAATGAAAGAAGTACGCGATGTTGTGTCGCTCGGCCTTGAAGCCAGAGTAAAAGAGGGAATTAAAGTGAGGCAACCACTTAAGGCACTTTTTGTTCGAACAGACTCATATGATTTGAATGGAGGTGAGGAAACACTTGATTTAGTAAGCCTGATTAAAGACGAAGTAAATATTAAGGAAGTTATTTTCGATGCAGAATTCGATGAAGATGATAAGCGGGAAGTAAGGCTTGATATAGAAATTACACCAGAGCTTAAAATTGAAGGGCAGGTACGAGAATTAATTCGAAAAATTCAGGAGGCTCGAAAAAAGAGTACGCTTACTCCAACCGACATGGCAAAACTACATGTATTAGCAAACGATAGGGGAATGAAATTTATTGGCGAGCACGAATTGGAGCTTAAACAAACTGCACTCATTTCTCATATCGACGTGTTTGAATATCCAGTAAATGAAAACAGTGAGGTAAATGAAAATGAATCAGTAATTGATGACATGCAATTTGTAATTACTGTTGCTGCTTAGTGGAAATTGCGGAGCCTTAATTATTTTTCGAATTAATATTAATTATCGTGGCATATCACGTATATCAAACCAAAGCGATTATAATTGAGAGCACTCCATACGATGAAGCCTCACGCTCATTTACATTTCTCACCGAAACACTTGGAATTATTTCGGGAACCGCACAAGGAATTCGAAAACACCAGTCGAAGTTAAAATACCACAGTTCATTATATTCATTGGTCGACTTATCGACTGTTCGTGGCCGTGAAAAATGGCGAGTAACAAGCTTACGTGAGGTGTTAAAAGCAGATCCAAAAAGTTATAAAGCCTGGGCGCGAATTGCTAAAATTATAACAACGCTTACCGATGTGTCTCGAAGTGCAAAAATAGAGTCTTTACCTATTTCAGTTTTGGAACTGAGTGAAAATGGTCAGTCCGACATACAAAAAACTTTATCCGATTTATTTTTTGTTGCTCAAGCATTTCATCTTTATTTAGCAAGTGAAAAAGCGGAAATAGAGACCGCTGAAATTTTAACGGTTTATAAAATATTATTTATTCTCGGTTATATTGATGCTTCGTCAGAATTTGGCGAACAGTTGGTAAAATCGATGTACAGTAGTTCGACATCAACAAACAAAAATACTGAATATTCATTTTCAACCAACGAAATTAACCTTACAAAACAAAATCGAAAAGCGATGGTGATTGCAATTAACCAAGCAATTAAAGAATTAGGATTATAATAGGTTATAATACCAACATGGAAAACTCGCCTGATTCTAAACCCAATCCATTCAATCATTTTAATTCGACTCCAAACTCAAACTCCAATTCAAATGGAGATCCTAATTTTGGGGCGCCAAAAAGTAAACTTGAAAATTTAGGAGAAAGATTATATTCAAAAAAATCACCTGATGTGATAAGGAAACCTGAGCACATGCTTCATGGGGTTGAGTCTAATTTACCAACTGACTTCGAGCATAAAAAAGATGAAGTGCTGGAACTTCCGAAAATTCCCGTATCTTTATTCACTAAAATTTTTATTGCATCTCTCATCTTTCTATTTGTGTCAATTGGAATTGCTTTCTATGTATATCAACGAGGTTTAAATGTCATTACACCAAACAATATTGATATTTCAATTTCGGGTCCAACAACTGTAGCAACAAGTGACAATATCGACTTCACTGTTCAAGTTCAAAATAGAAATAAAGTAGATTTAGAGCTGGCAGATTTAATTGTTGATTTTCCTGATGGAACAAGGCAGGTAATTGACCAGACCAGACCAATGGTGCACGAGGTATATAGTATTGGAACGGTTAATCAATTAGGAACAGCCAATAAAGTTGTGAGTGCTAGTTTTTTTGGAGAAACAGGAACTTCAAAACAAGTTAAATTTACATTTGAATATCGAATTCCGGGTTCCAATTCAATTTTCAGTAGACAAAAAACATATGACCTAACGCTCGAAGCTGCACCACTTACCCTCACTGTCGACTCATTAAAAGAAGTAAGCGCAAACCAAGAGTTTAGTTTAAAAATAAATGTTGTCTCAAATGCAAAAAAAGTAATTCAAAATGCATTAATTAGCGTGGCTTATCCATCAGGATTTGTGGTAAAGAAATTTACTCCAGATCCAGTATTTGAGGCAGGGATTGGATCTGCAGATAAAAGATTCAATTTTCAAGCTGGAAATGAGTGGATGCTAGGAGATGTTGAACCGGGGGGATCAAGAACAATTCAAATTGACGGAGTAATTCAAGGCCAAACTACCGAGTCTAAAATTTTTAGAGTTGATGTAGGAAGTGGCGCTTCTTCAACGTCAAAAACAATTTATACAAAATTTGCTGGAGTAGTTCGTGATGTTGCAATTAAACAACCATTTATTGCTACGGATATTGAAATTGAAGGAACAAGAGGTGGTTATGTAAGTGAAGCAGGGAAATTTATAACCGCGAAAGTGTTATGGCGAAATACTTCGAACGCCCCAATTTCCGATCCAAATTTTGAACTTACATTTAGTTCAGCCAGTTCGTCAGCATTATTATTAGATGAATCTCGAATCAATGTAACAGATGGATTTTATCAATCAATTTCAAAATCTATTATTTGGAATTCTCAAACTAATACAGAACTTAAAGAAATTGCTCCTGGTCAGGTTGGGGAACTAAAATTCTTTATTACACTAAAGAATCCAACAAATATTTCAGGTTCTATATACGAAAACCCTTCACTTAAAATGGTTTTAAATGTGAATGCAAGGCGATTATCTGAAAATAATGTCCCTGAAAATATTGTAGCAACGGCTGAATCGGTAATTGCAATTCCTACGTATGTATCGCTTAATTCCTATGCCTCATATTTTAATGGTCCGTTTACAAACACTGGCCCTAATCCTCCTAAAGTTGATCTACCAACAACATATACAGTTACAATGTCATTGGCCAACTCATTTAATAATGCAAAAGATGTTTTGGTAACAACATCACTTCCAACGTATGTTGCATGGTTAGGAAAAGTCTCCCCAGAAAATACAGAAAAATTAATATATGATCGAAATAGAAATGAAGTGAGGTGGGAAGTAGGTGTAATTAAAGCGGGAAGTGGAAATTTAAATTCAAAACCACCTCGAACTGTTTCATTTCAAGTTTCAATCCTTCCAAGTATTACTCAAAGAGGATATGCTCCAACCTTAACTAATCAATTTCTCGTTTCCGGAACCGATGCATACACGGGAGTAGCTCTTTCATCTGGAGCAGTACCTGTAACTACGGCCACACTCGGAGATACTCCTAAAGTAAATGAAGGAGTAGTAGGTCAGTAAAATTAAATCAAAATTTAAAACATATAGTTAATTAAGTTGATTTGACTCGTCTATATATTCATTATATAAATCTAGTGAATAAATTCACCCCCCAGAAATTCCCTAAGTTCTTAATATGAATACTCGCCTTCGCCCCATTTCCGCCTGGTTTGTTTTTCTGTTCATTGTTGTTGCATTCGCTCTCTTCATCCAAATTCCTGCATCCTTTGCTGCTTTCGGTGATGAAATGAAGGAAAACGACAAGGGTCCTGGCGACCCCGCCTCGTACACACTTCTTCTCAAAGCTCTGCCGTATTACAACGGCTTGGTCGATAAGGAAACTGCTGCCATCAAGGTAGAACGAGCCATTAGCTCAAAGAGTAAGAAGGCTTCGAAGTCTGAAGCGTTGCTCCGTGCACATAAGGCAGTTGAGAGAGCGCATTACAAGATGTACATTGCTCACTCCCACATCAGCGACCTTTACGAAGCGCTCAATCTTGCCGAAAAGCTAAAGCTCGCGGAAGCAATTCGCAAGGTGCCACTTTCGAGCCTTGGTATTGGAGCGGGTCCAGCCGTGCTTATTACCGAAGGACGAACCGCTCTTGAGAACTTCATCCTCGAAGCTTTCATGAATCCCGATTATATTTCGGCATTCAGTTTGACCGATGACGAACAGAAAGCAATTTCTCGTGAAGTTCGAGACGAACTGGAAAAGTTTGGTAGGCTTCGCCTCGAAGAGTAAACACTCAACCTCATCACCCCTGGCAATGCAATTCAGCATTGCCGCGGGTGGTGTTTTTATTTATAAAACTCAAAAAATCTGCTAAAGTGCCTATATGCAACCAAAAATGGAAGACATCATTTCTCTCACAAAACGCCGTGGTTTTATTTTTCAAGGGTCTGAAATTTACGGAGGACTCGCAGGAACTTTTGATTACGGGCCACTTGGAGTTGCTCTCAAAAATAATATTAAACAATTATGGTGGAAGCGTTTTGTATTAAATCGAACTGACATGCACGGAATGGACGCTGCAATTTTAATGAATCAAAACGTGTGGAAAGCGAGCGGTCACGTTGGGGGATTTACCGACCCACTTGTTGAAGATTTGAAAACAAATAAACGGTACCGGGCCGATCACTTAATTGAAGCAGCAGGATTAAGTGCACTTGGCCTTGATATTGTTGGAATGAATTCACTCATTAAAGAAAAACAAATTAAAAGTCCAGATGGAAATGCGCTCGGCGAAGTAAAACAATTTAACATGATGTTTAAGACTCATGTTGGTGGAGGAACTGACGAAAACTCAATCTCATATTTGCGTCCTGAAACTGCTCAGGGAATGTTTGTAAACTTTAAAAATATTTTAGATACATTTCATCCAAAACTTCCTTTTGGTATGGCACAAATCGGAAAAGCCTTTCGAAATGAAATCGCGCCACGAGATTTTATTTTTCGATTACGAGAACTCGAACAAATGGAAATTGAATATTTTGTCGATCCTCGCGATGATGCAAAAGTGAATGAAACATTCGATGCTCTCTACGAAGAACAAATTAAATTTTTAACTGAAGACCTCGGCTTATCAAAAGAAAAAATTCATAAGATTGAAGTTGATGCTGCTGATCGCGCCCATTATTCAAAACGAAGTGTTGATACTGAATTTGATTTTGCTTTTGGGCAAAAAGAATTACTCGGCCTTGCATATCGAACTGACCACGATTTAAAAGCGCACACTGAATCAAGTAAAGTTGATTTAAGTTATTTTGATGAAGAAACAAAAGCTCGGTTTATTCCTCATTGTATAGAGCCAACATTTGGCCTCGATCGACTAGTACTTGCTGTAATTTCAGATGCATATAGCGAGGATGATTTGGGAAATAAAGAAAGCGAAGCAAAGGTAAATAGTATTGATAAAAGCGGAAATGAAGGAAATGTTGCCCCAGAAGCTCTAAAAGCTGAAAAGCGAATCTTTTTAAAGTTTGCTCCACAAGTGGCTCCCATGAAGGCGGCTGTTTCGCCATTACTTAAAAATAAACCAGAACTCGTAGCGAAAGCACAAGAGGTTTGGAAAAATTTACGAATGATTGAGCCTAGTATTATGTTTGATGACAATGGAAATATTGGAAAGCGATACAGACGGCAAGATGAAATTGGAACTCCGTTTTGTGTAACAATTGATTTTCAAAGTTTGGAAGATAATACTGTAACAGTTCGCCATCGAGATACGGGTGAGCAGGAGCGAGTTATGATTGATAATTTGAAAAAAGTACTTTTCAATGCATAATCAGTAAAGGATTTGTTCTTTTATTTGTCGATAATTTGAGCAAACCATTTTCTTCAACCTCTATCCTTTTATTCCCTTAATGAACTCTAATTTTTCGCCCCATATCGGTTTTCCGTCTTTTTCAATTCTCCCAACCGTGTTTGAAGGTTTCCATGCTGCCATAGTTGAACTCCTTGGTCGCGGTATTTTTCGGAATGATCCAATTATCCTTCAGGTGATGAACCTCCCTACAGTCTACTCTTCGCAGGTTACACACACTGAAGAAAATGGGATTACCCGAGCCATCTTGAGAGTCGATTAGACAATCATCTACTAGATTAATATCCGCCGTTGCTTCATGCACCGGCGGATAATTTTTATTTTTAACGAATTTCTAGACATTATCATTCCTTTTTCTTATTTTCACATAATTTGCTACACTCACTTAACTATGACCGATCAACAAATTAATGCCTCTCAAAATTCTATTCCGTATACAAAAACAACCTTTAAAAATGGTTTACGTCTAATTTTAGTTCCAATGGAGCAAAATCAAACCGTTACTGCAATGGTGATGGTGGCTACTGGCTCTGACTATGAATCAGTTGAAGAAAATGGAATTTCTCACTTTTTAGAGCACATGTGTTTTAAAGGAACTGTAAAACGGCCAGTGTCTAAATTAATTAACAGTGAGCTCGACGCCATCGGATCCCTTTCAAATGCATTTACTGGAAATGAATATACTGGCTACTATGCCAAAGCACATGCACGTCACACTGAAAAAGTAATTGATATTATTTCTGATTTATTTTTAAATTCAACGCTTCCAAAAGGAGAAATTGAAAAGGAACGAGGAGTAATTATTGAAGAAATTAATATGTACGAAGATCGTCCCGATCACAAAGTTGGTGAAGTGTATGACAAACTTATTTACGGCGATCAACCTTCCGGACGGCCTATTATTGGCCCTAAAGAAAATATTTTAAAGTTTTCTCAACAAGATTTCATTGATTACAGAGCAAAACATTATATTGCTGAGAAAACAGTAATTGTTGTTGCAGGCCATATCGATGATCAAAAAGTAATACAACAAGTTGAAACTTTATTTAAAGATATTTCAACAAATAAAGCCCCTGTGAAAGTTGTAAATACAATTGAACAAGTTGAACCAAGAATTGCACTTGCTGAAAAGAAAATCGATCAAACCCATTTGGTTTTAGGATTTAAAGGAATTAATCGTTTCGACCCAGATTACTGGAAGGCAAATATGCTTTCAACATTACTTGGAAGAGGAATGAGTTCTCGTCTATTTCAAAAAATGAGAGAAGAGCTCGGTATTTGTTACTACATAGGCACATATCTTGATACGGGAATTGATTCGGGTAATTTTAATATTCGTGCAGGGGTTGCAAACGAAAGAGTAGAGGAAGCAATCAAAGGAATTATAGAGGAATTAAAACGAGTAAAAAATGAACCAGTGAGTGAGGAAGAACTTCGAAAAATAAAAGATCTAAAGATTGGTCGGATGTATTTAGGACTTGAATCTTCAGACGACTTAGCCGATTTTTATGGATTCCAAGAATTATATAATGAGCCAATTTTATCTCCTGAAGATGAAACTAAAAAAATCGAAGAAGTTACCGCAGAAGACCTGAAAGAAATGGCCGAGAAATTTTTTGTATCGAGCCATTCCAATTTAGCCATTATTGGGCCGCATGATGAGAAGTTAAAAGTTGAGTTGATGGAGCTTTTAAAAAACTGTTAAGATTAGATAAAGAACAATTAAATAATTCACATGAATAAACCTTTTTACATTACAACCACCCTTCCATATGTTAATGCTGAACCGCATGTTGGTTTTGCTATGGAAATTATCCGAGCCGATGTGATTGCTCGCTATAACACCAAGCAGGGGAATGAAGTATTTTTTAATACAGGGACTGACGAGCATGGAGCAAAAATTTTAGAAAAAGCCCAAGAAAAAAATGTACCCGTTCAAGAATACGTCGATGGACACGCAGAGAGGTATAAAGAATTAAAAGGACTTTTAAATTTATCTTTTAATAGTTTTATTCGAACTACTGATAAAACTCATATCGCATCTGCGGAAGCATTTTGGAATGCATGTAATGAAAAAGGAGATATTTATTTAAAAAACTATAAATCAAAATATTGTTTTTGTTGTGAGCTTGAAAAAACAGATTATGAATTGGTAGATGGGAAGTGTCCAATACATAACTAACTAGAAATTAAAATT
>JBBRPW010000020.1:0-10651 GCA_038227435.1 Minisyncoccia bacterium | reverse complement strand
TTATACGGAGTTTCTATTTATGCGATTTGGAGGCGCCGAGATAATCCAGCATTTAATTTTGAGGAAAAGGTAGCTCTTACATCGTTACTAATTGGATATTTTATTCACAATCTATTCGTATTCGACAGTATTTCTAGCTATATTGTTTTTGCAACGTTCCTAGGTTTTGTGTCTTATCGCGATATTCGCGCAGAGCAAGATAACCAATTAGAAGAACAAACACATAATGGACACATAGTTAAAAATGCCGGAGCCTTACTCCCACTATTCCCCGCGGCACTTATTATTGTGGCATTACTCCTCATGTACGGGGGCGTATATATTTCTTATGCATCTTCTCAAGACTTAATAACAGCAATGCAAACTCCACCAAGTCCTACAACAGGCTTTAAAACATCACTTGATATATTTAAAACAATTGTAGGAAGAGGTCCAATTGGGGGAGCAGAAACAAGAGAACAATTGGTTTCAAAAGCAGTTCAAGTATTACAATCTCAAGTTGATAATGCACAAAAAACAGAGTGGGATGCATTTGTAAGATCTGAATACAATAAGCAAATTTCGGATTCTCCAAGGGACGCAAGAACATATTTGTTCTATGCTTCGTATCTTCAGTCAGCGGGTGATACTCTAAACGCAGAAAAGAATTTAAAGCTAGCAATTCAAAATTCTCCTTCAAAACAAACAATGCTGTATGAACTAGGATCATTGTATTTAGGACGGGGAGTATCACTTCGACATGAAGCTACTAATTTAATTGATGGAGCTTCAGGAAAAACAAAAACACCTAAAGAAAAAGAATCGAATATTGAAAATTCAAAACTTTCATTTGACCAGTCACTGGAACAATTTAAAAAAGCGGTTGATTTATATCCATTAAATCCAGAAGCGCACCAACTGTATGCAATCGCTTCGGCATATGCTGATAGATTAGATATTACAGACTCACAAATTAAGGCATTAGTTGATCTTCCGGCTGTTGATATTGCTACACGCTTAGCACATTACACAGCTGCAGTTGATGAAAGACTTCTAGCTGCCTATATAGAAAGTGGTCACACTAAAGACAGAGTCACACAATGGCTAAATAACAGAGAGGGAGTTGCACTGACATATGCTGAAAATGGAGATAAAGAAACTGCAATTAAACTATTAGAGGCTACAGCAAAAGTCTATCCACCTGGAAAAATTACTATCGACTTAATCATCGCTCAAATTAACGGCTCAAGTACTGCAAGTTCAACTCTAAAAACTATTAAATAGAGCCACAAAAGGGCTTATTATAGAGCTAAACTTGACTTTTTGCCCAGTTATGCTACATTATAGGGGTGTGGGGCACACTATTAATGGTGAGCTCTTAACAAAGTAAACATCGCACAGGCCGTTTTCCTTCGGGGAAACGGCTTTGTGTTTTTATTTCAATCCTTGCTAAGATGATATAGAAGAAACAAAAATGAATAAATGAAATTGTGTTTTTTTATGGTCAGCCACTGCACTCACATAGATGTTTACTTTGGAGCTCGCACCGGCTGACCATATGAGTACGTAATAAGAATGCATAACAGATTGCAAAATTTGTTATGCATTTTTTATTGAATAATATATTTTGAATTTTACTTTAAATTATTTGGGAACAACTTGTCGATACATATAAAATATTTTCATAATAAAAATTAAAATAGATTACATTGAACAAAATTTTTTTACAAAAAATATTTATGTAATACAAAAAAATAAAATACTTATCCACATTTAAATAAAAAAAGCATTGTGCAAATATTTTTTTAGATAGATAATTACTTTAGAACTTGCGCAACAAAATATTTTCAAAAACAATTTGTTCCCTTGAAGGTCGAAGCGCATGTATTTTATAAATAATTTCAATACTTATATGGCAATGAAAAAGAAAGCAAAGAAAGCAGCAAAGCGAAAGCCAGCTGCAAAGAAACGAAAGGCTGCAAAAAAAGGAAAACGAAAATAATTTTCCAAGTATCGAAGGATACTACAAAAATCCCCAATAGGGGATTTTTTGTTTCTAGACTCAAATTTATATTTTATTTCAAAAAAGACTTGCACTATATATACGTATGTTATAGTGATTTCACCATGAATTCACCCAGTTTATTTAATCGAATGTTTGCAGGTCGAAGTCAGAAAATCGTCTATAAATACCAAAAAACGGTAGAAAAAATTAATGCCTTGGAAGAAGGTTTAAAAACATTGTCGGACGATGCTCTCAAAGCCAAAACAGTAGAGTTTAAAGATCGACTTACTAAAGGAGAAAGCCTCGATAGTTTACTTCCTGAAGCTTTTGCTGTGGTACGAGAAGGATCTGTTCGAACACTAAAGCAGCGTCACTATGATGTTCAATTAATTGGAGGAATGATTATGTATAACTCTGGAATTGCTGAAATGAAAACTGGAGAAGGTAAAACATTGGTAGCCACACTCCCTGCATACTTAAATGCACTTACTGGAATGGGAGTTCATGTGGTTACAGTAAACGACTATCTATCACGTCGTGATGCTGCATGGATGGGGGAAGTCTTTTCTTTTTTAGGATTAAGTATTGGAATTGTAAATCACGATTCTTCATACCTATATGATAAGAGTCATGGACTGCGAGATAAAACTCAAGAAGAGGCGGCAGTATTTAAAGTTGAAAATGAATTTCTTAAACCATGTACCAGAAGGCAAGCATATGAAGCTGATATTACTTATGGAACTAACCATGAATTCGGTTTCGATTATTTGCGAGATAACTTAGAATATAATCCAACAAACATTCGTCAGCGAGAATTTAATTGTGCGATTGTTGACGAGATCGATTCTATTTTAATTGATGAAGCGCGAACTCCACTTATTATTTCACTCCCTGCTGAAGAATCAGAAGATTTGTATGTAAAATTCGCCAAGATTGTTAAAAAACTTGAACCTATTTCCGATTATGAAGTTGATGAAAAAAGAAAAGCAATTACTTTAACTGATGCGGGAATTGAAAAAACCGAAAAACTTTTAAATATCGATAATTTATATACCGCTGGTGGAATTAAATTGGTACATCATCTTGAAAATGCTGTGCGGGCTAAGGCATTATTTCACTTAAATAAGCACTACGTTATTAAAGAGGACGGAATTATGATCGTAGATGAGTTTACAGGCCGCCTACAGCCTGGTAGACGCTGGTCTGAGGGGTTACACCAAGCAATTGAGGCAAAAGAGGGTGTAACTGTACAGCGTGAATCACGAACGGCTGCATCTATTACATTTCAAAATTATTTTAGAATGTATAAAAAACTCGCGGGAATGACGGGAACTGCCAAAACAAGTGCTGAAGAATTTTTGAAAGTGTACGGACTTGAAGTAATTGAAGTTCCAACTCATCGAGATATTGCCCGAATCGATTCAAATGATCTTATTTTTCAAACTGAAAAAGGAAAATTTATTACACTAGCAAAAAAAATTAAAGAGATTCACGAAAAAGGCCAACCTGTACTTGTGGGAACTGTATCAATTGAAAAAAATGAATTACTCTCACTCTATTTAAAGAAGGAAGGAATTCCACATCAAATATTGAATGCAAAACCAGAGTTTGCTGAAAAAGAAGGAGAAATTGTTGCAGGTGCTGGTAAAAAAGGAGCGGTAACCATTGCCACAAACATGGCAGGACGAGGAGTGGACATTAAACTTGGGGGCCCATTTGCAACGCAAGAAGACTCAGACGAAATTCGAAAAGCTGGTGGATTATTTGTAATTGGAACTGAGCGTCATGAAGCTCGTCGGATCGATAATCAACTTCGAGGACGATCAGGACGACAAGGAGACCCAGGTGCCACCCAATTTTTCGTATCTTTGGAAGATGACTTGATGCGAGTGTTTGCATCGGACGCTGTTAAAAATATCATGGGGCGACTCGGAATTCCTGAAGAGCAACCAATTGAAAACTTCATGGTTACTCGGGGGCTTGAAAGTGCTCAAACTAAAATTGAAGGATTCCATTTCGATGCACGTAGGCACGTACTTGATTTCGACAACGTATTAAACGAACAACGAAGATCAGTATACGAGCGACGTAGAGCTGTTTTACTAGGAGATAAGACTGTGATTGAAGAACAATACGCCCTATTGATAGGTCAGATGACCGAAGACGAGAAAGCTGTTTCAGACGCTAAACGAGCAAAAATTGGGGATGAAAGCTTTTTTGCAATCCTCCGAACTATTCTCCTTCAAAGCATCGATCTTTTCTGGGTAGATCACTTAGAAATGATGGATTACCTCCGAAGTAGTGTAAATCTAAGAGGATATGGTCAACGTGACCCGCTTGTAGAGTACAAGAAAGAAGGACTTCATCTATTTAAAGCAATGCTCATATCAATCGACGCAGAAGCAATTCGAGTTCTTAATTCTATCGTTCTTGAAGAAGCGGCAAAAGGAAATCAACAACTTGGAAATAGTCTCAGTGCACAAGTACAAATCAATAAAAGATAGTACTAAAATTAATTGCCTAAATATATAATAGGTGTATGAATATTTTACAATCAATTATTTTAGGAATTGTTGAAGGAATAACAGAATTCTTACCTGTATCATCAACAGCTCATATTGTTTTTGCCACTAAAATTTTACAAATATCAGCAACTCAATTTACAAAGAGTTTCGATATTATTATTCAATCCGGTGCAATTTTAGCCGCTGTATTATTTTTTGGAAAAAAAATAATGAGCAGTCGACAATTAATGCTTAAGTCGATTGTCGGATTTATTCCAACTGGAATTGTTGGATTGCTTTTGTATAAAAAAATAAAGGAGCTTTTAGGAAATGGAAGCGCCATTGCTTGGGTGCTTATTTTGGGAGGAATTGCCATGCTTTTCTTGGAAAGGTACTTTAAAGATAAGGAAGATAGGGAAGGTAAGGATGAAATTGATACTGAACTAGGAATGCAGGCTGGTGTTGAAGGCAAAGTAGAAAACCAAGAAGGAATGAATCCTGTTGAAATAAAATTGCAAAAAACATATGCAAGCATCACGCTTAAAAAAGCCTTCTTAATTGGTTGTTATCAATGTTTAGCGTTAATTCCTGGAGTTTCTCGCTCCGCAGCAACGGTGTATGGGGGGAGACTTTTAAATATTAGCCGTGAGAAGGCGGTTGATTTTTCATTTATGCTCGCCATTCCAACGATGGTAGTTGCAACGTTATATGATATTTATAAAAACGCTTCTAGTTTCAATAATGATCAACTAGGGGTGCTTGCGGTTGGTTTTCTCGCATCTTTCTTTGTAGCCTACGCCGTAATTGCCAGCCTCCTATCGTTTATTAAAAAGAATTCATTCAATGTATTTGCTTGGTATAGAATTATTGTTGGTATTTTGGCACTTCTATTCATCTTTTAAGTTCGCTCGTCAAGACTATCTATAAGAATAAAGCGGAGTAGAATTAATAAACATGGAGTCTACCAAAACCCGTGTATCATCAGTAATTACAAAAAAAAGAAAAGCATCAGTTAAGACAGCGAAACAGCAACCATCTCATTTAAAAAACCATAAATATATTTTCGTCCTCGGGGGAGTAATGTCTGGAGTAGGAAAAGGAATTACCACATCATCACTCGGAACGATTCTTGAAGGAAAAGGTAAAAAAGTAAATATTGTAAAAGTTGACCCATATTTAAACGTCGACGCCGGCACAATGAACCCCACCGAACACGGTGAGGTTTTTGTTTTAAATAGTGGACTCGAGACGGATCAAGATATGGGAAATTATGAGCGGTTTTTAAATCGAGATGTTGAAAAAAGTGATTATATGACAAGTGGAATGGTATACAAATATGTAATTGATAAAGAGCGGGCGTTGGGTTTTAAAGGAAAATGTATAGATGCCGATGCAATTCGTGATGAAATTATTGATCGAATAAAAAATTCAGCGTCGGTTTCGAAATCTGATATTTCAATTGTGGAAATTGGAGGAACAGTTGGGGATTATCAAAATGTAATGTTTATTGAAGCAGCGCGCGTAATGAAAATAAAGTTTCCAGAAGATGTACTGTTTGTGATGGTAAGTTATATGCCAATTCCAAATAAATTGGGCGAGATGAAATCAAAGCCGACGCAGAACGCTATTAAACAATTAAATTCATATGGAGTTCATACGGATGTGATTATTGCTAGAAGTGAAGTACCTGTTGACGATAAACGAAAAGAAAAAATTGCCATTTCATGTAATGTACCCACGGATTGTATTATCTCTGCTCCCGATATTGATAGTGTGTACGATGTACCACTTAACTTTGAGCGTGACAATATTGGTTCACTCATAATGCGAAAACTGAAGCTTAAAGATAGTCCAACAAATATTAATGGTTGGAAAAAATTTGTGCGAAGTGTAAAAAATGCCGATAAGGTTTTAAATATTGCAGTAGTAGGAAAATATTTCGAAACAGGAGGTTTTGTACTTGCGGATGCATATGTGTCGGTAATTGAGGCTATTAAGTTTTCGGCCTATTCACAGGGTTTTAAAGCGAAATTACACTGGTTAAATGCTAAGGATTACGAAGGGAAATACAGCACCGCTACAACAAATGGAGGTCGCATTTTTAATGCTTTGAAAGAGTATGACGGTATTGTTGTTCCCGGAGGCTTTGGATCAACAGGTGTTGAAGGAAAAATAAATGTTTTACGATTTGCACGAGAACACAAAATTCCATGTTTTGGTTTGTGCTATGGAATGCAATTAATGGTAATTGAATATGCGAGGAATGTTTTAGGATGGAAAGACGCACATACAGCTGAGATTGATCCCAATAGTTCGCATGTTGTAATTGATATTATGCCAGAACAGCGAAAAAATTTAGACGCCGGAAATTTTGGGGGAAGTATGAGGTTGGGAGCCTATGAAGCTCACTTAATGAAAGGAACTGTTGCTGAACATGCATATAAAACAAATAAAATTTTAGAACGACATCGACACCGATATGAAGTAAATCCTGAATACATTTCTGAAATTGAAGGGCACGGTTTACGATTTTCTGGAAAATCAAAAGATGGGCGATTAATGGAAATTGCCGAGCTCCCATTTGATCAACATCCATTTTATTTAGGAACTCAGTTTCACCCTGAATTTAAAGCACGACCACTCTCTCCACATCCACTTTTTAGTGAGTTTATTAAGGTTGTTGGAAAAAGTCTGAAATAAGCCAAAAAATAAGCCAATAAGTAAGGCGAAAAGTGCCAAAAATAGGTGAAATTGAGCAGAAACATATATCCAAAAAGACGATATAATAGACGTATGAACCCCTCAATTCAAAATATTTTAAAATTCGCAGAGTTTTTGAATAATTTTAGATTGATTGAGCGGAAACTTTTAGTAAATGGACAAGATCGTCAGGAAAATGACGCAGAACATTCGTATCAATTGGCAATGATTGCTTGGTACATGGTGAGTACAGGGAAGTTTATACTCGATATTAATAAAGTAATTTCATATTCACTCGTTCACGACATTGTTGAAACATATGCAGGGGATACAAGTTTTTTCGGCCGAACAGATACTAGTGAAGTTGAAAAAGTTGAACGTGAAGAAGCAGCACTTAAGAGAATTGAAAAAGAGTTTACTGAATTTTCAGAATTAACAGCACTCATTCATCAATATGAAAAAAAGGAAGACGACGAATCTAAGTTCGTGTACGCACTCGATAAGGTACAGCCAATTTTTAATGTATATCTAGATAAGAGAAGGACCTGGAAACAAAATAAAGTCAGCTTTGATATGTTGATTTCCCTAAAACGTAAAAAACTACACGACGATACGATAGTTATTGCTTATTTCGACGAATTTATGAAGATTATTGAGACTGAAAAAGGGGAATTGTTTTAGGACATAGAACTTTTTAAATGTTCTCGATCAACTTCACTTTTTATCTATAAGTGTTATTCTCAAAACACTGTTTAGCAATGTTAATAATGCCGATTCGTCTAATGGTAGGACACATCCCTCTGGAGGATGGTATTGGGGTTCGAGTCCCTGATCGGCAACACGAATACGCAAAGCGGTAACACTCATCCGTGATATAATTGTATCTAGTTTAAGGTACACACTGTTTATAATTATTTAATATTTATTTATGCAAAACTCACAAAAAGGTTTTATTATTCCTCTTATTATCGTGGCATTGGCAATTATTGTTGGTGGGGGAGTTTGGTATTCAAAATCACACAATAAAGTAAACGTTGAAAAAAGTGCAATGACGGAAAATAATACTGATAGTGTTAATAACGATAAGGTAAAAAAAGATGAAGCGTCAGTCGACGCAAGTGGAAAAGTTAAAGTACACGGTTCACTTGCAGATTTAGCAAAATATGGAAAAGATTATGAATGTACTTTCTCTTCAAATCAAGCAAAGATGCAAATGGATGGTCATGTATTTGTGTCGGGCGAAAATGTTGCGGGTGAATTTAAAATACATGCAGGAAGTGCTGGTGTTATGACCTCACACATTATTACCGACAAAGATTTCATGTACTCTTGGTCTTCAATGATGAATCAAGGTTTCAAAAAGGCTAAAAATACTCAAGCCACAACTTCAATTTCAGGAACTCCGGTTAATGTGCCTGGAAATACAGCGGTAAAAGGAACAGGAAGTACAAACGCTCAAGATTTTCAAAATATGTACGATTACGATTGCCAAGTATGGAATAAAGATGCATCAGTCTTTGTACCCCCAGCAAATATTTCTTTTAGATTATTTTAACTAAAGAAGAGTGAAGATGTAGAATATTTTTCAAGTATCTATTGAATGCTAATATTTAATTATGAAAAGTGAAGAATCTATAAGCAATTATCATAGTGGGCGAGAGGAGGGGTTTGATTCAGATATGCGAGATGATATACACAGAACAATATTGCAGCCGGGTCATAAAGGCGAGGGGAAAGAATCACTTGAGTTTTTAGAGAGAATTTATGATGTTAAAAGTTTCGATGAATTATTTACGCTTATTGATTTCGTTGGATCTGTTGTATCTGGGGAAAAAGAGTATCAAGCACATGAAATAACTGCACGGATTAATCGATTTCTGAGCGAGAAAAAACCAGATCTAGGAAAGATTCCTCGAGGTCCTAAAGAAATGCTTCGAAATAAGGTGAATGAGTTATATATACTAAAGCGCGAAAAAGAGCGTGCTTTGTTAAATATTCCCACACCTCAGGAATTAGAAGCGGAAGTTCTGGTTGAGGGTGCTACAGAAGAAATTGGAAAAGTGAATGCGGAAGAAATTAATGGTCGTTCATTTGCAAAGGGAGAGGCGATCGATGAAATAGAAAAGAAGTTGAGAAAAGAAAATATTTCAATGGCTGATGAGTATGAAATCGGGCGGTCTGTTCGACATTATTTAAATACAAAGTTATCAAAAGATACTCTTAAGCAAGCAATAAGAATGTTGGGAGGTGATCACGCAAGAGGACTCTATTCTAGTGAATTAGTTGAGGCAGTACTGAAAGAAATTAGACCACTTGGTGAAAGAACTCAATATGAAACCTCCGCACTTATATCTAGTGGTTGGTTGCGTTTAGTGCACGGAAGTTTGAGTGCCGATCTGCAAGACCGAGTGGAAACATCGAAGGGAGAATTAGTTGTTGTTCCCAAAGTGTACAGAACCATTAATTTTAATAGGTTTAATCAGAATACAGAGCTTGAATTAGAAGAAGCTCTGAAGTCATTGGCAGAGTTTCTGAAAGAATTATTTTTAGATATTAAAACCAGGTACGGTGAAAATCATAATTTTCAAATGAAAGTCCCCCAAAATCTTGAAAGCTTCGTAAACCATGCCGATACATTAGTAATTCATGTCGATGATCCAAATATTGTATTTGGCGTGAACGATATGATTGATGATGCAGTTGAATTGTTTCTAAAAAAACAAAACCTCTTTAATTTCGAAAGAGATTTACGAACCGACACTGGGTACGATATTAAATTGTTTGAAAATGGAAAAGACGAAGACATCGGAGGAATGTCATATACGCAAGTAGTTACAACTATTATTACAGACAAACTACTCAAAAAGTTTAATAAAATCAGAAAAGAGCATTATGTAACATACGAAGATAATCAACCTGAGTTACTTGCACAAATCGAAGCCGACTTTTTAAGGCCCAGAAATATCGCTGATTTTATCGATACAGAAGAAATAAAATTACGAACAGAAACTTCTGCAAACATCTTAAAAAAGTATGCTCCGCTTATTGAGACGAGGGTGAATTAAAGATTTGCATCGCCGTAACAGCCAGGTTGCGACCAGGGTGTTGGTGATGAAGCAGTTCCCGTGTCGGTATTTTGTCCGTTACTTCCCATACAGAAAAAGGCTCCTTTACCAGGGAGATAGGCCATTATTGAATAATATTTATTTTGGTTTGGATCAGAACCTAAAAGAGCTGTTCCTGACCATAAATAACCACTACCACTTGAAAGTGATAAGCTAACAATTGCTAAACAAATTTGTTTGGCCTGTGCCGCATATGTTCCAACATAAACTGAACAATCTCCTGAACCAGTAATCCAGCTTTGTGTTTGAACACCAGCAAAAGTTCCTGTGTCACTGAAACTTTGCTGCATTAGAATTCTCATTTGCCTCTCTTCATTTTTAATTGCAGTATCTCTTCC
>JBBRPW010000019.1:0-10677 GCA_038227435.1 Minisyncoccia bacterium | reverse complement strand
TTTTAACGATAATTCCAATATCTACAATTACTCCTTGATCTTTTATAGACATTCCAACATTTTAATAATTGGAGATGAAATTTTAGAAAAGAATGTATAATGTTTTTATCAACAAAAGTTATGCATTTTTTAGACCCCACAGAACTAATAAAAAGCTTTGGACTTATCGGTATTGCCGGAATTATTTTATTTGAATCAGGTATTCCTTTTGGTTTTTTTCTTCCAGGCGCATCACTCTTATTTACTGCAGGCATTCTAGCTAGTTTAGGTTTTTTTGATATTAAAATACTTATTATTTCAACTTTTATTGCAGCAATTATTGGTGATGGAATCGGATTTTATACAGGCTGGAAGTTAGGTGACATTTTCTTCCAAAAGGAACGTTGGTTTATAAAACAAAAGCATATTAATCAAACAAGACACTTTTTTAATACGCATGGAAAAAAAGCTATTATCCTTGCACGATTTATGCCAATTATTCGAACATTTACTCCTATTTTGGCGGGAATTTCAAAAATGAATGTGCAAGATTTTTTTGTATATAACGTAATCGGTGCCGCAATTTGGACAGGAGGTACTATTTCACTTGCTTATTTTTTAGGAAATCACATACCAAACCTACAGCAATATATGATACCGATTGCTTTAGGAATTATTTTTATAACCTTTATCCCAGTTGTGCTTGAGCTTAGGAAAGCAAAGAAAGAGGGTCTAGAAAAGTAGAGATATTACATGTAGATTGACATTATGAATTAAGTTCAGTATGGTATTTTTGTATGCGTACAAAAATCAGTGCGGTGTTGATAATCGTCGTTCTTGCGGCTATTGTCCTTTGGCACGCCAATGTCCTGTTTATGGTCGGAGTACTGGTCTTAGTTGGCCTCAGTTTCCTCGACTTCGAACAAATTGGTCTTAGTTTCAAGCAGTGGCGGACCAAATCCACCACTTCTGTCGATCAAAAACAGCACGAGAAAACTCCGCTGTAACCACCCTTCAACATCTCCCCCCCCAACAGCGGCGCCCTAGTGGCGTCGCTTTTTTTATCGATTCATTTTATCTTCTGTAATCATACCGTCAGTCAAAACGATTGTTCTCTCGGTTAATTTTCCGTATTCTGCTTCGTGAGTTACCATCACAATTGTTTGACCCAATTTATGCAACTCTAAAAAAATATCGATAACTAATTTTGAATTATCACTATCGAGGTTTGCTGTCGGTTCATCGGCAAATAAAATTTTTGGATCGTGCGCAATGCTACGAGCAATAGAAACTCGTTGTTGCTCTCCTCCTGACAATTTATTTGAAAGGCTGTTCGCTTTATGTTCTAAACCAACTTTTTTTAATGCTTCTTCCGCTTTTTTAAATGCCCTCTTACTATCAAGACTCTGCATCATTAAAGGAACTGCGACATTTTCTACTGCGGTTAAATCAGGCAGTAATGCATAATCTTGAAATACGTATCCAAGTTGATTCAGTCTAAAATTAGTTCGTTCGTCACTTGTTAACTTAATAGTGTCTGCTCCATTAACATACAAACTGCCCTCGCTCGGATGATCCAGTAGTCCAAGTTGATAAAGCAGTGTACTTTTTCCGGCTCCCGAACGTCCCATAATGGCCACAAACTGCCCTTCAGGAATTTGTAAATCAATTCCTTTTAAAATATCGGTAATCCGTTCCCCGTCTTTAAATGATTTTCTTAGTCCTTTAGTTTCAATAATATTTTTCATACATTTTTTTAAATTATCGTCCTAAGATTGCATCAAGTGTATTTTGCTTCACAATTATTCGCGCGGGCAAATAACCGGCAATTAAAGTGATTACGATCAAAATAAAAACTCTAAGTAACGTTCCACTTAATGGTGCGTATAGAATTCCATCACTAAAAGGAAAATTAATTCGATGAACATCTATATATGGCACTAGGAAACCGTAAATAACAATCATTCCAATTGTTGTACCGCAAATAGCATAAAACAATGCCTGGAAAATATAAGAAATCTCAATAGTTCTCGAACTAATTCCAATTCCTTTTAGAATTCCAATAAATTTTCTTCGTGTTACCGCGTTTACGAATATCACAATAAAAATTGTAATAGAGGCTACGGCCAAACCAATACTTCCGATCAAATTTCCCATTAAACCGAATGTTGCTTCAACGTCTCGTAAAAACTTAGGTTTTGCCTCTTCGGAGTCAGAAATTTTAGCTGTTCGTCCTAATCCATATGAGATGAGGTTCTGTTTAAATTTCTGAACATCAACTCCATTGTTTAATCGAATCGCAATTTCAGATACATTATTATCTTGACGTCCAATAAGCGATTTTAATTGCCAGTCATTCATAAAAATAGCCACGTCGAGTTGATTCACTTTCGATTTTATTACTCCTTTGATTGTTACTTCTCTAGAATTTCCGTTTACTGTGAGGCGTACTTTGTCGCCCGCCGCTACATTACGTAAACTTTTTTGATTGGGTGAATCGACTGGCGAATATTTATATAGAATATTTGCTCCAACCACAATCTGATCGTAATCATTAGCATTTAAAAATGATCCTTCAATAATTTTTGATGAAACATTTGTTACTTTATTTTCTTCTTCAATATTAATTCCATAAATCTGCCCGCTTGCATCATTTATTTTATCTGTAATTCGAGTTACATCTTTATAATTAGCTTCTAATTTTCCACCTTGAACATATCTCGCACTAAGCGCTTTCACGCCGGGTTGATTTTCAATAATTGAAATCATTTGTTGACTGTTTTCAATATAAGATTTTTCATCGAGACTCGAAACAATTACATCCCCCGTATAAAATGTATTTGATGCATTACTTTTTAACAGTCCAACAAGCACGCCAGTTACAACAACCAAGTTTAAAAAGGTTAGTGTCATTACAAAAATAATTAACACAGTTGTAACTAAACTTGCATTAGCAATTTGTCGTCTTGCTAAAAAGAAACCGAGTTTAAAAGGAATTAGATTCATATCAGAAATAAATTATGAATTATTCGATGCCGTTACTTTGGATGGATTTGTTACGACCACATCACCTTCGTTTAATCCTTTTTTAATTTCAATATTTCCTTTTGAATCAATAGTTCCTACTTCCACTAACTGTTTTGTTGGTTTTCCTTTAGGATTTCCTTTTCCATATGTATATACAAATTTCCCTGTATCGTCAGTAACTACTGCTTTTGAAGCGACGGATAGAATGTCATTTCTATCGTCTGAAGTAATGTTCGTATTTGCAGTCATTCCAGAACGAACTCGATCGTCGGCATTTTTAAATTGTAATTTAGTTTTATATGTAGCTACTCCGTTAACAATCGTTTCAGCAGGATCAACTGAAGTAACTGTTGCAGGAAAAATTTGATCTGGACCGTATGCATCGAGCCACACACTCGCTTCTTGACCAATTTTTACTTTTGCAATATTAGCTTCAGGAATGAACAATTCGATTTCAAATTTTGCATCACTAATCATTGAAATTACTCCAATGTTTGGCGAAACAATCTGTCCCACTTTTGCATCTACCTTTGTAATAATCCCATCGAATGGTGCATTAATTGATTTTTGACCAAGCACTGCTGACGCACTAAGCACGCCAGCTTGTGCACTTTTTACTTGAGCGCGTTCTGCATCAATATCTTGTGGACGAGAACCAGCATTTTTAAGAGCTAATTGATTCTTTGCATCCTCTAAGTTTGATGATGCTGATTGCAAACTTATTTCTGAAGAATTGAGAGTAGAAATTGCAGCGTTTACATTTGATCTTGCACTAGAAACGTCAGCACGGTATTTATCGATAGTTGTTTGCGACATAGAATTTGAATCAAGTGATCCAACCGCAATTCCAATTCCATCTAGAAAATCTCTGATAATTGCAAGATTATTTTTTGCTTCAATTACGTATTTAGGATCATATCCACCCGTATTTAACACATCAACACTTAATTTCCAACTATCTAATAATCGTCCTATCTCAACACGCTGCTTTTCTAATTTTATTTTTAAATCGTAATTTCCAAATGAAATAATTTCAGGATACGTTGTTCGTGGGTTTTTATATAACTGATCGACCTTACTCCGAACTGCATCATCTGATTTGGCAAAAGCGTCGGCAATTGCTGATGCAATAGAATTTTTTGCTTGAGTATATGAGGCCTGGGCGTTTCGAACTCCAGTTTCTGCAATCGCAATTTCTTCAGGGCGATTTCCTGCAACCATTGCAGCGAGTTTTGCTTTTTCAACATCGAGCGACGCTACAGCACGTAAGTAACTGGCATATGCATCTCCGCTATCAACAGATGACAATCTTGTTCCTAATTTTACTCGATCACCAACTTTTACATTTACAACACTGACTCTTCCTCCACTTTCAAAACTCATATCAACATCTTGAGCTGAAACTACTTTTCCCGTAACTGAAACTTGTTGTAAAAAATGAATTTTTTCAACCTTGGCTGTTTCGTATTCAACAGGTTTTGTATTTGACCGTACAACAAGTGTTGTAATTAAGGCAATAATAATAAGTGGAATATAGACTCGTTTCATTTTTATATATGGAATTATTTTTGTGTATGTGTTTTTCATAAATGTATTGTTGTGGTGACTGTTAGGTGTATGTAGTTTTTAAATGTTTTTTAATCTTTCTGCATTAACTTGTCGGCAAATTCAGGATCTTTCATTGAAAACATTCGGTCGAGGTCTGGGTCACTGCGTCCTTTTGTTTTAATCGACATGTGAATAATTTCAATCATTCTGTGTAAAGTTTTATTAAGTGTCACTAATTCATTTTGACTAACTAGTTCGAACAATTCTTCCATTTTATTATCGATGCATGTAAAGGCTTCCTTTACCGCCTTTGTTCCGTTTGATGTAAGAGCGATAATTTTTTCTCGTCTGTTTTTTGGATTAATTTTTCGCTCAAGCATTCCTTTTTTGTGTAATTGTTCAATTTGCCTACTAACTGCAGCTTTTGTGACATCTAAAAAGCGGGCAATATCATTTTGAGACATTTCAGGATGAAACATAATTCCCATCAAAGTTCGCATTTGAGAAAAAGTCATTTTCCCTTCCTTTTCAAGAAGTTTGTTAATGGTTTTATTCATCACAAAACTAATCCTAAAAATATTGTGAACAATGAGTCTTGGATGAATAAGAGATTCCTTCTTCATAAAAATGAGCCTATCAAGTAATAGTAAACAAGTCAATTATCAACAACGCAACCTTTTCTTTACTTTAAGCCTAAAAAATGGTTTAATCTATCTACTCGGCCTGGCCGTTTTTTTATCTCAAATCTCAACTATCTATATATATGCAAATTCGTAATATCGCCATTATCGCTCACGTGGACCACGGAAAGACTACCCTTACCGACGCCCTTTTGCGTCAAACAGGAATGCTTAAAGACGTAAACGTAAGTATGGACTCAAACGATCTCGAGCGAGAGCGAGGAATTACTATTTACGCCAAAAACACTTCCCTTTTCTATAAAGACACAAAAATCAACATTGTAGACACTCCTGGTCACGCCGACTTCGGCTCTGAAGTAGAACGAGTACTTCGTTCTATCGACTGCGTGCTTTTAATTGTTGATGCTCAAGAAGGTCCAATGCCTCAAACTCGTTTCGTACTTAAAAAGTCACTTGAACTTGGACTTAAGCCAATTGTTGTTTTAAATAAAATCGATAAGCCTGCCGCAAACGTTGATCGAGTTCACGATGAAGTATTTGAACTTTTCATGGAGCTTGGAGCAACTGATGAACAATTAGATTTCACTACCGTATATGCCATTGGCCGAGACGGAGTTGCTAAAAAGAAAATGACTGACGATTCGAAAACATTGGATCCCCTTTTAGATACCATCCTTGAAAAAGTTCCTGCGGCCGCAGGCGATAGTTCAGCACCTTTACTTGCTCAGCCTTTCAACCTTGCCTACGACAACTTCTTAGGACGAATGGGAGTTGCGCGAATTTATCAAGGAACAATTAATATGGGTCAAACCGTATTTATTAAAAAACCTACCAAAACAATTAGTGGAGAACACCACGATCACGGAACACAATCAACTGGCTCAGCAATTGCCGAAACTCGCCAAGCTCGAATTACAAAACTGTATACATTCGAAGGAACAAATAAAAAAGAAGTTCAATCAGCTGGTGCTGGAGAAATTGTGATGATTGCCGGAATTTCAGATATTTACATTGGAGAAACTATTTGTGAAAATGCCGATCAAACTCCGCTTCCATCTATTACAATTGATGAGCCGACTATTTCTCTAAACTTTCTTGTAAACGACTCGCCTTTCGCTGGACGAGAAGGAAAATATGTAACAACACGTCAAATTCGAGATCGACTAGAAAAAGAACTTGAAATTAACGTAGGGCTTCGAGTTGATTTTGATTCATCAGAATATTTTAAAGTATTCGGACGAGGAGAACTTCACGTAGCTGTTCTACTTGAAAATATGCGACGAGAAGGATTTGAAATTCAAGTATCTCAACCTGAGGTAATTATTAAAGAAGAGGCTGGAAAGAAAATGGAACCGTTTGAAGAAGCAACAATTGATGTACCCGATGCACTTGCCGGAACCGTTATTGAAAAGATGGGGAAACGAAAAGGTTTAATGAGTGACATGAAGACAGATCGAGGAATTACTCGAATGCTTTTCGGAATTCCTACTCGAGGACTACTTGGATTTAGAAATCAATTCGTGATCGATACAAAAGGAGAAGGAATTTTGAGTTCACGATTTATTGATTTCAAACCGTTCGCTGGGGTTATTGAAAAACGAGAAGTTGGTTCAATGGTTTCTATGGAAAATGGAAAGGTGCTTGGATTCTCTCTTGGAAACTTACAGGAACGAGGCGTTCTCTATATAGGCCCTGGAACTGAGGTATACGCTGGAATGGTAATTGGAAACACATCAAAAGGAGATGATTTAGATGTAAACCCAACTAAAGGAAAACAACTTACAAACATGCGAGCCTCTGGATCAGACGACACAATTTATTTAACTCCTCCTCTTGAAGTAACAATTGAGCGAGGTCTTGAATTAATGAATGCCGATGAATATCTTGAAGTAACTCCGAGTTCAACTCGACTTCGAAAAAAATATTTAAATCCTACTGAGCGAGCAAAGTACTCTAAAAAATAAATCGGTATAAAATATATACAACTCTACCAAAAGAAACGGTCTGCTAAATTTTTAATTTACGCAGACTATTTCTTTTAATATTCCAATCATTAATTTCTTTCGAAACTAAATTCCAAAACTCTGCTTTATGATTCATTTCTTTTAAATGGCAAAGCTCGTGCACAATTAAATAATCTACGAGTGGTTCAGGTAAAAAAATAATTTTATAATTAAAATTTAAATTCCCTTTACTGGAGCAACTTCCCCATCTACTTTTTGTATTTTTAATTGAAACTCGTTTATATGTTAATTCAATACTGTGCCGTGATTTATACACACCAGCAAAATGAGCCAACTTTTGATGAACTAGTGCTCGAGCCAATTCTTTATTTTTTTTATAGTCACGCTTTGTTAGTTTTTTAATGAAATTAAACATCAGTCCCCAATACTATAAAGTTTTTTAGCAATTTGCTAGCTACAAACGAAAGTTGAAAAACAAAAAACTCCCGGTGAAGGGAGTTCTTTGTTAAACCGAGGAGCGATAAATTAATATCGTGATCCTTGATCAAAATTTCGACGAGGTCGGTCACCACCTCGATCTCCACCTGGAGTTCGAGCTTCCTGAGGACGAGCCTCATTTACAGTGATCATTCGTCCGTCGAGATCTTTACCGTTCCACATTGCGATAGCAGCTTGCGCAGCTTCTTCTGTTGCCATAGTAACGAAACCGAATCCTCGGCTTTGTCCTGTTTGACGATCAGACATCACAATTGCATCAGAAACTTCTCCAGCTTGCGCGAACGCTGCTCGAAGACCTTCTGTTGTTGTTTGGTATTTAAGACCTCCAACGTATAACTTTGTTGACATGTGTTTGTATACTTATTTTTAACTCGATATAAATTGTTTTCACTTTCTATATCTGTGCGAATCGCCCGACCTCCCTCAAAAATTTACATCAAATCGTTTCTAAAGCATCAAAGACGCTTTTGGAAATTTATTTAATATATTGTGTTGTAAACATCTTTAACCTGTGAGATTGCGAATCCCCACTACTATACCTTACTTTACTAGAAAGTGCAAACTCACCCACAGCCGTTCTTGTAATGCAGTAAGCGAGTGTCGGTATTCCCATTTCATGGCTAATAATATGGGCTAAATTGCGCATATAGGTACCTGATGAACAACTAATTTCAACTTCAATCATGGTAATTTGTTCTATTTTATTTTCTAATAAAAACGAAACATACATGTTCCAAAGTGAGATAATTTCATCTTGCCTAAAATCCCCTTTCACTTTTTTGATGTCATTAATTATTTTTTCAATTATTTTACTCGAATCAACTGAATATATATCTAAAAAATCTGCTTTTGTAATTGAAACTTTTTTTATTGGAATATTTTCTGTGTGATTTTTTTTAGTTGCATCAAATAATGGAATTTGTTTTCCTTCAACTGAAATTGGTTTAGAAGAAAATGGATGATATTCCATCTCTGTAATTAATTTGAATTTTTCTATAATATTTATTGCTTGAATTTTTATATTTTCCAAACTCATATCAACTTTTTTTTGAGAAGTTATTTTTCCTAATACATCTCCCGTATCTGTTTCAACACCTAACATAAATAAAACACGGTAGGTTTTATCTAAACATAAGTACTTCTCCCTCTCACCTTCTGTAACGTTTTCGCCTACTAATAAGAGCCCTTCAGCCATTGGATCAAGCCTCCCCAAATAAGTTAATCGTCCTTCAGGGTCACATATTCCATCATGTCGAAAATGCTCGATGGCTTCGAGCGGTGTTTCGGTTCGTTGTTTATAAATTGGATAGATTCGAGACATACAATTCAATTACAATAAGACAATAAAAACAATACACAAAAATATAGCCGAATGCTATTATCATTGTATGTCTAAAAATGACGAGAACAATAATGAAGTAAATAAACTCGACACTCAACCGTATAAAGGAGTTCGTGATTTTTATCCGGAAGACCTCCGTATTCGTTCATATATTTTCAATATTTGGAGAAAAACAATGGCATCTTTTGGATATGAAGAATACGATGCATCTATTTTTGAGCCCGCAGATTTATACAGAGCAAAATCGGGCGATGAGATTGTGAATGAACAAACATATACCTTTACCGACCGAGGCGACCGCGAAGTAACTTTACGTCCTGAAATGACTCCTACCGTTGCCCGCCTCGTGGCAGGCCGCGTACGCGAACTGGGCTACCCTCTTCGTTTGTTTTCTATTCCAAATCTCTTTAGATATGAACGCCCACAGCGTGGCCGACTTCGTGAACACTGGCAACTAAACACCGACATTTTTGGTGATTCTACAAATGAAGCTGAAATTGAATTGATCGCAATTTCATCAAAACTTTTGCAAAACTTTGGATTAACTAATAATCAATTTAGTATCAAGATTAGTTCAAGACGCCTCATTAATGCCATTATGGCTGATTGGTACGAATTGGACGAAGCTAAATCAAAACAACTTTCTAAATTAATCGATAAAAAATCGAAAATGACAGAAGAAGAGTTCGATACAAAAGCCAGAGAAATTGTTGGACCAGCCTTTAAATTTTTAACCCTCAGTCATGATTCGGAAACATATCAGGAGGCAACGTCAATCCTTTCGATCAAAGAAGCGTTGGCGGAAGTGAACGAAGTAATTACCACACTTAATAAAAGAGGAATACCTAATGTTCATCTCGACACAGAACTTGTTCGTGGCTTCGACTATTACACAGGTATCATTTTTGAAATGTTCGATACGCACGAAGCTAATAATCGTTCACTATTTGGAGGCGGTAGATACGATCGACTTGTGGGAATGTTTGGCGTAAACGACATGCCTGCAGCTGGTTTTGGTATGGGCGACGTAACAATGAAAGATGTTTTAGAAACATATGACCTCATCCCTTCCCTTCCTCCTTCAACACAACTTTGTCTTATTTCTCTTTCTCCTGAATTCATTGATCAAACAATTAGTATTGCAAACACACTCCGTGAGCAAGGCCTCAATATAGCAACCGACACTACCGACAAAAAAATTGGCGATAAAATTAAGAATGCAGACAAGCTCCATATTCCCCACGTTACCGTTATTGGAAAAGATGAAGTAGATACCGAAACACTAAAAATCAAAACCTTAAAAGATTCGTCAGAAATTGAATTGAAAGTTTCGGATATCTCCAGTCACTTTCTAAAGTAAATTTTTACGGAACATTTTACAGAACATCACGCTCTGGAACAAAACAAAAAGCGCACCATTACGGTGCGCTTTTTGTTTAGCAATCTAATTTAATTGATTAAGCTAATTTTGCTTTGTTTACAGTTGTCCATTCTGCTCCATCATTTTGTGATGAAACTTTATTTACAAGAGCATGAGCGTCACTTGCATTCATTGATGCAAGATATTCTGCTGCGTCGTGTGATAAAAGAATGTTTTTTGATCGTGCGTAAGTAGACATTGCTTCTCGTGCGGCTACTGCAGTGTCGTTGTTTCCAACTTCAACTGAGGCAACAACAT
>JBBRPW010000018.1:0-13329 GCA_038227435.1 Minisyncoccia bacterium | reverse complement strand
CGCCTCTCAGAGGGTCGATACTCCGAAAAGCTAGAGAAGATCGTTTAGGGCGTGGACTACTGGGGTATCTAATCCCATTCGCTACCCACGCTTTCGTGTTTCAGTGTCAGAAATGTGCCAGTATATTGCCTTCGCCTTTGGTGTTCCCCATGATATCAACGGATTTCACCCCTACACCATGAGTTCCATATACCTCTCACACTCTCAAGTTGTGCCGTTTCCCCTGCATGTTCCCGGTTAAGCCGAGAGCTTTAACAAGAGACTAACACAACCACCTACACACCCTTTACACCCAATGATTCCGGATAACGCTTGGGGCACTCGTATTACCGCTGCTGCTGGCACGAGTTTAGCAACCCCTTATTCATGTGGTACTATCAATAACTTTCTCCCACATAAAAGGTTTTTACGTCCCGAAGGACTTCATCAACCACGCGGCGTCGCTCCGTCAGGCTTTCGCCCATTGCGGAAGATTCTCGACTGCGGCCACCCGTAGGTGTATGGACCGTATCTCAGTTCCATCGGTGGGGGTCACCCTCTCAGGTCCCCTAGACGTCATTGCCTTGGTAGGCCATTACCCAACCAACTAGCTGATATCCCGCAGACCGATCCCAAAGCGAAAAACTTTACCTACATAAACGAATATGTAGGACTATCATGTATTAGCTTATCTTTCGATGAGTTATTCATGACTTCGGGGTTCGTCATCTACGTGTTACTACCTCGTTCGCCACTAACATAATTTAATATTGCTAAAAAATTATGTCCGTTTGACTTGCATGCCTTATCCACGCCGCCAGCGTTCATCCTGAGCTAGGATCAAACTCTAAATAAAAATTGATCTTGCGAAAAATTTATAAGAACGGAACAAAATAAAATTCGGTATGCATTGCTGCAGAAAAAATTACTTGTCCAATTTGTTTTTTTAGAATTCGATTAGCTCTTGAAATCTTTCTCGCCTAGTTTTTATATTTTGAATAAAAACTATCAAGAAATTGAATATTGTTGTTGACTTGCATTTGCATATGACAAGACTGACGTCTTATCACATTCAAATTCTCAGTATTGTATGCATGCACATTAGCGTAAACAGCTGATAGCGAAAGTTCAAGGCCTTCGCGTCTATTTACATTCTGTGCACGTATTATATTTTCAAGGTTCGCGATTAATTTGTTTGTTTACTTCTCTTTCGAGAAATAAATTGAAGCAAATTAATACCTCTGTTTAAAGAGGTTTACACAGTATAGCTATTTTGAGGGGGGCGTCAAGTATTTTAGGGCTATAGCTATGTATATTTTAGTAAAAACTGTGGTACAAAAAAACCGCTTACATATGGCTATGTTGAGCGGTTTTTTGGAGGCTAAAACAGCACTCTTTAAATTGCTGGATTATTGCCTTGGGCTTGCTGCTCATTTGGCTGTTCAACTGGTGCGGGAGTGGGGTTCATGTTTGGTGTTTGAACGGGTTCAGGAGCAGGAACAGGTGTTGGTGGAGCAGGAGTTACATTTGCTGTTGCAGAGCCAGAGGTTGATGAAGTAGGAGTTGGATTTTGAACTGGTGCAATTGTTTCGGGAACAAAAGAAGTTCCATCTCGAAGTTTTTTATATATATATGCATATGCAATTAATGTCATAGGGCTCGTAACAATGAGTGAAAAACCAAAAGTGACAATAGCTGGGATAACATTTACTAATAAAATTATGAGCATTAATCCAAAAAGATCCATCTTTTTTCCTGAGGTTAATTTATCGCTCATCTTAAATGCATCTGAAATAGAAACATATTTATCAACTACAATAATAACAGCGAATCCATACATTAATGCAAGGACGATTCCTGGAATTACTAAGAAAAATGTTCCTATCCCAATAATAAGACCGAGAATAATTGATGTTGATACCGCTCTCCATGTGTATGACTCAACATTAAATATTGTTTTCACATCGTCAATCTTTTTTACTTTGTCGGTATGAAGTGCTGCATTCAAAATATTAATTGAAATAACTATTCCATAAATCCAAATGATAAAAGCGACTAAATGTGCAAAAGTTGCCCACGGAAGTAATGCTTCTGAACTAAAGTGATTTGATGCATAGTTCCCCGGCGTAAGACTTTGTCCGATACCATGAATTATCGTTACTATCAGACCTGAAACTACATAGAACTGCCAATCTCTTTTAAAGATGCCCCAAGCGTAATCGAATGCTTCTTTAAATGTAACCATAAAATAATGTAATTAAAACTTAATAATTGAAGTTGATAATAATGTACAAATTATACTTTACTTTTTAGACCACTTTTCAATGGTCACAAGTAAAGGTGAACCGAGGAATACTGATGAATACGTTCCCACCAAAATTCCAACGAACATTACAAGTGAGAAATTTCGAGTAGATTCAGGGCCAAAAATGTAAAGCACGATAAGTGAGAGGAGTACTGTTACTGAAGTATTAATTGAACGAGTAAGTGTTTGTGACACTGACTCCCCTACAATTAATTCAAATGGTTTTTTAGTATTAAACTCTCGATTAATATTGAGATTTTCTCGAACTCGATCGAACACAACAATTGTGTCGTGAATTGAAAATCCAAGTACCACAAGTAGAGCGGTAATAAAGAGTGAATCAACTTCATATCCATAAAAGTGACCCATCAGTGCAAAAAATCCAGTAGGCACAATTACATCGTGAAGTAATGCAGTGATGGCAATTAATCCATATTTCCAAGAAGCCACTGGGTAACTTACTTTTCGAAACGCAAATGTAATAAAGAGAACGATTGCAAAAATTACGAGCACAATTGAGAACACTGATTTTCGGGCAAGTTCTTGTCCTAAGATTGGACCGATTGAATCGAATCGTTTAATTTCACCTTTTTTTCCATCAACAGTTTGGAGTGTTTTTATAAGTGAATCTCGTTCGGTATTACTTAAACTTTGAGTTCGAACGATATATCCAAGAGTTCCTGTTTCTCGAACAGATGCATCTTTAAATCGTTCTTCGGAAATTGCGGTAACAGCATTTTGAAGAACATCTTTTGTTGGGCGCCCATCCTGATAAGAAACTTCAGTGATAGATCCTCCTTTAAAGTCGATGCTTAATTTAAGACCAAATATCAATATCGCTAAAAGCGAACCTACAACTAGAAAAATTGAGAGACCATAGAACCATTGTCGATTTTTTACGATATTCATATTATTTAATTTTAGAATTATTTAAGACTGCTGAATCTTCAAGCGGATTTTTATATGGTCCACCGAACATAAACCGAGTAAGGTTTGAGGGTCGAGCTTTTAGATCTGCCATTGTCGGAGCTAGTGCCAAAAGCAATGTTCGAGAAACGGTGATCGCAGTAAACATACTAATGATAACTCCGAGGCCGAATACGAGAGCAAAACCTTGAATTAAAGATGTTGTGGCGAACCAGTACAAAATAACTGAAGTAATAATACTTGAAAGGTTTCCATCTCTAATTGATGTCCACGCTCGAGCAAATCCTTCTTTAATAGAGTCGATCAAAGTTGATCCTTTCTTTAATTCTTCTTTCATTCTTTCAAAAATCAAAATGTTTGCATCTACTGCCATACCAAGTGACAAAATAAATCCAGCAACTCCGGCTGAAGTAAGTGTAACGGGAATTAGCTTATAAATTGCTAAGTTAAGAATAGTGTAGAGCGCAAGTGAAATAGTTGCCAAAACTCCGGGTAGTCGATACCAGAAAATAAGGAAGAGCGCGATAATAACGAAACCAATCATTCCCGCTTGAATTCCTTTATGAAGTGCATCAGTTCCTAGGGATGCTCCAATTGTTTGTGAACCAATTAAAGATACAGGTACAGGAAGTGCACCGAAGTTAAGATTTCGAGTAAGTTCTTTGGCTTGAGTTAATGTGAATCCTCCTGAAATTACTGCTTTTCCATCTCGGATTTGATCTCGGATAACAGGACTTGAAATAATTTGGCCGTCTAAAATAATAGCCAGGGGTTGCCCAATGTTTTCTCCGGTAATTTTTGCAAAAAGTGCCGTCCCCTCATCATTAAAAGCAATATTAATTTGAGGAGATCCATTTGTTTGGTCAAAAGAAACCGTTGCGTTTTTTAAGAACTGACCAGTGAGCCCTGTTGAAACAAGTGTTGGAAGATTTGCATTGTTCACTGTTGTTGAAGCTGAGCTTGATGCAATAACTATTTTAGTTGAGCTAGTTGCTGCTGGTTTAATTAATTGAAATGAGAGTGAAGGAGTTTGCCCGATAATTTGAACTGCTTTTTGCGTGTCTGAAACTCCTGGAAGTTCAACGACTAATTTTTGAATTGTTTCTGTTCCGGTATTTGCTTGTTCAACCTGAACGATTGGCTCAGATACTTTAAATACGTTGATTCGTCGTTCAATTACATCTCGAAGTGACTGCATGGCTGCAGGTACATCTTTAGGTTGAATTTTAGAAACGTCTGCTTGGAATACCAAATGGGTTCCTCCGTTAAGGTCTAGACCGAGTTTATAAGGGTGTTTTTGAGTATCGTATGCGTACTTTCCAATAAGGACAGCAAGAATAAGGATAACCAGGGCAATTAATCGTGATTTCATAAATATATAGGGATTATAGGGATTTTTACAGATTGAGCAATATAGAGCCGAATATTCCTATATATTGATTAATCCAATAAACTGTGTTATTGTACACAAAGATAGTGGGCAATTCCGCCCGTTTAACTATTTCAGTTAGAAAACAACAAGGCTTAAGCCGATCCGTACTCATATGACACCAGAAAAAAAACTCGCGCTTCAGGCAGAACTGACTCAACTCGGAGATGCCATGGAAAATTGGCAAGGAAATTATTTCGGCAAGAATGGCACTCTCGCCCGCACTCGTCGAATCTACCAAATCAAAAAGGAGATCGGGGAAAATATTCCTCAGTGCCATATTGAATATGCTTCGACCCTCTTTTCAGCAGCGGGACATATCACCGCACTGAACGCAAAGGGTTTGAATCGCAAGTTCAAAATGTATTATCTGATTGTCCTGGCGTTTTACCACACGGTTATGTTTCAGGTGACCAGTCGGAACGATATCGACAATACATCGCCGTCTGATTGGGATGTGGCCGGAAGCGTTTATTTAGCGCTTTGGGAAAAAGTTGGCCTCACCCGCTTTCTCATGGAAGCAGAGTTTTGCTTCAACCGTGCAACCTTCAAACAAATAAAGTTGGGTCAGAATCATTATTGGAACCTTCTGCGCGCCAAGCATCATTACACCCAAGCGGCGAACGGAAGGTCTTCACTTGGTGGGCTCATTTGTTCTAGCCAGCGGGTACGCGATCATGTATGCCAGCTGCCCAATGACGACCCATGGACTGACGCACGGACGTATAAAACCCTCGGCGCTGCGATTGTAGTTCTCATTGAGTTCTATGAACGCTCCAACAGGCATCAAGGAATCGAAAAGGTGCACCAACTTCCCGAAGCAATCGAGTGCGCGGCTACGTTACTCCAGGAAAGCCTTCGTCTTACAACGGAGGTGAAAGTGTCCACAGATCAAACTCAAAAGACAATGGCGATTGTTCGAAGGTTGACCGGGTGCATTTCGAGAAGTGGACAGTTCGAGATATTCGGAGACCGCTTCGGTGGAATGCTGGTTACGTGACCCGCCCACCTAAGATGGCAAAATCAAATACCCACTCTCGTGAAAGCGGAGTGGGTATTTCTTATTTTAAATTTTTAGGTACTTATATTTTGTCGGTTGAAATTTCTTCAATTACTTCAGGAGTCGCATACTTTGCATATCGCCCTTCAATTTTTGAAAATGCGTCCTTTGAATTAAATAAATAATTATAGCCTGTGTGCTTTGTTAACTTTGAGCCATCTACCGCGATTGGATATGAATATGATTTCCATCCACCTTTAGATGTGGGCACACGTCCAAGTGTTCCATTCCAGAAAATAAAGAAAACGATTCGTATGAGCCATGGAGCAACACTAATTGTTTTTTTATGAACAGCTTCAGCCATATCTTTTCCTAAAACTGGTGCGCCAGGTGGGCAAATATTAAATGCTTCGTACTCCCCTTTTACTGGAGTGAATGCAAATGTTTCAACAATATTTGTCACATCATCTTCGTGAATAAATTGTCGTAACCATTTTTTTGTAACAGGAACGAATGACACCATTGCTGAAATTAATTTATGAATTGGATTTGCTTTGAGTTGGCCAGAAAGCGCAGCTTGTAAGCCGAAACGAATTCGCATGTAACGCCCACGAGGACCAGTAATGGCTGCAGGGCGAACAATAAATACTTGAGGAACATTTACTCTATTTGATCCATACACTCCGTTTTCTTGAGGAGAACTTGATCCATTATTTTGTTTTTCTTGAACTGCTTTTTGATATCGTGCTTCTAGATGTTCTTCAACAACTCGTTTCTCTTCGGCATATAAATAGTCTGATTTTCGAAAACCTTCTTCTTCTTTGAAGAAGTGGTCGATCGTGTTTTCGGGATAGGCTCCGTATGAGGAAACTGTTGAGAAGTAAATTAGTTTTTTAACGGAAGGAGTTGAAAAAGCAAGTTCAAAAACTTTATCTGATCCACCAACATTCCACTGCCATTGCAAATCTTTTTTGCCGTACATTTCGCGAATTTGCCAAGCAGTATGAATTACTACATCGGGTGCTTTTTCTTTTACTAATTCTGTCCAACCTTGGTTAGTAAGGTTTTTTTGAATGTAAATAATTTTATCTTCATTTGGATGCCCTTTGAGAAGGTCGGGGTAATTTTCTTTGTCGAGTAAAATGAGTTGGTCTACATCAGGTCGGCGAGCAAATTGATCGGTTAACATTGCACCTACATATCCTGCTCCGCCAGTGATGAATAATTTCATAGATATTTAGTTTAACTTATTTACCAGTCCTCGACAAAAGGGTTCGAACTGTTTTTAGCATAATAGAGAGGTCTAAAAACAGAGATCGGTGTTTTACGTAATACATATCGTAAGCCAGCCGCTCACGAGTTTCTTCCAAAGATTGCGGTGGTAATTCTTGAGTAATTTGAGCCCAACCAGAAAGACCAGGCTCTACTACATACCGAGTATCGTAATATGGAATTTGTTCAGCCAATGTTTTCCCTAAATCAACCAAATCAGGACGTGGGCCAATTAAAGATAGGTCGCCTTTAAAAACACTCCAGAGTTGTGGAAGCTCATCAATTCGACTCGTACGCAAAATCTTTCCTATTCGAGTAATTCGATTGTCTTTTTCCTTTACCCAAACTCCCCTATCATCTGTAGTCATAGATCGATATTTAGCAATTCGAATTATCTTTTTATGAAGTCCTAATCGTTCTTGAAAAATAAAAGTAGGTCCTGCATCATCGAGCTTAATAGCAATCCATACGAGAGGTAAAAAAATCAATGAAAGAATGAGACCGATTGAAGAGGCCGCAATATCGAGTGATCGTTTAATGAATGAATAAAAAGGCCGTCTTGGTCGAGACACATGTTCGAGCAACCATTCATACGAAACTGAACTTAGATTTACCTTCTGAAAAATGTCTTCGTACAAATCAGTGAAGTCCACAATAACCACTCCTTTAAACATGCTCGAATATAAGAAAGGTAAAAGATGTTCTGTTTTAGGATGAGAAAAATCAATAACGATAAATAAAATGTTTGAATTAACTGATTGGATTTTATTTCGAAGCTCTTCTTCAGAACTTACATTCATATCAGATGAGTCGACAACATTAAACTGAGCCGCCTGGTGATTTGAAAGTTCTGCTTGTAATTCTGAAAGTGCTTTTCCTGATCCAAAAAGCATTACGGGATAATCGTGTTGCCTCACAAACAATCTTTCAACTACTAACCGCCAAAAAATAATTAAAATTGAAGAGATGATGACATAGAGAAACAAGCTAATTTTTGGTGCAATTCCAAAAAACGGAACAAAATAAAAAAGAGCAATGGCAACAAGAGCACTCCATAACTGTCCTGAAATAATAGCGGTTCCTATTCGCCGTTTAAAAATACTGGTGTGATAGTCGTATAGTCCTGCAATATAGAAAACAATAACTGAAGCGAGAAAAACCAAAATAAATGGAAAAAGGTGGTCGAGATATTGCTGTTTGGTAGGGATATTAACAAAAGGGAAACGTGATGTATGGACGGAGAGATTAAGATATCGAAAGAAAAGCATGCCGTATAAACCGGCTAAAAAGCAGACGATATCTCCAAATAAGAGCCGTAATGGGGCTGTTTTATCGAATACGCTCACAATAGCCCTATGATACAATAATTTTATGAATATCGCTCATATTATTACCAAATCAAATTGGGGTGGTGCCCAACGATATGTGTACGATATGGCGACAGAATTACACGGAAAACCGAGTTTAGAAGATCAAAACATTAACGATGTTGTAACAGTTTTATGTGGTGGCAAAGGTGAATTAGTAAAACGATTAGGAGATGCTGGTATAGAAACAGTTTCAATCCCCTTTTTAGAACGCGATATTAATTTTTTGTCTGACATTAAAACAGCTCACTTTTTATACAAGTGGATAAAAAAAAATCAGCCTCAAGTAATTCATTTAAACAGTTCAAAAATTGGAGGAATTGGAGCACTCGCTGCGCGCTTGGCAAGTTTTTCATATTCAAATTTAAACTCAGATTTGGACTCGGACTCAAAAATTAAATCCAAAAAACCGCATATCATTTTTACCGCGCATGGATGGGCTTTCAATGAAAACCGTTCGATTATTTCTCGAACTTTTATAAAAATAAGCTATTGGATAACACTTCTCCTTTCTCACAAAACAATTTGTGTATCAGAAACAATGAAAAAAGCAGTTCAAAATTTTCCATTTGTTCAATCTAAAGTTGTTGTGATTCATAATGGAATTTCAAATCAACATGCAAACAAAATATTGGAGCGTGAGGCTGCCAGAGCAGAAATTAAAATGAAATTAGAAAGTGACTTGTCATCCCCAATTACACCTTGGATCGGAAACATTGCTGAACTTCATCCAGTAAAAGGGCACTTGCATCTGATTGAATCAATGAACAACTTGAAAATCTCATACGGCGCGCAAACAGCACTTCCCTATTTATTTATTATAGGTGAGGGTGAAATGAGGAATATACTCGAAGAAACAATTTCAAAATATGGTTTGGAAAAACATGTTTTCTTACTTGGACATATTAAGAATGCATCTACTTTGCTCCAAGCATTCGATATGTTTATACTCCCTTCTTTTTCTGAAGGATTAGGATATGTATTACTGGAGGCAGGACTTGCTCAACTTCCTGTTGTTGCATCGAACGTTGGAGGAATTCCTGAAATTATTGAGCAAGAAAAAACTGGCCTGCTTGTTTCTGTGATACAGGCAAATAAAAATAATTGGCTCCTTGAAAATGCAAAGGGTTTTGCCGGAGCAATTAATAAAATGCTTGGTAAAAGTGATTTGCGAACTTCTTGCGCTCGAGCTTTGCATGAAAAAGTATTAAGTGAATTTAGTTTGGAAGAGATGGTAGAGAAAACAAGAAAGATTTATAGAACCTAATTAAGATATTTTAACTAATGAGCCCAATCACCTCATGATCACTTAATTCCCTCTTGCTCGCCTTAGCATATCTCGACATTCCCATAATAATTCCAAGGCCTAAAAATTCTGTTACTAAATGCGATCCACCGTAACTCATAAACGGTACAGTAATACCAGTAACCGGCATAACTCCTAAATTCATTCCAATATTAATCACTAGGTGGCTCATTAAAAAAATGGAGAAGCCAGTTGCAAAAAGCATTTCAAAATTACTATGTGCCCGCATGGCATGGGCAAGCACTCGCCAAATAATAATTCCAAAAAGAGCATATAAAATAAGTACGCCTACAAATCCCCACTCTTCTGCAAAGGCTGCAAAAATAAAATCGGTATGAAATTCAGGTAAAAAATTTAGTCGTGACTGAGTTCCGTATCCAATTCCTTTTCCTGTAAGTTGTCCGGAACCCACCGTAATTGTTGATTGATATGCATTGTAACCACTCCCTCTAATATCAGAAAGTGGATTTACGAATGTCATGATTCGTTGTTTTTGGTACGGCTTAAGTGCATATGCCCAAAGGCCACCAAAAGCTAATGCGCCGATAATAAATACTAAAATAATATGACGTTTAGAAATTCCTGAGACTGTTACCATCCCAAGCCATATAAGAAAGATAATGAGAGCAGATCCAAAATCAGGATGGACAAGAACTAATAGAAAAATAATTAGAGGATAAATTCCCGAAACAATAATGTGCCGAATATTTGCAATGGCAACATGCCGTCTAGAAAAATATTTTGCTAAAAGCAATATAACAACTATTTTAATTGGATCAGCAGGTTCAATTGAGAAGAATCCAAGCTTAAACCAACTTTGTGCTCCTTTAGATGCAGCCCCTACCACAAATAAAAGTGAGAGTACGAAAACAGAAAGTGTATACAAAGTTACAATTACACTTGTTCGTTTTAAAAATCTGAAGTCAACAAAACTTGCTGCAATAGCAAGAATACAAGCAATTCCTACCAATATTAATTGTCTGTCGAAATAAGGGTTATTACTCCCAAATGAATTCATGGTAATAAGCCCAGCAATAGAAACTAAAAGGGCTGCACCGAGAAGGATCCAATCAATATCGAGAATTTTTTTAATAAAAAGATACATAGATTTCGGCAGCCCTTATACGAGCTACGGGAGTTCTACTATACTATCCTCTATTTAATTTTAACAACAGGATTTGATTGGATATGTCGCTGCTCTTCCGGAGTAAGGGTATGCACTAAATACACGTGTTTGTTTACTATATTTGAAGTAAATGGAATTCGCCAAGTAAATACAATGTTTTTTTCAGATTGTGGCGCTATATTGTCGATAATTGTTTTTGAACTTGCCACCGCATTTCCGTTTACGTCAGAAAGTAAAGCAATTGCTTCAATGTTACTAATTTGATTGAGTGTGTCGTTTACGAGTGTTGCTTTATAAATCGGTGTAACTGAGGTTGAAGTAGTTGCTTCTCCGTTTATTAATTCTTCGTTTGAAATTCGAGGAAGTGAGCTATTTGAAATGTCACCTTTCCCTACTTCATACCAAGTTGGATTTGCTTGAATCTCGAATTTAACATTTTGAGGAATTCGAGTACCCGTCTTAAGCCCGCCTTCAAAAATAATAAATGTTCCGTGTTGTGGAATATAACTCGTACCTTTTACTTCAGAAATAGTTACCCCATCTTTGTCAAAAATTTTAAATGTATAAGGAACATCAAAAGAAACATAGGTAGAGTTTAAGTTTTCAACTTCCGCTACTACTGAGTAGATCCCCTCCGAAACTTTAAAAACACGGCGATAATGAACATTTATATCAGCCGCACTTGCTTTACAAACCTTTGAACATGATCCTCCGCAGTCGATTCCTGTCTCATCTTGATTTTTTAGATTATCAAAACATGAGGCGGTTTTCTTGATGAAAAGAATATAAATAGGATATGCACTCACAATTATAAGTGTGAAGATAATAATGAGAAGTACAATAGTTTGTCGTTTTTGAGCCCAGGTCATATATTATGAGATTTTAATAAAGAATAAGTTAATTTTATAAAAACTTTTATTTTAATTAATGAATTCTTTTCTGTATAAAATAATTGGTAAAAGTCGAAGTATTGAAATAATAATAACCCCTATTGCTGAAAACAGTAATAATTGAGCGTACGAAACAGTATCGAACACTAGAATTTTATCTCCCTGAAAAGGTTTCAAGAAAAAATAAAGATTAGCTAAAAAATAAAATTCGAAGACAGGGCTAAGAATAAGGCTTATATGGTTTCTTTTTATAATATTCCATATGATCCAAATATGGATGCAGATAAGAAATAGAACCAGAATTAAAGGAATATACGTAGTGAAAGAATGAGATGAACTAATAATACTGTAATCTGGATTTTTAAAAATATTTATAATACTAGGAATTCCAGAAAGCAAAATAAGCGCAGTTAAAAAATAAAGCGCAATTGAGATATACATGAGAACATGTTTTATAATATTTGGCATACCCATATAAAAAGTATACCATTTTTAGTTTTAATTTAAATTCCTTCACCTCCATTGTTTAATTTGAGTTCTTTGTACTTGGCGCGAGCCCAGTAGGTGCTTCTGCTGAAGCAGCTTCTTTCCCTCTACGTTTTTAGTTTAAATTTGAGTTCTTTGTTCTGGCGACAGGCTACTTTCCCCTCCAAAAGAGTATCATCGCCTCAAGAGAGCTTAACTGCTGTGTTCGGAATGAGAACAGGTGTGACCCCTCCGACAAATCACCAGAACAAAACACTCAAATTAACTTTATTTTATATTGAAAACTAAGATGTGAGGGCGAGCTAATGCTCCCCCATTTATTCGTAACAAAAGTTACGATCGGGAAAAAGAACTTTATTCTGTCCAAACCGAGGACGATGATAAAACTCGATTGACTTCGAGTTAAGAGACTGTACCAGCCTCAAATAGTGTTGACCGCAATCAGCTCCGTTGTTCTCCGCAGGGGGAATGGTTTCTGAAATCAAACACTACTATCACCGTCCTCGGCGAACATCTGAGAATCCGATGGTGGATTTCCGACCATGGGATTTTAGACGTTTTTAAGAGGAACGCACCCTCACCATCCAACCGGCATGATGAGGGGCGTTAGTTCCCCCCAGAACAAGAATTGTGACATCAGCCACATCTTAGTTTTCAATATATTTTATTATTGAAGATTGAAACATACGGAGAATTTACTAATTCCCCAAAAAATTCTCTTGGCAAGATTTGGACTTGCGACCCTTAGGCTTTAACATCGTACGGACGAACGTTATTTTGGTTAGTCTAATGCTCTAAACAACTGAGCTACAAGAGAATCACACATCCTAAGCGGCCGAAACCCGCATTGAACGCATGTTTCAATCTTCAATATGCTTTTCGATATGTACTGACTACTATTCAATTTTATTTGAAAGTTGACCGCACCGTTTTTGTAAAAAATTCAAGTATATGCTTACACGGTACATCACACATTCAATGTGACTACCAAATTTCCTAATAGGAGTCGACGTATTAGTACTTCACGGCTGAGCGCCTTACGACGCGTACACCTAAAGCCTATCAACCTAATAATCTGTTAGGGGTCTCAAACGATTTCTAATCTTGAAGTTGGCTTCACGCTTAGATGCTTTCAGCGTTTATCCGTTCCCGACTTAGCTACTCGGCAATGCTCTTGGCAGAACAGCCGACAGACCAGAGGTCAGTTCATCCCGGTCCTCTCGTACTAGGGACAAATCTTCT
>JBBRPW010000017.1:0-13875 GCA_038227435.1 Minisyncoccia bacterium | reverse complement strand
TCATGCCCGCACCTGGAATTTATCTCGTCGATAATTCCGATGGCCAAACGGTCCTCTTCCCAGTTAAGGAAGATGGTACCTTAGGACCAAAGTCCAAGTATGCACGTCTTATCGAAGACGACGATGAGATCCTGCTTACTGCGGGGTCATACATCACCGTCTTCCACGATGAAATTCGTGATCGCTTGTCAGTCGATCAGTACCCATCACTTTCTGAAGCCAGAATAATTTGGAAGGAATGGTGGAGGGCCAAGAACGATCGCCTCGCCCGTGGATACAGATACTAATCACGGATCACATCAACACCGGCGCCCGAAAGGGCGCCTTTACTTTTTATTTAACCGTCCTTAAAAACAATTTTCGATGAATTGGTAGTTCTCCATGTTTTCTAATCGCCTCTCCGTGTTTTTTAGTGCCATATCCAACATGTTTTTCAAATCCATACTCCGGATATTTTTTTGCTAACTTAATCATTATGTTATCTCGCGTTACCTTTGCAGCAATCGATGCAAGTGCAATCGCATGTTCTTTTTCGTCTCCTTTAATAATTGTTTTTTGATGAATGAATTCGAGCGGTGCTTTTAATCCTCCATCGAGTAATACAATAACTTCGTGTTCTAAAAACTTTATTTTATTTTTAAGAGAAGCTAAGCATTTCTTAAGGGCAACATTGATAGCATGCGTAAGTCCTTTTTTGTCTATCAATGTAGATGATGAGTGACTTACAATATATGAACAATTATTTTTCTCGCTCCAGTCCTTAATTTTTATTAACCACAATTCCCTGTCTGCTTTTTTAAGTTTTTTTGAATCTTTAAGATTTTTGAATGCTCCGATCTTCTTAAAATTCTTTAGGCCGCTTTCGTGCATTGCATATGCACCCACACTCACAGGACCAGCAAATGCTCCTCGTCCTACTTCATCAATACCTATAATAAGCCGATTCACCGAATGGTTTTGTACTTGCTTTTTAAGCCTGACTTGAGGTATTTTCACCCTCTCTACCGCGCTCTTAGCAGGCTTCTTTGTCAACTTCTTTTTTGACAGCATATCTCTATAATACAGGTAATGTCGGCAATTACTCCAACAAAAGAAGAAGTAGGTGGAAAAGAAAATTCTTTAGTGGAGAATCAGATTTTGGGTGAATCGAGCACAATCGATCCTTCAGCTGATTTTTGTCATCTCCATGTACATAGTCATTACAGTTTGCTCCAAGCACTTCCAAAAATTCCTGATTTAGTGAAGCATGCAAAAAAATTAAATATGAGAGCACTTGCTCTTACTGATGCAGGAAATATGTACGGCGCAATTGAGTTCTATAAAGAATGTAAGAAAAAAGAAATTAAACCAATTTTGGGAGTCGACTTTTTTGTAGCAACACGAACAAGACTCGATCGAGAACCAGGGATAGATAATAAAAGAACTCGTCTTATTCTTCTTGCTAAAAATTTAAACGGGTACAAAAACTTAATTAAATTGGTTACTACGTCAAACCTCGATGGTTTCTATTATAAACCTCGAATTGATAGAGAATTAATTGAAAAACATAAGGATGGATTGATTGCCATTATTCCCTCTTTTGGTGGCGACTTATCAATTTTAATTAAAGGAAAAGATACAGAAAAAGCCGCAGAAATTGCAGCTTGGTACAAATCGCAATTTAATGACGATGTGTATTTAGAAATTACACACCATCCTGAAATGGAGGGACATGAAGACCATATGAAAAAGCTTGTGGATTTTAGTTGTGCAAATAGTTTTCCAATAGTTGCTGCTCATGATGCATATTATTTAGACCCGGATGATAAGCGTGCACGAGAAACGTTAGTTTCAATTCAAAATGATTATGGAGGAGGATCACGAACGAGTGACTCAAGTGATTGGTCATTTATTTCTCAGTCAAAAGCAGCTGAAATATTTGCGAATGAGCCCGAAGCACTTTTAAATGTTTCTCGAATTGTCGATGCATGTAATTTAGATTTACCACTTGGAATTTGGCTCTTTCCACATTTTGAAATTAAAAGTGGACGAACAGCAGATGAAGAATTACGTGAAATTGTATTTGATGGAATGAAGCGAAGAAATATTGAACCGACAACTGAAGTATTAGAACGTGTTGAATATGAACTTGGAATTATTAAAACAAAAGGATATGCCGCTTACTTTTTAGTAGTGGGAGATTTGCTGCGTGAGGCACATGATCGTCATATCCTAACTACCATTCGAGGATCTGTTGCTGGCTCAATGGTTACTTATCTTGCTCACATCACAAACGTAAATCCGATGGAATATCTTTTACCATTCGAACGATTTCTAAACCCTGAACGTCCTTCTGCCCCTGACATCGACATGGACTTTGCCGATAACCGACGTGACGAAATTATTCAATATGCTCGGGATAAATATGGGCACGATAAAGTGGCTCAGATTGGAACGTTTGGAACGATGATGGCAAGAGGTGCGGTAAGAGATGTTGCTCGAGCATTAGGTTTTCCATATGCCACAGGAGATAGAGTTTCAAAAATGATTCCAATGGGATCACAAGGATTTCCAATGACAATTGATAAGGCGCTTGAAATTAAACCTGAACTTAAAGCAGCCTATGATGGAGAAGATGATATTCGTGAAATTATTGATATGGCAAAAAAACTTGAAGGATGTGCACGGCATATTTCGGTACACGCCGCTGGTGTTGTAATTTCTCCAATTCCATTGAATGAAATTGTCCCGACTCAATTCGATCCAAAAGGCGAAGGAAAAATTATTACACAGTACGATATGCACTACGTTGATGAAAATAGTGCAGGACTTTTGAAGTTCGACTTTCTTGGAATTCGAAACCTTTCAATTTTGGCTGATGCGGTGCGAATGGTAAAAGAACAATTGAATGTTGTGGTTGATATTGAAAATGTCCCTGTTGACGACAAAAAAACATTTGAAATGTTAGCGCGTGGAGAAACGATGGGTCTCTTTCAATTAAACGGAGATGGAATGACGAAGTTTTTAGTTGAACTAAAGCCATCTACAATTCACGACATTAATGCCATGGTGGCTTTGTATCGACCTGGGCCTATTGAATACATTCCAAAATATATTGAACGGAAACACAATCCAAAATTAGTTCGATACTTAGATCCTCGAATGGAGGCAATTATTAGTCGGTCATACGGAGTAATTACCTATCAAGACGACGTGATGATGATTGCCATTAAACTTGCTGGGTATTCATGGCTTGAAGCAGACGTACTCCGAAAAGCGATGGGTAAAAAAATCCCAGCGCTCATGGAGGAACAGAAAGCAAAATTAAAAGAAGGGCTCTTAAAAAACGGAATGAGTGAAGCCAAAGCCGACGAGCTTTGGAGTTTGATTGAACCTTTTGCAGCATACGGATTTAATAAAGCACATGCAGCGAGCTATGGAAAAGTGGCGTATCAAACTGCATATATGAAAGCTAACTTCCCTTCTATATATATGTCGGCTGCGCTTTCGGCGGAATCTGGAGATGCAGAAACGGTTGCCTCATATATTAATGAATCAAAACGAATGGGAATTCCGGTCCTTCCTCCATCAATTAATGAAAGCTTTAAAGGATTTACGGTGGTTAAAGTAAAAGAAGACGAAGCAATTCGATTTGGTTTGGTTACAATTAAAAACTTTGGCGAAGGAATTGCTGAAACGATAATTACTGAAAGAACAGCAAATGGAAAATTCGTATCGCTTGAAGATTTACTCAAGCGTGTAAACGACAGAAATTTAAATAAAAAATCACTTGAAGCACTTATTAAATCGGGAGCGCTTGATGAGTTCGAACAAAAAGATGGAAGTTTTATTCATATGGAACGAGGATTGATGCTTGCAAACATTGATAAAATTTTGGAATTTAATAAAGAAATGGCGCATATGCCAGAAGCTGGCGACACATTATTTGGTGGAATGACCGATGCTTCTGTTATTGCAACACTTAAACTTGCAGATGCTCCAGCTGCCACGATGGATCAAAAATTAATTTGGGAAAAAGAATTACTCGGATTGTTTGTATCGGGTCATCCATTAGATAAACACGCTTCAAAGTTTTCGAACCATCACACTACGATTGCCACACTCAAAGAAAATGCAATTAAATTATTTACTGCAATTAATTTAGATGAATTAGAAAATGGTCCAGCGTACGATGTTGAAGAAAAAATAAATCCGATTGGCACCGAAGACATCACTGAAATTAAAGTGCTTGAAGATTTAGCAAAGCCCTTTACTGAACAAGAGCAGAAAAATGCTCGAAATAAAAATGCTGGTAAAAAAATAGTAAGTGCAAAAGAAAAGGCAAAAATAAAAGAAGAGCGAAGGAAATTAAAAAAAGAAAGAGATCGGCAACATATTATTGGAGGTATGATTGTTGAAGCGAAAGAAATTATCACAAAATCTGGAACCAGAATGGCCTTTATTACATTAACGGATAATAAAGATAATATGGAATGCGTCGTATTTCCTCGAACCTACGAATTAAATAAGGACATGTTCAAGGCTGATGCTTGTATTGCAATTAAAGGAAAACTTTCCTATCGAAATAATGAAATTAGTATGATTGTAGATAAGGTAAAAATGTTGGATTAAGCCATAAAAATGGCTTTTTAGGAGAATGAAAACATGGTATCTTCTATACTATGAACAACCAACCAGATTCAAAAGAAGCGGATCAGCTTTTTAGATCTCGCCATTCACTCGCCCATTTACTGGCGATGGCAGTTCTTGAATATGATCCTGCAGTAAAATTAGCAATTGGCCCGGTAATTGATACCGGTTTTTACTACGATTTTGAATTTAGTACCGGTAAAATTCCAACTCCTGAAGATTTAAAAAACTTTCAGAAAAAAGTTAAGAAATTAGCAAGTGAAAATATTGATTTTATTGTAAAAGAAATTTCTGCAGATGAGGCGCGAAAAGAATTTGCTGCTCAACCATACAAAATAGAATTAATAGAAGAGCTCGCAAAAAATGGCGAGAATCTTACAACATACACGTCAGGAAACTTTACCGATTTATGCGCAGGCCCTCATGTAACAAATACAAAAGAAATTGATACTGATGCATTTATTATTTCTCATACTGCTGGAGCATATTGGAAAGGTGACGCAAAAAATAATATGCTCACTCGAATTTACGGACTAGCATTTGCATCGAAAGATGAATTAGATGCTCACCTAAAACAGAAGGAAGAAGCGTTAAAACGCGACCATCGAGAACTTGGAAAAAAATTACAACTTTTTGCCTTCGACGAAGAAATCGGAAAAGGACTTCCCCTCTGGTTACCAAAAGGAAATGTTATTAAAGAAGAATTAGAGAATTGGGCAAAAGAAACTGAAAAGAAATGGGGCTATCAACGAGTTACAACTCCCATTATTACAAAAGAAAATTTGTTTTATACATCAGGACATCTTCCTTTATATAAAGACAGTATGTACGCCCCTATTACTATTGAAGATGAGCACTACTATATAAAGCCGATGAACTGTCCATTTCACCATAAAGTTTTTTCAGCACATCCTAAAAGTTATAAAGACTTACCACTTCGACTTGCGGAATACGGGTGGTGTCATCGATTTGAAGATTCAGGAAGTTTATTTGGACTGATGCGTGTGCGTGGAATGCAAATGAATGATGCGCACATTTACACAACAGAAGACCAAGCAATTAATGAATTCGTTGATGTAATTAAACTGCACGAGTACTACTACAAAGTTTTAGGAGTCGATAAATACGAAATGGAATTAGCTCTTCGTGATCCGAAAAATATGGCTAAATATCATGGAGAAGAAAGTGATTGGAAATTGGCCGAAGACATGACAATGAAAGCGATGGAAATTTCAAAAGTTCCATACAAAGTTGTGCACGAAGGTGCTGCTTTTTACGGACCTAAAATGGACTTTCAAATTTATTCATCAATCGGGCGTGCCTTTACTGCTTCAACAAATCAACTCGACTTATTCATGGGGAAACGATTCAACCTTGAATACACCGACAAAGATGGAAGTAAAAAAACACCATTCATTATTCACCGAGCACCACTTGGAACTCATGAACGATTTATCGGATTTTTAATTGAGCATTTTGCTGGAGCGTTTCCTACATGGCTCTCACCTGTTCAAGTTTCAATTGTTCCCATTGCCGATTCACATCATGAATACGCTAAAAAAGTATTTGATGCCTGCATCGCCGCAGGAATTCGAGCTGAAGTAGATTATTCTGGAGATAGTTTGGGTAAAAAAATACGTGAAGCAAAGGTGCACAAAACTCCTTATATTTTTGTAGTTGGTGATAAAGAAGTTGAAGGAAACACTGTTTCAATTGAAGTGCGTGATTTAGGCAATGATTCTGATAAGACAAAAGAAGTAGAAAACAAAGTTGCACCACTATTAGTTGACGAAGCAATTATGAAAATTGAAAAAGAAATTAAGGACCGATCTTTATATAGTGTGTTTAAAAAATAAAACTGATAATATATTTGAACCGAAAAATATATGAAAAAAATTGTATTCGATATTGAAACGCGAAATGCATTTAGTGATGTAGGACGAAACGATCCATCACTCCTTGATATTTCAATTGTTGGTTTGTATGATTACGAAACTGATACGTACAAAGCATTTACACAAGAAGAATTTCCGCAAATGTGGCCGTATTTTGAACACGCCGATATGATTATTGGTTTTAATTCAAATCACTTCGACACTCCCCTTCTCAATAAATATTATCCGGGTGACTTAGCCAAAATAAAAAGTTTAGACATTTTGGAAAAAGTTCGTGAGTCACTAGGACGACGGGTCGGCCTTGCTTCAATTGCTGAAGCGACACTTGGATACGGTAAATCGGGGCACGGCCTCGAAGCAATTGAATGGTGGAAGCAAGGTGAAATTCAAAAAATTAAAGAGTATTGTTTGCAAGACGTAAAAGTAACCAAAGAAGTATATGAGTACGCATTAAAAAACGGTGGACTTTATTACACTAATAATCGTGACGGGAAAAATGAAAAGATGGCAGTAAAACTCGATACAAACGATTGGGAAACTGAAAATGAAAACGCGATTACTCACAGCCTGGGTTTTTAAGTCATTTCTGAGCATTAATTAAACCACGCATATTTAATTGATTAAATAGGCATGCAAGTTATTACGTAATATAATATCTGAATGAAAAAAGAAAATGTTTTAATGACTGTAATTGTTGTGCTTGTTGTTGTGGTTATTGGCCTTGCAGGCTATGTTGGACAAACTAAATCTTCAGTTAGTGGGACACCTGATAATAATAAAGTTGGTGCGAGCGACTCAATTCAGTATCGCCCTATTGCTTCAACAGACTCCAAAATTGGACCGAAAAATCCTAAAATTACTATTCTCGAATATTCTGATACTGAATGTCCATTTTGTATACAATTCCACAAAACACTTAAAACAATTCTTGAAAGCTATCCAGACATTGCCTGGGTCTATCGATTTTCACCTATCCCACAACTTCATGCACATGCTCCCGCAGAAGCTGCAGCTGCATATTGTGTAGGAAAATTAAATGGAAACGACGCCTTTTGGACTTATTTAAACCGGATCTTTTCAACTACCCCTGGAAATGACAAGCTGGATCAAACAAAACTCGATCAATACGCTGCAGAAATTGGAGTGAAAACTAATGATTTCGCAGCGTGTCGTGCTGATTCGGCTACATCTGATTACATTAAGGCCGATCAAGCAGATGCACTTCGAGCGGGACTCCAAGGAACTCCATACAGTTTGGTACTTAATTCACAAGGAGAAGTAATTAATACAATTCCTGGATACCTTCCATTTGAAAGTTTGAAACCACAATTAGACAAATGGTTAGCACAGGCAAAATAAAAAATAGACAGTTATAAATTATGTTTCAAATAAAATGCCTCATGATGAGGCATTTTATTTTACCAATTTAATCTACTTCATTAAAATATTTTTTCGCCTACAATGAATACAATCCTTATCGTCACAGTCTCTTTCTAAAAACTTTCCAGACATAATGTCGATAGCAAAGTTTTGTATTTCCTCTTCGAGAAGGTTTATCTCATCATTTGATATCTCGAAAGATTCTCCTCTATAAATTCCCTTTTCATTCGGTTCGGTAAACAGCAGACTCGCATCTGTCATCTTATATTTTGATTGTTTATCGAGCAGGTATCTGTAAAACACAAGTTGCCTTTTATATTTACCCTCGCTTGACTGCGTTTTTCCTTCAATTTCGTTACGGCTCATTCCTCCTCGTGTTTTATAATCAATTACTGAAACCGAATCGGTATTTTTGATGTGATGAATAACTGCGTCTAATTTTCCTGATAAATTAATGTTCAGTTGTTTTTCATCAAAAGTGAAGCCGAAATTAATGTTCCCTATTGGATACTCTGTTTGAATTGTTTTTTGTTCATTTGATTTATAAATCTCATTAATCTGATTTAATTCTGCTCCCGATTTACTTTGAAGAAATTCAAGTAAATGCAATCCGAAACCGGGTAATGTTGCCAATCCTTTTTCTTTGACCTCTTCAAAATCTTTTTTTGTGAGTGGTAATGTATTAAGTGCTTCAACAAAATATAATGAAACTAATTTTATCACTTCATCACGCTCAATATTTCCCTTTTTATTTAAAAGATTCGAAACATCCTTTTTTTGAATATCGATTAAAAGTCTTTCAAGTGCTTCATGTGCTGCCGTTCCGTACCTCATATGTTTATTAGGCTCAATTGGAATTCTTATCAAATTATTCCAAAAATATTCGGATGGACACTTAATATAGTTATTAAGTGCAGTTACTGACAAAGGTTGTGATAAGAAAATTTCTTGTATAAATTCTAAGTCGACAATATTTGCTTTGCTTTCAGATTTAATAAGTAACAGCTGAGGCTTCTCAGCTAACTCTTTTTCAAAATCTGAAGTGTCTACTGTGTGAATTGAATCTGAATTTAAATCATTCAAAAATTGGCTTTTAATAATTCCTTTTCCTTCATGACTTCTTTGTGAAGAAAGAAGCCAGAGCTCTTTCTTTGCCCGTGTCATGGCCACGTATAAAAGACGTTTTTCATCATCGTTTTTTTCTGACGATTGATCATCATCCTCATCCTCGTCTTTATTTACTTCACTCTTAGATTTACTTTTTAAATTCGATTTGGAATTTTTAATCACGGCTTGTGGTTTAGGAAGCATAAAAGCATTTCTCTCTCGAATATTACTCCATACACCTTCTTGAATTCCAACTACAAATACGTACTCAAATTCTAATCCTTTTGAGCCGTGAGCTGTCATTAGCTGCACTTTATGTTTACCTACATTTGATACTTTCTTAATGGAAAGTTCGTGGCGTTTCATAAATGAAATATGTTCCAAAAATTCCCTTAACCTTGCTTTTGGGTTTTTACTTTGAAAAGTATTTAGGTAGTCGTTAAAAGAAGTGATCTTTTCAATTTCTTGAATACCTCCGTACGATTTCATCACTTTTTGTGGAATAGAAAGTTTAGTTGTGAGATGTGCAAACCACGCATGTGCAGGAAGCTCAATTGAACTTTGAACAAGCTCTTCGATTAATATTTTAAGACTAGGCCATTTTTCATATACTTCTACAGTTAAACTTTTTCTTCTTTCATAACTTTTTCTAATGGTTAACATGATATCCATTATTGAAACATCATCGCTTACAAAAAAGCCTGAAAGAAGTCCTTCTATTAAAATTCTCTCATCATTTGGTTCGGCAATTAAATTCATTACAGATAAAAGTCGTCCAATTAAGATATCGTCGAGAAGGTTACTTCTTGAAGTAATAGTAAATGGAATATCATGGGTACTTAACACCCTTGTAATAGGTTCGGCATGTTTATTATTTCTATATATAATTGCAATTTCATGAGCTAAAACTCCATTTGAAATTAATTCATTTATTTTGTTTGCCACATATTCAAGTTCGTATGCTTGATTTGAAAGTTCAACAGAAAACACTGAAAGATTACTTTTTTTATTTTTACTACTATTTTCAAAAGAATTTTTTGCTTTAAGATGCCCTGTTGGAACTAGACTATGTGCAGCATCTAAAATATCTTGAGTTGAACGATAGTTCTCATCTAATGTAATTACTTTTGCATCGGAGTACTTTTTACTGAAGTATAAAAAATTTTCAAGCGAGGCGCCTTGAAATCGATAGATAGCCTGCTTCTCATCTCCCACAATAAACAAATTAGGATTTTCATGAAATGAAGTCAGAAGTTCGAGAATTGTATTTTGCGCACCGTTGGCATCTTGATGCTCATCAGCAAGTACATATTGATATGTTTCCTGAAGATCATATAAAAGAGTTCCATCTTCTTTTTTACTTTTTTCAATTGCTTCAATCAAAAAGAGAAGCATGTCATCGAAGTCGTATAGTTTTTTGTCGTTTAATTTTTTCTGATATCGTTCGTATACTACTAAAAGTTCTTTATTTTTCTCAATCTTTTTTAAAATTTTGGAATATTTTTCTTTCAGTCTTTTTTCTCCTTTTTTGAGATTTTGTTTTGACGTTCCGTACAAATCTTCAATATCCCAAAAGTTTTTCTCATCTTGAACGATAATCTTTGAGAAATCTTCAATTGAAATTTTTTCTTTCTTTAACTCTGATATGGCAGATTTAATACTATGAACATTCTTAAGTGGATCACCGAATGGGGTTAAAATCGCAAACTTTTTATTACCATTATTATTTTCTTTTTCTGATTGAGTTAAAATCTCTTCGATAATTTTAATTTGATCTTCGTCAATTGCAGGCGAGAAACCGGCAATGTGTCCAAAATCATCTTCGTGATTTTGTATTATGTGTACTGCAAAACTATGGAATGTGTGGACCGGGATTCGTGCAGATGATGCACCGATAATCTCCTGTAACTTTCTTTTCATCGATACAACTCCCGCGTCGGTAAAAGTAAGCGCGAGTATGTTTTCTGGCTTTGTATCTGTTTTTAAAAGGATATTTGCAATGCGAAGTGCAAGAATAGTGGTCTTTCCTGTTCCCGGCCCGGCAATGATCATAACTGCTCCCTCTATTGCCTCAACTGCCTGTTTTTGGAGCGAATTGAGCTTGGAGTAGAGATTATCGAATACATTAGTTGTAAAGGGTTTTAAAGCAGTTTTTGAAGGTTTTAGAGCCATATAAAGGTGGTATTTGTTGATCTAGTATATCAAGTTAGCCATTTCTAATTCCTTTACAATTATGTAATTATATTGTATTGTATTTCAAATTGTCCACACGTATTACGTGTTTTGAAAATTCATCATCACACTCACACATCCCCTGATCAATGTTATTACTAGAAATATTATTGTTCGTCCTCTTGTTCACAATGGCATCTCATTTTGCCCGCTTAAACGTCAAAAAAATCGAGATCCGGAAACGCTTCAATGTCGATTCTGGAGAAGACAATGCGATTTGGTTTCTGAACATAATCAAACTCCTAGAAAAAGGAGAACTTGATATTGACATGACTATCAGAGATTTCAATTCACGAAGCGAATTTCCAGTCTACGTTATGCTCAATGAACTTGGGTATGGCGAAAAACAGATTGAAGAATGGAAAGAAGCTCGAAAACGAAAAATTGAAGAACTTAAACGCAACACTCTCGCGAAAAAATCCTAACCCCCTGGCCCCGCCAATATGAAAACTCTTTTTATGGTTTTGGCTCTTCTTTGCCTCGCCTGCTACGCGATTGTCGAGATCAACAACATTCGTTACATGCGTAAAGTAATCCGCTGCTTTGGACGCAATAGTTACCCTTGGTATGAAAATATTATGGGGGCACTTTACCGTGGCGACGATGATACCGAAAGACTGATCATTCAGTTAAAAGCTCGGGCTGCAATGAACCATACTCCCTGGGAGTTGGTTGAAATTGAGCTCGGCCTAAACGCAAAAAAGATGAAGGAATTTCGTGACTATAGGGCAACCTATCTTCACGTTTCTAAAGCTCTTAGTAATGACTGGAGCTCAAGATAATAAAACAATAACCTCAACATCCCCCGAACATGAGAATAACAACAACGAAAGAACCGTTGCTAGGAAATAAGCCCGAACCATCAGCAGAAGGATTCATGTGGTCGAAATTGGTAGCTCAAATCTTCTGGGTTCCGCGCTACTTTTATTTGATCGCAGCAATTGTATCGATTTTCGCCTGCTGGAAAAATGGCATGATGTGGTGGCTTTCAATATCTGCAATCATTGCAGGCATCTACCTTATTGGATGTCTCAGTGACTTGTACGAGAAGTACCAAGACATCATTGATAGGTGGGACGACTGCTAAATTCCCGCCTACCGATCCTTACCTCTGTACAACAAACGAACCCCGACTTCCGAAAGGAAGTGCGGGGTTCAATTTTATTTTAAACTAAGTAAATCTTTGATTTTATTTAGAAAAGATTTATTAAAAATTTAATAATTCTTCAGTTGATTTACTTTATCGTGCTGACGAATCTTTTCGTGAGCCTTTGCTTCAATTTGTCTAATTCGTTCTCGAGTTACATTAAATTGTTTTCCCACTTCCTCAAGGGTGTGTTGAATTCCATCAACTAATCCATGTCGAAGCTCCAAAATTCGTCGCTCTTTTTCTGAAAGATCGTCCAAAATACTTCTCACTTGATCAGATAAAATTCGTCGTGACGACTCTTGATCTGGTGAAAGAATTCGATCATCGGCAATGAAATCTCCGTACGTTGAGTTCTTGTCATCTGAATCATCTCCCACTGGTGTATCAAGTGAGAGCGTGCTCTGATCAATTTTTTCAATGTGATATACCTTATCAACTTCAATCCCCATTTCAACCGCAATCTCATCAGGCATTGGATCTCGTCCAAGATCTTGGCTGAGTCGTCGAACAACTTGTTTGTATTTAGCAATTGTTTCTACCATGTGCACCGGCACTCGAATTGTTCTACTTTGATCTGCCAAGGCACGAGTAATAGATTGCCTGATCCACCACGTAGCGTAGGTTGAAAATTTATATCCTTTAGTCCAATCAAATTTATCTACTGCCTTAAACAATCCTAAATTTCCCTCTTGAATAAGGTCGAGTAATGTGAGATCTGGACTTCGTCCTACATACTTTTTAGCGATCGAAACAACCAATCGCAAGTTGGCGCGAGCGAGTAAGTTTTTTGCTTCAACATCTCCCGCTTCAATTCTTTTAGCTAAATCTTTTTCTTCTTGAGCGTGAATCAACGGATATTGTCCGATCTCTTTCAAATACATTTGAATTGAGTCGTAACTTGAATCGTTTCGATTATAGACATATTTTTTCAAAATCTCGTCAGTATCATCTTTCATTTCAAGAAGCCCTCCTCCTTCAAGCACATCAATTCCAGCTGTTGAAAGTTTATCGTACAAATAATCCAAAAACATTACGTCTGTTTCAACGTTTGGAAATGATTTTAAAATATCATCATACGTAATGAATCCTCTATCTTTTCCTTTTGCTAAAAGTTTTGCAGCTTGTACTTCTGCATCAACTTGTTTTTTTGCACCACCTTTTCCTTTTGGAACAACAACTTGATGTTCTCGAGCATAGGCCGCTTTTGCCTTCTTCATTCGCTTCTCTTTATTGTCTTTGTCGAGTTGAGTTGCAATTTTCTTATCCAACATTTGTTTAGCTGTTGGTTTTTGATTTGATTTTGACGAATCAGATGCGCGCCCTTTTTGCAAAACTTTAACTACATTTTTTGAAACTGCTTTTTCTGGTGCCTTCACTACACTTTTTGCTGAAATTTTTGCTCCGTTTTTTTGCGCCTTATTAGATAAAGTCGATGACTTTTTTGAAGACGCGATATTTTTTGAAATTGTTTTAGATGCCGAT
>JBBRPW010000016.1:0-14887 GCA_038227435.1 Minisyncoccia bacterium | reverse complement strand
TATTTCGGAGAGAACCAGCTATTACCAAGTTCGATTAGCTTTTCACTTCTTACCACACGTCATCCGAATGCGTTGAACGACAAACCGGTTCGGGCCTCCATGTCTCTTTCGAGACACTTCACCCTGCGCATGGCAAGCTCACTTTGGCTTCGGGTCTGATGCATACTACAAACGCACTATTCATACTCGGTTTCCCTAAGGCTGCGTCCTCTCGGACTTAGCCGGGCAGCATGCATCAACTCGTTGGCTCATTCTTCAATAGGCACGCCGTGGCGGATAATAAATTACCCGCGCCGACTCCTTGTAAACACATGGTTTCAGTTCTATTTCACTCCCCTCTCCGGGGTTCTTTTCACCTTTCCCTCACGGTACTAGTTCACTATCGATCTTAAGAAGTATTTAGCCTTGCCGGTTAGTTCCGGCGGATTCCCCCGAGCCATTCGTGTCTCGAGGTACTCAAGAGTAGAGACTGAAAGTTTTTTTGTTTTCGTCTAAAAGGCTATTACTTTCTGGGGCTGAACTTTCCAGTTCATTCAACTAACAAAAAAATTTGTAACTTTCTGATAATAAAACCGCGTCTCTATCTTACAACCCCCAACTGCCCAATAGAGTTCACCATTGCTGATGTCCTCTATTGGAAAGTTAGGTTTGGGCTTCTTCGTTTTCGCTCGCCGCTACTTACGAAATACAGTTTTGTTTCTATTCCTCCAGGTACTGAAATGTTTTACTTCCCTGGGTATGCTCTCCATATAAATTTATGGAGTCCACGCAAAAGCGTGTGGGTTTCCCCATTCGGAGATCTTCGGATTAACGGTTGCTTGGCACCTCCCCGAAGCTTATCGCAGCTGTGCTACGTCCTTCATCGCCTTCTTAAGTCTAGGCATCCACCATGTGCTCTTGATTTCCCATTAGGAAATCTGGTAACCACATTGTTTGTGTTTACAATTTTTATACTTGGTTACTCACCTTGTATAAAAAATTGTTTTGTATACGTGATTGCGTATACTTGAATTTTTTACCTGCCCACCTCCGCTATCGAAAAGACCTCTCTATTAAAAGAGCAACGGGGTGGAATTAAAATGTTAAGGTGTCTGTCGTGCGGAAAAATTTCGTTAAAAAATACCGCTTTTTTAGCGGTCATCATACAGCCTCGTTTAAAAGGTGTAATCAGGCGCTGGTTAAAGGGTTAATTAACATATCTAACGGATAAAGAAGAGTATATAGATATTATAAGCCTTGTCAAATAAAAGGGATGCTGGGGATAGTGTTAAAAAATAAGCTTCGAAGTGGAAACAAAAAAGCCTCCGTTTTGGCTAAATGAAGGCTTTTTTGGAAGGTTGCCGAGAGCTTATTTTACAAATTCTCCTATCCGATTTACTACCACTTTGTGGTTGTAATCGAGCAAATCTCGGATGAGGCGGTCGCCTATGTTTGAACGATATTTAAACTCGGCGGCAGACAGTGCAGCGTAGCGTAATTCTTTCCCTAAAAAAGATTCGAAAACAGAAATTGTTCGCTCTAAAGATTTTCGCTGAATATTATCCCCCACCACAAGCATATCGAGCTTGCTATCTTCATTGCTTACAAAAATTCCAGAGAATACTAAAAGTTTAAGACGACATACACGGCTTAATTTTTGAACCATTTCTTTATCGCTAATTGGGCTCACCGCAAGAAGGAGTTGCTCTAAACTTTTGAGAAGTTCGAACTTTTCATTCAGTGCAAAGTTTTGAACTTTTCCATTTATTCGTCTTCGGATTAAACCGATTTTTAAAAGTGTCCCAATTTCGCGCCGTGCTTGTGAGGGGGTAATTTTTGCTCGGTCAGCAATAACTTTTGCTGTAAAATATTGGTCTGGATTAAAAATAAAGAGTCGCATTATTTTTACTTTCGCAATCGATCCGAATATTTTTTCGAGCATTTCCATATATGTATTTTGTGTGAGATTTTAATGATTTCTGGGTTTCTAGTAGTTGCTTGAGTTTATCACAAATTAAGGAATGGCGGCAAAATGCCTTTTAAGTAGATTTTAAACGGAAAATATAAAAGCATGATAGGAAGACATTGCACAGGAGCTTGGCTCCGAGCATAGGTCGCCGCTTGCTAGCGGCGATCCGTGTCTGAATATCATGCTTTTATATTTTACTTATTTAAGTTCTACTTTTCCTCCAGCTGTTTCAACTGCTGCTTTTAGGGCTTCAGCATCTTCTTTCTTCATTCCTTCTTTAAGAACTGAAGGAGCTGCATCTACAAGGTCTTTTGCTTCCTTAAGACCAAGGGCTAGAGCTTCCTTAACTGCTTTAATCACTGCAATTTTTTGTGCACCAGCCTCTGTAAGGTGTACATTAAATGATGATTTTTCTTCAGCTGCTCCGGCTGCTACTGCGGGTCCCGCTGCAGCTACCGCTTGTGCTGATACACCAAATTTCTTTTCTAAAAATTTAACGAGTGTGTTCAATTCAAGTACTGACATTTTTTCAATCTTTTCTACAATATCTTTAAATTCTGCCGGTGTTTCAATGTTGTCCATAATAATATGTTTATTGTTTATAATTTTTAATTTATTTTCGAGCTCTATGCTTTCTTTGCTGCAATCTGATCAAGTGCAACTGCAAATCCTTGGATTGGAGAGTTGATTACATTTAAGAACATTCCAAGTAATACTTCTCGTCCTGGAATTGTAGCGATCGCCATCATCTCTTCTCTTGTTTGATATACACCATCGAAAATTCCTCCCATAATTGAGATTTTTTTCTCAAGTTCTTTTTCAAATTTATACACCTCGCGGGCTGATGCCATTAAATCGTCGGAGTATGCGAGTGCAAGTTCTCCTGGAAGTTCGGGCATTGTTCCTTTGAGTGATTGTTTTTCAAGAACTTTTTTGGTAACAGTCTTTTTAGCAACTATGTACGATACACCACTTGTTCGAAGTGCGCGTCGAACTTTTGTTCCTTCAGAAACCGGTAGTTTGTGAAAGTTCACAAAAACGACTGATTTTGATCCTTTGACCGCCTCATCCACTTTTGCAAATAAATCTTGCTTTTGTGTTTTTGTAAGTGCCATATTGATTGTTTTTTGATTTAATTACTAACGTTTTCGACCTACAAGCTTTAAACAAAAACTCCATGCTTTTGCTTTATATTTTAAAGCAGGAGCACAGAGCTTTGGAGTTGGAGAGTTAGGGAAATAAGGTTTTTAGGCCTTATTACCGAAACTCAGCCTCTCAAAAGGTCTTATAAATGCCTTTTTTCTCCGAAGCGTTGTGTTACGAATATACCTTTTTTATACTTTTTGTCAAAACCTTTTAGGCAGAGCAGATATTGTAGTGCGTATGTGGGTGTATCTAGTTCATATCAATCTAATTGATCTAGACTATCGTCTATTTCCACAATAAGACTTTTGTTACTTGATTCATTTATGTCGATTAAAGATAATTTATTTTTACTCAATTTGTCGAATAATTTTTTTATACTTTTAGCCAATGCATCTTGTTTTTGTTGAGATAATTTTACTTTGTCGAGTAATTCTAAAACATGATTCACTCTTTTAATCAAAGCGATTTTTTTATGGCTTTTGATTTGCGAAAAAGAAATGAGCGAACGAAGGTTTACTAGATTTAGTATAAGTTTTTGTTTAATCGAAATTTTAGAAAGTGTACTTGTACTTAACTGTATATCTTTTAAGGAATTAGCTGGAATGATTTCGTCAGAAATATTATCTCCATTTATATCTAATTCTAAAACTGGACCTAATTCGTTGAGCAAATTTAACGTAGCAGAAGAGCTCGAAGTAATAGGGATATTATTGAAACTGAATGAAGGTAGGCTTGTATCGGTACCTAAAACTCCAGTTTCGTATTTCTTATGCTCAATATTTAAGGAAAACGAGCCGTAGTCGTATGCATCAAGATCAACCTTAAATCCAGACCTGTCGGGAAGGTACACATATTTCCCTTCCCCTATTTCTTTGTATGAACTATTTGGTATTTGTTCAACTATTCGATTAAGATCGGAATTCGGAATTTTATACATTCCTGTCTTCCGACCCAAAGAATCGGTAATCATCAAATTAACTGGGGAGTGTACTGATATTTCGAGCACTTTTTTTGAATCATAATTTTCAACCTGAGTTTGAAAAGATTGATATGTACTCGTTCCAACTGTATACACATAATCTGAAATAAATGGAGCGGTAATTTTATTAACAAGATAACTCAATATATCTCCGATAATTGGTGCAGACATAATATTTACATGAGAAAAGTTTTTGTTATTTTCTTCATTAAACCTACCGAGGTTTACAAAAAAATCAGTACTTGAGAGTGCGAGTGCACTTTTAATTGATACTGTTCCATCTCCACTTGTTTGAAAGCTAGGAATATGATCTAAAAAACTATACGAAATACAAGGGCCATATAAATCCTTTACACAATTTTTAATCATTTTGTATGTAATGTCCTTAATCGTGTCTATGCCGTACGCAGCGATTTGGAATATATTAATATTGCTCGGAAGCACTAAGTCTTTAATCAAATTAAATCTATTTCGAGATTCAAATAAATTTGTCTTATTTACATCCCCTGCTTCAGTGTCACTCTCTGAAATATGGGTAATGAATTTATCTAAATTTTCATATGTGACACTCGTACCGAATTTTTTAATTAGATCGGTTTTACTTGCAACAGATGTATCAAACTTAATAATACTTTCATTGGTTAAACCCTGTTGAGGCAATAAATCATATGCAGATGGAATATTTTTTCCAAGATTTTTTGCTGTTTCTTTTGATAGAATTATTCCCCCTCCTATGCTTTGATTATCTCCATATAAAAGACCTGTGACTGCAGAGTTTGAACCGATTTGTGGGCTAGCTACTAATATTAAATTATCTATTAATAGAGAAGAACTACCTATATTTTTAATTAGTTCTTTTATCACTAACCCTCCTCCGCTATGTCCGATGAGGGTTACTTTCTTTGTAATCGAACTAGAGGCTATTCTTTTAATTTCATCGATAATAGAATATGTTGAATTTTGTAATGAAATATCTTTTCCACTTGTTGACGCGAATGAATATCTCCAATCGTAAGGAGCAATTTTAAATTCTTTTATAGTTCCGGAAGCAACAAGATTATTCATTCTATCTATTAGTCCTTTGTATACATCGGAATCAAATATTCCAAAAGGAGTTATATTACTTCTATCAATAATATCTTTTGTATACACATCGCTTGTTAGTGAGTTTCCTTGTACATCCATAAATAACTTTTCAACATCAGCATTTCTGTTTGGTTCCCACAATTGATTTTCGGTATTTAAAACTCCTTTTGCGTATAAACGACTTCCTTCAAAACCAGGAATAAAGATAACGCTTGAACAACATTTTAAAGGACTGAAATAACTTGTAATCCAAGGATTGAACAAAACATTTCCTATTACTGAGTTTCCTGTTCCATTAGGATTTTCTAAGATTGCATACGGACCAAGTTCACTTCCCCAGTTATTATTTTTGGCATTAACTACATCGTATGAATGATTATCTACACCGACCTTTATATTATTTGAAATAAGGGAGTTTGTTATTATTCGGTCTGTTTGATTAAAGATATTATTCTCATCTGCAAAAGCCACTCCCGCCTTAAATAAATTGCTTAACAAATGAGTAATCTTAAAAGCGATACTTCTATCTTTTTTGTTTTTTTCAGAAAAAATTGGACCCCCTCCCCTATTTATAATAATTCCATTTTGATTACTTAAAATACTTGTACTTGCGATCATAAAATGCGACTTGGTAACATTTAATGCCGTATCGAAATTTGAAATCGAGCTTGATGATAATATAAAATTACTTTTGTATGAATCAAAAAATGCATCATTTCCTTGGATTGCTTTTATATTGTTCCCTTCGAAAAAACTATTAGATAATTTAATGCCGTTACTATTTTGTATGTTTTCAAAAAATGCATTCGAAAGAACGATATGAGAATCTTTTACATTAAAAATGTTTACTCCCTCAGTATTTTTTACTTCAATATTATTTAATGTAACTGAAGCGCCTCCGAATAATTCAATTGAACCGGAACCACTAATTGAAACGTTGTTAATTGTTGATGTTCCTTTTAGAACAGTAATACCGTGATAAGAATTATTTATTTCAATATTAGATAAATTCGTATTTTTTGAGTTAGAAAAAATAATTCCGTCTGAAGAATTAATGAGCTTAAGGTTTGTAAAATCTCCCACAATTGCATTTTCATCAATATATATTCCCCTTTTTTTAAAGCTGTCGCTACTATCGAAAATAACTTTCTTATTAAACAGTCCTTGTGCTTTCAGTTGACCTTTTACAATAAGGGGTTGGTCTGCCATATGAAGAGTAACTCCTGGCATCAGTGTGAGTATTCCTTCTGGTGTGACAGTGGTTCCATTCGGATTAACAAAATATGCTCCATTTTCGGGTAAAAGAATGAGTTCCGAACTAATTATTTCCGGCAAAATATTTGACTCTGCGTATGCAGGAATTTGAAATCCAAATAAACAAATAGCACCAATTGATAAAAATAAAACTCTGTAAATGAATAATTTCATTCATAGAGCCTACAAAAAAGAGTATGAAATTTTGATTAAGTTTACTTTAAGACAAAATAAAGCCAGCAATAAAAAATAAGATAAAGGCTCCAACAATAATTAAGATAAAACGTCTAATCATGAGCATTGATGTAGGATCAATCATGTAATAAGTATACCTTCGAAATTCGAAAATATCTAAAACCTCAATTAACAAAAGAGGAAAACAAAAAACCGCCCCGAAGGGCGGTTTTTTGTTTTAACCAAAGGTTACTGTTTAGGTAACAACTTTAATCAAATTACTATACTTACGGTCGTTGAACTTCAGCAGTTGTAAAGTTTGTGTTTGTTACGTAACTATTTGTTACTGCAACTCCACCTGTATTTACACCGTTAACTGTTGTTCCACCAGAAATATAACTAATTGAGCTAAGTTTTACTGAGAAGTTTCCTGAAGTAAAGTATGAAGCGATGTCGCTTGCATTGTTTGCATCAAGTTTCAAAGTAACTGGAACTGTAATCTCAGCATTTCGAGGAAGAACGAATCCTCCTGAGTTTGCTAAGTATTGAGTAACTCCTGTTGGTTGTGTTCCTGGGTAGTAAGAAGTTGTTGATGTAGCTGGTACAGTCAATGCACTTCCGTTCTTCAAGATTGTGAATGCGAATGCTGATGAAGTTGTTGCAAATGTTGCATCAGCTCCTACTGCTTTCAAATTCAAGTTGAATGTAGCTGTTAGGTGGTATCCAGTTGCAGGATCTGTTCCATCTTTTGTGATAGAAATTGGATTTGATGCAAGTGTTGAGATAACTCCCTTAGATACAACTGACATTGTTTCACCAGCTCCTGATGAAAGAGTGCTAACTGCGACTGTTCGTCCTGTCTTTGAAGATTCTGCTGATGTCACAGAAACTGCTCCAACTGTATATGTTACAGCTGTTGTTCCTGCTGATCGGAAGTCTGCTTTCAAAACGTAAGTCTTATAAACATCTTTATCAACTGTTTGGTTGATTGATGTAAATGAGAATGTTCCGTTTAGACTTGATGCTGTTCCAACTTGTGATGAACCATCAAACAAGTAGAGAGTTTGAAGTTGAGTTGTTGCAACAGATGATGAAGCAACTACTACACTTAAGTCTCGTAACAGTACGCTGTCTTTTTCAGCAAGTACTCGGAATGATCCGATAGTTTCCATATCTTTCTCATTGTTGTTTGCTCCTTGATCAGCAACAATTGTTGTTGCCTTTCGTACTCCTGGGTCTGTTGACACAGTTAGAGTTGCAGAATCTGAAAGATTTGTAGAAATTGAGAATACTTGAGTGATTGAATCAGCTCCTGATGAATACTGGTCAATTCCAGCTCCGTCTACAGCTCGAATTGCATCGAATTGGTAGAAAGAGAGAGTTTTTGTTCCAGCTGTGTATGTTGAACTAATTGATGGGTAGAGGTCAAACTTTACATAAAGTGACTTCTTATCATCCTTAGCAATAACATAGTTAAATCCAGCAAGAGTTACGTAATATGTAGGAGTTGTTCCTGACACTCGTGTAACTGATTGTGAGTTTAGATCTGTTGAAGCAAGAACGGCACCATTTGAATCAGTTAAATAAATCTTTCTAAAGATTTTGTTGTAACTGTCTGTTGTTGTTCCTAGATTAACACGTACTCGAGAAACTGACATATCTGAAGTTTTAGCTTCGATACGTACACCAAGAAGGGCGATCATTGAATCTCCTTCGTAAGCTGTTGTTTTAACTCCAGCTGTTTCTTTTTCAACGTTAATTGTTCCTTCAACTCCATGAGTTGTGATTCCACCTGTTGTTCCACCTGTTGTAGAAACTACACAAGTAAATCCTGCTGGTTGCTGAGGTACCACAGTGTATCCTGCTGGACACAATGATGGTGTTCCTGTTCCTCCTCCCATTGATCCACCAGACATTGAATTAACAAATGCTCGTGTGATTGGTCCGAAGAATCCAACTGCTGGTGCGATTCCTACAGAAGCTTGCCATCGAGCAAGGGCTGATCGTGTAAGACCTCCAAAGTATCCAGTTGGTGCAGCGATTGCAAGGTATCCCTTTGAAATAAGGATAGATTGAAGTGCTGTAACATCTGCTCCTCGACTTCCTACTGTGAGGTTAGTATTGAATGACATTGATGACGATGTCATTGTTGTTGTTGTTGTTGTCATCATTGAGTCAGCAGCTTGCGCTGGGACTGCAACGACGAATGCAAATGCTCCGAAAACGGTAGCAATTGCGACTACGCCTGTAACTAATTTCTTTAACATATATATGTGAATAAATTTTTATTTGTAATGATTGATAATCAATCTGATAAATGCTTTCGACTGCAAAGCAGGTAGCAAGATTAAATAATTAAAATTAATTAATTATTTAATCTTATTACCCACTTTGCAGTTTTTCGTTACACTAAAAATATGATCTTACGATCACATTAGAAATGAAACGATTCATCCTGATTTCATATATTTTGTATCGACGAAACATATGAAATGAGTTGATAGGATTAAGGGGTTTAGCTGAAATATAGAGTATAGGAATAAGGCAGAATTACTGTAATTTAAATTATCTATTTAGTTGTCAAAGTCCGTTGAATTTCAGATATGAATAATCACCAATTGCTATCGTTCTTGACCTATATATCATTATAGGCTGAAATAGTGAGGCCTACAAACACTTCTGTGGATATGTGCCTCAAATATGGATAGTAAAATGTGACGAAATGGGTACTCTGTAATTCATGACGAGCTACAATGAACGATATTACAAGATTTAGGCCTTATAGTCAAAAAGATTATTACGTGGTCTTATCGAGCACTATCTAATAGTACTAATACTATAGTATGTATTTACTCCATCGCCTTTCCCCAATTCGTTTAATAATACCTTTTTCGAGCATCCCATTTAAGATTCTTTGAATTGTTTTCTCACTGCAATCTGTAATTTTTAATGCAAAGTCTCGAATTGTAAGTGGCCCCTGCGATTTGATCATGCTTATAATAAGAGCACTTCTGTCTGAGGTGTTTAAAATACTTGCTGAAGGTCGATTAGAGTGGTCAAAAATAGATTTTGAATTTAGCCTATTTGATTGAACATTCCTATTTCTTTCAGTAAAAGCTGTTCCATTAATGATGTCCTTTACATGTCCTTTAAAAAAGAATGGATTGTCCTTTTTGGAAATTCCAGGTAGAACATTAGTTATTTCGTTTTTATTTGTACTTGGTGTTCTATGCACCACGTTTTCCGTAACTTGTTCTCCGTGACTTTTCACATTAAAAAATGAGCGGGAAAGTGCTGTGCCGGCTTCGAATAAGTGATCGTCATTTTTGGAATAAAGATTATTTACAAGCGTCAATGTTTCTTCAAATTCTTTCCTCAAAACATCGTAATTCATTTCAGACACGAGCCCAGCCACAAAAGAAACATGAATAAGAGAAATAATATAAGCAAAAGCAACAGAAAGTAATTCGAGCTCATGAGTTCTTTCATTAACGGAAAGTTTTAAAATAATTTTCGAAGAAGTTTCAATAAGTGAAAGTGCTGCACTTCTTACACGTCCTTTCATCGGCTCACTGTCCTTTATAAGTTCTGAGACTATATAAATTCCGGATACGAGCCGTTGAACCTTTTGATACAAGAAGACATCTTTTTTGTCGTTATTAAAGACAGAGAAAACTTCTATATTTGTTTCCTGAATTAATCGTTCTTTTGACATATATGTATATTATTGTCCTTTATTAAATTTAACCTTTGCTTTATTATCCGAAATGAAGATTTAGCATAAGGATTTTTCTACTATGGTCTCTAGACTTGTCCTTTATACTTTGCTTCATAGCTGTCTTTTACTAAGTTCCCTCTCTACCTTATTGTCCTTTATATGATCGAATTTGTTTATTTGTCCTTAATCTACATAAGCACGTCTTATATATGTCTTATTAGAAAATATTCTTAATTTACTAGCTAGTATATAAAGGTCATGCAAAAAGACAAGGAAAAATATCTATATTTTGATATAATAAAATGCATATTTATCCCATGTCAAAAAAAACCAAAAACGAAGCAGCAATTGAGAGGCGTAGAGAAAGAGATTCGGAAAGAGATGATATTTTGAATGAGAAAAAACCTCGAGGAAGACCTCGAAAAGAAGCGGTTGATGAAGAAAGTGGACATTCCAGATCTATTACCGAAGAAGCGAGAGATGGAGTAATTTCAGTAACTCTTTTTGTTTTAGCTATTTATCTTATTTTAGCTGCCTTTAAAACGGGAGGTCCTGCAGGAGATACTATTTATTCAATTGGAAAAAACACCTTTGGAATTGGCTACTTTGCACTTCCGATTGCACTTTGTTTTTTAAGTGTGTCCTTTATAACAAGTAAAGAGCGTAGGGCTACTTGGCTTCAAGTAGTAGGTGCATGTGCCTTAATTGCAAGTACCCTTGGAATCGTGACTTTAATATCTGATCCAATATATGGAGGATATGTAGGGAAATATTTTTCATATCCTTTTGTGAGTTTATTTAATTCATATGCTGGTGGATTATTTTTGGTAGCGATTGCTATTAGTTCTATATACATCATGTTCAACACTCGCCTTAAAAAGAGTCATGTTGAAAAAGTAGTTGGAATGTTTAAACGAGGACAAGAAGAAGATGGAGATAGTCGAACAAAAATTACAGGACTTTCAGATTCCGATTATGAAGATGCTGAAGCTGAAAGTTTACAAAACGCAGTAAACGAAAACGAGGGAGATCAAAATGCGGAAGATAGAGCACGAGGTCTTTCACAAGAAGATATTGATGCAATAGAAAAAGGAAAAGCAGAACTTCGAAAAAATAATCCTAACCAACAACAAGGTAATGCAAAAGAAATTGAACAAGCGGAAACTACAACTCGTGGTGGATTTCATCCACTCATTCATATGCTTGGTAAACCATTTAATCCCCCTCCTCTTTCAATTCTTGAAGTTGATAAAGGAAAACCAGGAGTTGGTGACATTAAAGCAAATGCGAACATTATCAAACGGACGCTTCAAAACTTCGGCATTAATGTTGAAATGGATGAAATTTCAATTGGTCCATCAATTACACGATATGCACTTAAACCAGCTGAGGGTGTAAAACTTTCTCGAATCATTGGTTTACAAAATAACTTAGCACTTGCTCTAGCTGCACACCCAATTCGTATCGAAGCTCCTATCCCTGGAAAATCGCTTGTTGGTATTGAAATTCCAAACTCAATTAAAACAACCGTGGGGCTTGGAACACTACTTGCCGACAATAAATTTAAAACAGCACCTGAGCCTCTATTAATTGCTCTTGGAAAAGATACTTCGGGAAAAGCTCACTTCGGAAACATCGCCAAAATGCCTCACGTGCTTATTGCAGGAACAACTGGTTCCGGAAAATCAGTAAGTATCCACACAATTATTACCTCTCTATTATATAGAAACTCACCAGAGAACTTGCGATTCATCATGATCGACCCTAAACGAGTAGAGCTCACGCAATACAACGGTATCCCCCACCTACTCACCCCTGTTATTACCGACGCAAAGAAAGCAATTCTTTCACTTAAATGGGCGGCGAAGGAAATGGATCGACGATACAATATTTTAGAAGCGGCAAAAGTTCGAGATATCTCTTCATATCATCAAAATATTTTAAGCCCTGCCCTTAAAAAAGCAGCTGAACGAAAAGAACGAGGTGAACTTTCTGAAGAAGATGCAGAGAAAATTCCAGAGACAATGCCGTACATTGTAATTATGATCGATGAGTTGGCCGACATTATGCAAACGTATCCAAGAGAACTAGAAGCATCGATTGTTCGTCTTGCACAGATGAGTCGTGCTGTTGGTATTCACCTATTGCTTGCAACACAACGTCCTTCAGTAAATGTTATTACGGGTCTCATCAAAGCAAACGTTCCAAGTCGAATTGCATTTCAAGTTGCATCACAAATTGATTCTCGAACAATTCTTGATGCTGCAGGGGCCGACAAATTACTTGGAGCTGGAGATATGCTTTGTTTAACAAATGAAATGTCGAGCCCTATTCGTTTACAGGGTGCCTACATTTCTGAATCTGAAATTAAACGAGTCGTTAAATATTTAGTTGATAACTATCAACAACTTCCATCTGAAATTGCAATTACAGGTGCAGGAGGTAAAGAAATGGCTGGAATTCCTAACGATGCAATCTTTAATTCATCAAAAATGTCACCTGGTTCAAATTCTGCAGGGATGAGCATGGCAGGAGGAGGTCCTGGAGGAATTAGTGCACTTGATTCTGACTTAGGAGGAAGCTTGAAAGATGATGAACCGGATGATGATTTATATGAAGACGCGAAAGAAACCGTTATTCGGGCTGGCAAGGCATCTACTTCATATATTCAACGAAAATTAAGTATTGGTTATGCACGAGCAGCTCGTTTAATGGATATTTTAGAAGAGCGCGGTGTAATTGGGCCGGCAAATGGAGCAAAACCAAGAGATGTACTTGGAAATGACGATGGTGGCACATCTCAAAATGATGACATGGACAGTTTAAATCAATAATCCCCTAATTTTTTACTCTATATATGATGGTGCAACGAATAAATTCACAGAAACTAGCAAAAATCATTGGGGCCCTTTGTGTTCTCACTCTATTTATTGGATATGGCGTTTTTGAAGCTCGAAAAATAATTCAAGGACCTCAAATTATTTTGGACTCCCCTTTAAATGGTTCAACTATTACTGAACCACTTGTAACGCTTAGTGGCAATACTAAGAATGTAAAGACACTCAGTATCAATGGACGTATACTATATATAGATGAGAAAGGTGCATGGCAGGAACAATTGATGCTCCCTCCTGGGTATAATATAATCCGACTTGAAGGAGTTGATCGATTTGGCAATAAGACTACTGAAAAGATTGAGTTAGTACATAACTTTACTCAATCTTAAACTAATCTTAATTATTATTTAATCACGTTTGTTTTAGGATGGAAAAAAGAATAGGAAGATTTTTATACAGAATAATTTAGACACAATATAAAACATTATATGGTTAAAAAAAACAAAAAAGATAAAGTATTAAAAACAATGAAGAAGGCTGATCATAATATTCAGTCGACTCTTGATGAAATTAAAATGAAATTCGGTGACGATTCAATCATGATGCTTGGTCAAAAGCCACGTGTTGATGTTGATGTAATTCCAACAGGCTCAATTGGCCTTGATGCTGCACTTGGTGTAGGTGGTTTACCTCGAGGAAGAATTATCGAAATCTTTGGGCCAGAATCATCTGGAAAAACAACTCTTACTCTTCATGCAATTGCTGAGGCACAAAAGAAAGGAGGAATTTGTGCATTTATTGATGCAGAGCATGCTCTTGATCCTGAATATGCAAAACGATTAGGAGTAAAAATTGATGAACTTTTAATTTCACAACCTGATAACGGAGAGCAAGCGCTTGAAATTGTTGAGAGTCTCGTTCGATCTGGAAAAATTGACATCGTTGTTATCGACTCGGTTGCCGCACTTACTCCACGAGATGAAATTGAAGGAGATATGGGAGCGTCTCATGTAGGTAAACAAGCTCGGTTAATGTCTCAAGCACTTCGAAAGCTAACGGCGATAGTTGCACGAAGTAAAACAATTGTAATATTTATTAACCAAATTCGAATGCAAATTGGTGTAATGTTTGGTAATCCTGAAACTACTCCAGGAGGAAAAGCTTTGAAATTTTATACTTCAGTTCGATTAGATATTCGTCGAATTGCTCAAATTAAAAAAGGAGATGAGGTAATGGGTGGGCGCGTACGAGTTAAGGTAGTTAAAAATAAAGTAGCTCCCCCATTTAGACAAACAGAATTTGATTTAATGTATAACGAAGGAATTTCACGAGAAGGAGAAATAATTGCCCTTGGAGAAAGTATGAAATTAGTTTCAAAATCTGGTGCTTCATATGCCTACGGCGATGTAAAAATGGGCCGAGGTTACGATGCTACACGACAATTCTTACGAGATAATCCTAAAATTTCAGAAAAAATCTTAGCTGAAATTCAAGAAGGTTTAAAGAAACAAGAAGTAGTGGTGGCCTCAACTCCGGTTTCTGAAGATGACGAAGCTCCGTCTGACGAAGAATAGACGAAATATAAAAATATTTACCCGATAGACTACCCGCTCAGTTTTATGTAAGATGCTCATACTATGCTCGAATACAACGAAATCACCGTTAGAAAATTTATTATTCACGAAAACGAGCCGTATGAAGTTCTCGCTTCTCACGTTTTTCGAAAACAACAACGAAAGCCGGTT
>JBBRPW010000015.1:0-15433 GCA_038227435.1 Minisyncoccia bacterium | reverse complement strand
GATAAAGATTTTTTAAATATTTACTAATTTCTATAAAGTTCTGATCAAGTAGTCTTTTACTGAACGTCGCTCACCGTAAACCTTACAAAGTTTGTTCCAAGAAGTGTTCCGTTTTGACCAAAGACATTAACCGCCAAAGTATTTTCCCTCACTAAACGATTGTTTTGATTAGGTGAGAAGGTTATTGAAAATGGAAAAACATTCGAAGAACCTAAAAAGTTATTATTAAGAGAATAAACAACCTCAACAACACCCTGTGCCGGCATGTTTAGAGTTGTAGTGATTTTATCACTCGATTTATAAATTTGACCTGACGAAGGGGTTACAATTTGAACGGGAATTACTTGGTTTGAACCTGTCCCTCCCCCTCCAAGAACAGCTCCTGGATCGGTACTTGTTGAAACAACCCCACTTCCCGGAGTATACCCATTTGCAAGGGCCCAATTAGAAACACCATATTCCCAGTTGTTATAAGCAGGGTCAGAGGCAGGATTGCTTGGCGCCGGGCCAAGAGGATTTGATTTGTCTACATAATAAAGAATGTCATGTAAGCCTTCTGGGTTTTGCCAAACACCAGTCATGATTGGTTTTAAATTAGATGTATCGATAGGGTCAGCACGCTCAATTCTGTCACTTGGAAATTTTGTAAGAGCGTAATCCATAAACTGTTTCCACATAGGGGCCACAATAATGGCCGAAGCTTTTTGAACCATCGGTGTGTTTTTATTATTTCCCATCCATGATGCAACAGAAATATGGGGGGTATATCCAATAATCCAAGCATCTTTTGAATCGTTTGTTGTTCCTGTCTTCATTCCAACATCCTTGTCTCCAAAATATTTCGATCCAAAAATAGGGGCCCGAGCATATTTATCTGCCAAAATATCATTCATAAGAAGCGCTGATTGACGAGGGATTACCTGTTCAGAGCTTGTAGAGAAGCTTTCTAAAATATTTCCATCTTTATCTTTCACTTCCAAAATTGCTGTTACGGGGTTTTTCTTTCCCCCCATCGCAAATACTCCGTAAGCTGCGGCGATGTCCAAAGGGGCAACCTCAGCACCTCCAAGTACTAATGAAAGACCGTATTGATTTTCACCACCAAGTTGATTAATACCCATAGCTGTTGCGGTGGTTAAGGAGTCTGTAATACCAGCTAAATACAACGCCTTAACAGCGGGAACGTTTCTAGATTCTCCTATGGCAGCTCGAACCGTCATTGGCCCCTTAAATCCTCCTTCGTAGTTTTGAGGAGAATAACACTGCGCACCCTTCTGGACAGGAAACCCTTCTGGAGAACAACCGGCTGAAAATTCTGTTTTTGTATCGAACAAAATAGTGTCAGGAGTGTATCCTTTATTAAACAAGGTTGAGTAGACAAAGGGCTTAAAAGCAGATCCTGGTTGTCGGTGAGCGGTAGCCACATTAAAGTTTCCATTAATTTCTTTATCGAAATAATCTCGAGATCCAACCATGGTTAATATTTGACCATTTGCCGGGTCAACAGCAACCAAGGTTCCGTTATCTGCTTTAAATTTTGTTTTATTCGCTATCACATACTTACCCACAATATCTTCCGCTTTTGATTCAAGGTCGTAGTTTAATGTTGTAATTACTTTCAAACCCCCGTTTTCAACCGCATCATCTCCGTATTTTTCTGCTAAATAATCTCTAACATACATTACAAAATGAGGAGCTTTAAGCGCATTAACCCCTCTTGTTTTAAATTCAGGCTTCTCATTCAGGGCTGTTGAATACTCTTCTTGAGAGATAAATTTTGAATCAAGCATTTTTTTAAGAACGTTGTTTTTTCTTTGTTCAAGGGCGTCTAAGTGTCTGCCAAACGGTGAATAATAAGGGGGTTGTTGAGGGATGGCAGATAAATAAGCAGCTTGAGAAATAGAAAGATCAGCCGATTTTATTCCGAAGTAGGCTTGGGACGCCTCTTCAACACCATAAATATTTCCTCCGTAGGGCGCCTGGTTGAGATATAGATTCAAAATAGTGTCTTTGTCGATAGCCCTCTCTAGTTTGATTGCGAGAATCCACTCCTTTATTTTTCGTGTAACTGTTTTATCACTCGTTAGTAAAGAGTTTTTTATCACCTGCTGTGTAATTGTTGATCCTCCTTGTGTGTACTTGGCTGAAAAAATATTGGCAAGAACCGCTCGAATAATAGATTCAATCCTAATTCCGTGGTGGCTATAGAACTGGTCGTCTTCAATAGCAACTGTTGCATGCTTCATGTTTGTTGAAATTTGATCAAAAGGAATAACTGTTCGACGAACATTTTGATTTATGTCATAAAGCAGAATTTCCCCCGTTCGGTCGTATATTTTAGTTGATTGTCCAACCAGACGACTATCAAATGATCCAAGGTCGGGGAGGGTAAGTGTTGCTGCCCAAAGAGCAATGCCCCCCAAAAAAATAGCACCAACGATTAAACAGGTAAGCAATAACTTTTTAAAAGAGGGGTTTTTTATTGTTCTAACCACGATCACCCAAAAACCCTTTAAAGAAAAGACCACCAATTTAACAGCATTTCTAAAAGGATCCTTCATAAAAAGTGAAAACCTGCTCGAAGAATTATTCATGCGTAAATGCTATCATATATGATATATTTGTCTTGCAAATAAGCCACAATATAAGAAATTTTAAAACAAACTTTGGAACAAAAAAGATATATTTAAATCAATTACATGAACGACACACAAAAAGAAGAAAAAATTAAAGAAATTCTAGAAAGAGGAACCGAGGATGTTTTCCCTAAAGACCAACTTGAAGTCCAACTTCGATCTGGAAAAGTTCTTAGAGTTAAATTAGGTTTTGATCCAACAAGCTCTAAAATCCATATCGGCAGAGCAATTGTTTTAAGAAAACTAAAGGCTTTTCAGGATTTGGGACACCAGGTTGTTTTTATTGTTGGAGATTTTACTGCACTCATTGGTGATGCCTCAGATAAACTCGACAAACGACCAATGCTTACCACAGACGCAGTTAAGGAAAACCTAAAAACATATAAAGAACAAGTCGGAAAAATTCTTGATCTTTCGAAAGCAGAATTTCACCACAACAATAGTTGGCTTTCTAAACTAACATTTAAAGACGTGGCCGAACTTGCCGAAACTTTCAGTGTTCAACAAATGATTGCACGACGAAATTTTAGTGATCGAATTGAACAAGGTAGTGAAATCTCACTTCGAGAATTTTTATACCCACTAATGCAAGGATTTGATTCTGTCGAAGTTAAAGCTGATGTTGAGCTTGGGGGATTTGACCAACTCTTTAATTTAAAGGCTGGGCGGGTTATTCAAAAACACTATGGAATGCCTGAGCAAACAGTGCTCACCACTAAAATGCTTGAAGGAACAGACGGTAGAAAAATGTCATCAAGTTGGGGAAACGTGATTGCGATTACTGACGAAGCAAATGATATGTATGGAAAGATAATGGCTGTAAACGATTCGTTGCTCGAAAAATATTTACTTCTCACTACAAATTTAAGTGAAACAGAAATTGCGGATCTCGTACAAAAAATTACCGAAGGAGAAAATCCTCGAAATATTAAAATGCGACTGGCTCGAGAAATTGTAACTCTATATCACGACGAAGAGGCTGCACAAAAAGCGGAACAAAATTTCGTTGACACGTTTCAAAAAGGGGGAGTACCAGAAGACATTAAAAAAGTTGAAGTTAAAAAAGGAACAACCCTAAAAGATGTTTTAATCGAGAATGAATTAGTTGCCTCAAATACTGAATGGCGCCGACTGGTTGACGAAGGAGCAATTAAAATAATTTCTCAAGAAGATTCTTCAGAAGAAATAATTAAAGAATATTCATATTCCATAGAAAAAAGCACAACTTTCAAAATTGGAAAGCGACGCTTTATTTCTATCTCGATTTAATTTAAAAGAGAATCCCCTTCTTCTGATGATGACTCTCCTGAAATACTAAAACCTATTTCACCAAGATTGTCTTCGTCTGACTCATCGAAATCATCTGATTCGCTCGCAAAAGCATCGTCACTAAAATCATCCTCATCTTCTTTTTCGACACCACCAATAACCTCATCAATCTCTTCTTCAATAAGACTGGGGTTCAACTCAATTTCCTCTCCCTCCTCTGCTTCGTCTTTAACATCTTGATCTTCTGACATGTGTGTTCAAAATAAAACTTGTATGCGAGCATTTGTATCAAATCTTTTAAATTTAGCAATAGGTAGGGCTGTGTAGAAGAATTAGGATTTTTTGAAACTCTCAAAAATTACTGTTTATTATGGGCAAAATAGGTTAATCCAATAGCGATTGCATCAAATTCATCGTCGAGGGTTTTAGTGTTATTTATTTGTGATAGGTCGATAAGGCGTGGAATCATTCCTATCATTTGTTCTTTGGTACTACTTCCTGAACTGGTAATAGCAATTTTAATTTCTTGCGGGCGAAATTCAAAAATTTCCAAACTCTGCCTTTTTGCTTGGTATTGAATTACACCTCTCGCCTCAGAAACCTTCAAAGCCGTTTTTTGATTTTTGCTAAAAAACAATCCTTCAAGTGCCAAAACATTTGGGCTGTATTCAGTAATTACTCGTTCAATTTCTTTTCCAATAAGATAAAGTCGCTCAGTAAAATCTAAAGAGGAAAGAGTTCGGTAGCAAGTTGAATAAACCAGAACTTCTTTTTCTCCTTGGTTTTTCTCAACCACAGCAATTCCAAGCCGCTCGTATCCAGGATCAATTGCAATTACACGCATAATATTTAGTATATCGTAATATACAAAAGTACTTGCAAATTAGGGTTAAACAAGAGTAGGTGCGTGTCAATTGACTGAGGTTTACGAGAGTAATATGCTTGGGGCAGATAAAAATAAAAAAAACGCACGGAAGGTGCATTTGATTTTAGAGTCGAATTTTAAAGTGAAATTCGGTCCGGCGAGGCGAGATCATCGACCCTATAAATCTCGAGGCGACACTTTCAATAAATACCAAAAGTCTGATATTACCTTTGGGATAGATCGAGCAAGGCCCATAAAGAGCCAAACCAGATCGTCCTGTAAGCAATATCAATTGTCCGTGAGGACGTTCGCCTAGAGATTTATGTGGTCGATAAAAAAGACTGTTTTTAAACAGCTTCTAAACTACGTTGTAATTAGAGTCGTGCGCATGCAAGCGCCGAATTCATTTCTACCTTAGCACAGTAAAAATACCTTGTCAAGCAAGCATGTACTTCCTAATTTCGAACCCTCTTATATACTCAGGCAATATCTTGTAAGATTACTTTATGAGCGAAGGACTACATCTTGATCAAACATTGCGCCCATCGAGCTGGGATGAATACGTCGGTCAAAAAACCATTAAGGATAACCTCCAAATTCTTATTGCTGCCGCAAGCGAACGGGAACACACCCCGGAGCACATCCTTTTTTATGGCCCTCCAGGGCTTGGTAAAACTACTTTGGCCCACCTCATTGCCAAAGAGACCTCTAAACAAATGAAGGTCACATCAGGCCCCGCCATAGAGCGTGTGGGGGACTTAGCCTCAATACTTACAAACCTTTCGCCAGGCGACATTCTATTTATTGATGAAATTCATCGACTAAACAAAGCAATTGAAGAAGTGCTGTATCCTGCAATGGAGTCTGGAGTACTCGATATTATTATTGGAAAAGGTCCGTCGGCAAGAACTATTCAATTAGAGCTTCCAAAATTTACTTTAGTTGCTGCCACCACTCGTATTGCAATGGTGTCATCACCGCTCCGCTCACGTTTTTCAGGAGGAGTATTTAAACTCGAGTACTACACAACAAAAGAAATTGAAGAAATTATAAAACGAAGTGCATCAATTTTAGGAATTTCTTTAGATCAAAAAGGAGAAGGAGAAAAAGCCAAAGAGGCAATTCATGCAGTTGCGCGACGAAGCCGAAGCACACCTCGAACAGCAAACTTTTTATTAAAACGATGTAGAGATTATGCCCAAGTAAAAAAACTTCCACTTTCAAAAGAAATGGTTGATGAGGCTCTTGAGCTTTTACAAATTGATGACGAAGGGCTCACTGCATCTGACAGAAGTATCCTCGATATTATTATTCACAAATTTAGCGGAGGACCTGTTGGATTAAGTACGCTTGCCGCCGCGCTCGGAGAAGAGCAGGCAACTATTGAGGAATTTAATGAACCATATTTAATGCAACTCGGTTTTTTAGAACGAACACCTCGGGGGAGAGAAGTAACTAAACGAGGCTACTCGCATTTAGGTTTAGAAAAACCACACGAAAATACATTGCTATAAAAATTTGCGAGAAAGAATTATCTTTAATAAATCTCAACAACGCGCTCTAGCTCAACAAGAGATGTTATTCCTTTCAATACTTTAAGTACTCCATCTTGTCGCATATTCATGATTCCTTGAGGAGCTGCGGCCGTTTCAATTTCACGCTCACTTGGCATTTCTCTTACTAAATTCTCAATTACACTGTCAGCTAAAATCGCTTCAAAAATTCCAACACGTCCTTTATATCCCGTGTGGTTGCAATCAACACAACCTACTGCTTCATACATAAAGTTTGTATCAAGAACCCCTTGGGATAAATCATTATCAACATCCTTATTCACAATGCTGTTAATAATTTGATCAATTTCAATTTTTCGGTTCGGAGGAATGGGAACCTTTCGTTTACATGTTGCACAGAGTCGACGTACTAAACGTTGTGCAAGGGCAACCATCACGGCCGAGGGAAGAATTCGAGGATTTACACCTAAATCCATTAAACGTGTGAAAGCGCCAGCTGCAGAGTTGGTGTGGAGAGTTGAAAACACTAAGTGGCCAGTAAGTGAGGCTTCGATCGCTGTATTGGCAGTTTCTTGATCTCGAATTTCACCAACCATGATTACATCGGGATCTTGTCGAAGGGCAGAACGTAAACCGTTATCAAATGTGTATCCCTTTTTAACTTCAACTTGAGTTTGAGTAATTCCAGGAAGGTGGTATTCAATTGGATCTTCAATAGTAATAATTTTAATTTGAGGAGATTGGATTTTATGTAAAAAAGAATACAGAGTCGTTGTTTTTCCAGAACCAGTTGGACCCGTTGTTAAAATCATTCCCTGAGGCTTATCAATTTGACGCATTAAAATATCAAAAAGGTTTTTTGGAATACCCATTTGCTCAAGCGAAACATTTAAAGATTTTGGATTAAGAATTCGGAGTACGATTGATTCACCATATGCACCAGGAAGTAGGGATGTTCGAACTTCAATATCGTTTTGGTAAATTTTTACACTAAATCGTCCGTCTTGAGCATTGTCTTTGACGTTAATCTTCAAGTTCGACAAAAGTTTTAATCGAGAAAGCATCAAGTTGTATGTTTCATTATCAAATTCAATAATGTCTTGAAGAACACCATCTAATCGATAACGCAATCGAGTAAATGTTTCCTCCGGTTCAATGTGAATATCTGACGAACTTACTGAAAGAGCACCCGCCATAATAATTACAAGAAGTTTTGAAATTCGGTATGCTCGTTTAAGTGAAAGAGCGTCATTAATGGCCGCTTTAATATCTGCCGCAGTTTGAATTTTGCTAATAAATTGCTCAATTTCCTCACTTGAAATATCAAGAGAACCCCCCTTTGTTTCGCTGGCAAATGAAATATCTTTATATCTTTCCCAGGCTTTCTTTAGGCTTTCTTCAGAACAAATATATAAAACGGTGTTGTACCCATGGGCTCTGAGCATTTCTAAAATCGCATCTACTTTGGGTGAGTCAGGTGAAGTTGCTGCAACCGAAACTCTTTTTCCTAAAATACTCCAACCCACCGCCTGAGCCTCATGAGAATCTTTTTCAGGAACAAGACGAAGAGCGTCGGTATTAACTGAAACTCCAGCCAAGTTAATATAATCAACATTATATTTTTGAGCTAAAATTCTAGCCAAATCTTCCTGTTCGGCGTGTCGAAGTTCTGCTAGCTTGTTTATTTCCTTATCTTCGTTAAATTTAACCATGTTTATTAGTATTTTACTGTATTTACTGTAAAAATAATACTAATTTATAAAATAAAATATGAATAAAATTATTTTCACCAAAATCGCACACCTTTCCGAACTCTTTTTGGTTGCAAAAGAGGTGTTGAAATTTGTTTCTGAAAATAAAATAAAAAATAATAATCAGGCTTGTATCATCTCACTTAAGGGAAATTTAGGCGCAGGAAAAACAACATTTTCTCAAGCACTCGCAAAAGAATTAGGAATCGAAGAAAACATTACAAGCCCTACGTTTGTGATACAAAAAAAATATGAAATTAAAAACAAAGAAAATGAAACAAGAGACCTTCAAAGTTTCAAAACACTAATTCATGTAGATGCATATAGATTAGAAGGGAACATTGAATACATACAAAGAGAAATATCTTTATTAAAACTTAATGAAGAATTTAAGGACCCTTCGAACCTAATTTTATTTGAATGGCCTGAACGACTGTATAATTTTATTCCACCCCATTTTGAACTTTCGATTTCACACTCAGATCAACCTGTTGATAAAGCTGAGGATAATCACATTCTCGATCAAACAGCACAAACGACACAAATAACAACAGAAAAACGAGTGTTTGAGCTCTGTTATGTTGAATAATTCTTGCTATCATAAGTGAATGACAAACGCATCAAAAAGCGACATAAAAACCATTGTTTTGCTTGATTCTCACGCTATTTTGCACCGCGGTTACCACGCGCTTCCTGAATTTGCTACTTCGAGCGGACAACCAACAGGGGCCCTATATGGCCTTTCAATTATGCTTGTTGGACTGATTGAAAAGTTTAAACCCGATTATATTTTTGCAGCATATGATTTGCCAGAAAAAACATTTCGGCACAAGGTGTACGACAACTATAAAGCGGGGCGAAAGAAATTAGACAAAGCACTAATCGATCAGCTTGCCGAGGCACCCAACCTTTTTGATGCATTTAATATTCCTGTGTATAAAATGCCGGGGTTCGAGGCCGACGATATGATTGGAACAATTTGTGAAAAATTAAAATCACAAAAAAATATTCATATAATTATTGCGTCAGGAGACATGGATACACTTCAGTTGGTAGATGGCGATAAGGTTCGCGTGTATACCCTCAAAAAAGGATTAAAAGATACAATTGTATATAACGAAAAAGCGGTTGTTGAACGATTTGGATTTTCACCAGTTCAAATTCCAGACTACAAAGGACTAAGAGGTGATCCATCAGATAATATTATTGGAATTGCAGGAATTGGTGAAAAAACAGCAACAGTTCTAATTCAAAAGTTTGGAACGATTCAAAAAATGTATGAATCACTCGATAAAGATGGCGAGAAAAAATTTAAAGAAGCTGGAATCACAGATCGAATTTTTGGATTGATTAAAGAAAATCGAGACGAAGCCTTGTTTAGTAAAGAGTTAGCAACAATTACACTCGACGCACCAGTCGAAGTTGAATTACCGGAAAAGGAAATTAGTGACACAATTAATATTGAAAAGGTAGAAGAATATTTTAAGAAATTAGAATTTCGATCGCTTGGGCAAAAAGTAAAAATGGCAATTACTAAAATTAAATTGCACGATGCGGGAATTAATTACGAGGAAGCGGAAAAAACACTAGAGAAAAATAAAAAAGAAGGTAATGGGGAGGGCGATAAGAAAAAAGGAACTGAAGCAAAAATTAAAAAAGCTAAAAAACCCAAGACAGATAAAAGTGCCGACATGACGCTGTTTGAGGGCGAAATAGAAGCCTTAAAAGAAGCAGAAGATGCAAACGAGGTTCGCAGTGAACCATTTAAAAAAGCAGCAATTGGTATGTGGCTTCTCGATTCAAATACGTACTACCCTAGCGATACAGAGGTACTTGATTATGCAAAAGCTGAAACGGCTGAGCAAGCAGAAAAAAATATTGAAGACAGGATTAAAATAAATAATTTATTACACGTATATGAAAATATTGAATTACCACTTATTCCTATTATTGATGAAATGGAAAAGAGGGGAGTTCTTATCGATATTGCATACTTAGAAAAACTTTCAAAGAACTATCACAAACAACTTCAAGACTTAGAAAAGAATATATTTAGATTAGCTAAAAAAGAATTTAATGTTGCGTCACCAAAACAGTTAGGTGAAGTATTGTTCGATGATTTAGGCTTAAACGTAAAAGGTTTGAAAAAAACTGCGGGAGGAGCAAGGTCAACCAAAGAATCAGAATTAGAAAAACTGCGGGAGGAACACGAAATTATTCCAATGATTTTAGAGCACCGAGAGCTTTCAAAATTATTAGGAACATACATCGATACGATTCCTGGAAAAGTTGATAAAAACCATCGACTCCACACTCACTTTGTACAAGCAGGAACAACAACTGGGCGAATGGCATCAATCAATCCAAATCTTCAAAATATTCCTGTTAAAACAGAACGTGGTAAGGCAATTCGAAATGCATTTATTCCAGGAAAAGGCATGGCACTAATTGGAATTGATTATTCGCAATTTGAATTACGAATCGCGGCTTTTTTAAGTGGAGATGAAAAACTAATCGAGATTTTTAAAAGGGGAGATGATGTACACGCAGCTGTTGCGAGTGAAGTATTTCAAGTCCCACTAAAAGAAGTAACAAGTGATATGCGTCGAAAAGCAAAAGTAATTAATTTCGGTATTTTGTACGGAATGGGGGTGAATGCTTTGAAACAAAACCTGGGCGGCTCAAGAGATGAGGCAAAACAATTCTATGATGCCTATTTTAATAGATTTACGACCCTTGCCTCATATCTCGAAGATGTAAAAGCAAAAACAGCAGTACAGGGTTACACCGAAACTTTTTTCAAAAGAAAAAGATTTTTTCCCGGCATTAAATCAGCACTCCCATTTATTAGAGCCTCTGCAGAACGAATGGCAATTAACGCTCCAATTCAGGGAACCCAAGCAGACTTAGTTAAAATCGCCATGAAAAAAGTTGATAATTTATTTAATGAAATGAAGCTGCGAGGGAAGGCTGAACTTTTACTACAAGTACACGACGAACTTGTATATGAAATAAATGAGAAAGAAATTGAAAAATTGTTACCAAAAATAAAAGAAGCGATGGAAGATGTGATGGACGAGAAAGATAGATTGGGGGTGCCAATCGTTGTAAATATTATGAGAGGAGAAAATTGGGGAAGTATGGCAAAGGTATTATAAAATTTCAGTAAAAAGTAGATTAAGATTTGGAAAAACTAATTAAATATTTTAACTAATGATTTTCTTTTTTGGAGGAACAGACAGAGATAAAGCAATTAAAAAAAGTTCAGCCTTTTTGGTTGCTCTTCAAAAAAAGCGACCAGACGCAGAAGTATTAAGGGTGAGTGAATTAAATTGGACACCGGCAGTGTTTGAAGAGCTTGTTCAGAGTCAAGGATTGTTTGAGCAAAAAGTAATTGTTGTGGCAAAAGATTTGTTTGAAAATAAAGAAAATGCTTTGTGGATTGTTGAAAACATTGAATCCTTAAAAGATTCAACAAATGCCTTTTTATTTTCTGATGGTGCGCTCGACGCAAAAACTAAAAAAGTAATTGAAAAAGCATCTCAAACATTTGAATACTCAGAACTCGCTAAAGAGAATCCTTTTGCTAAAAAAGACCGAGGAAATGCATTTGCACTATCAGATGCGGTTGGGGCAAGGAATGCACGCCGTGCATGGAGTTTATTTTGTGAAATAAAAGATGATCTCGCCCCCGAAGAAATTCACGGAACGCTTTGGTGGCAATTAAAATCGATGTACACCGCTGGAGTTTCAAAAAGTATTGAAGAGTCAAAACTAAATCCATTTGTATATAAAAAATCTATTTCATTTGCAAAAAATTATTCAAAAGAAGAACTAGGGGACTTATTTACAAAATTTATAAAGATGTATCACGATGCACACAGGGGCCAAGTTGATTTAACTGATGAAATTGAAAAAGCAATTATTGCGCTTTAGTTATTAGATAAGAGAAATATATTGCATCGGATCAGGAAATTTACGAGAGTTTTCTTTTGTTTCACTTTCTTTTCCATATCCATCTAATTCACTAAATAAATTATTTTCGGTAAGTTCTTTAAAATGTTCTTCACTTATAATCTGAATATGTAGGTGGGGAAACCACTTTCCATTTTGATTAGGCTCTCCGGTTTTTCCAATAACTCTTCCTTTTAAAATTTGCTCACCTTTACTACAAAATATTTCATTACCTAAGTGTGCATAAAGAATATACATAGGAAACTCTTTGTGCTTAAGAATAATTCTATTCCCCCAGCCTCCAATGAGAGGAAAGTCGTTGTCGATGATTACAACTTCAGCGTCGAAGTTTATTGCAACTTCTGTATCGGCGGGCACATTTAAATCTATTCCTAGGTGTATATAAGTATCGTGCTCGTCCAAATAACTTCCGTGCCATAAAAAACTTCTATCTTCCATCCATCCTCCATATGAAAAATCCAGACTGTACTTTTTATGAACAGCTTCCACCATCTGTTGGCACAAATCAGGATCAGCTAAACTTTTTTCTTGAATAGAAATATCTTGAGATTTCACCCACTCTTTTGCCTCATTGTTTAAGTTTACGTATCCAAACTTTTTTCCTTTAAGTGCTGGAAAAATCATCACACAAGTATATATTAAATTTTCTTTAAATCTTGTTTAAGATTTACTCAACCTCTATTCAACCGTTACTGATTTCGCTAAATTCCGAGGTCGATCAACATTCAGTCCCTTTGCGGCCGCAACATAGTAAGCAAATAATTGAAGTGGAACTACAGCAATAATTGGCGAAAGCATTTCAAGAACTTTGGGAGTATAAATAACATCGCTCGCTAACTCCTTTAATTCTTCGTCTCCTTGTGTTCCAATGGCAATAATTGGACCCTTCCTGGATTTAATTTCTTGAATGTTTGAAATCATTTTTTCGTACACACTATCTTTTAAAGCGATGGCGAGCGTTGGAAAATGTTCGTCAATCATTGCAAGTGGACCATGCTTCATTTCGCCAGCACCGTACCCCTCGGCGTGAATATATGTAACTTCTTTTAATTTAAGTGCTCCCTCAAAAGCAATTGCATAATTATATTTTCGTCCGATGTATAAAAAGTCGCGCGTCTTAATATATTTTTCCGCAATCGCTTTTATATTCTCAGCTTGAGCCAAAACACTTTTTATTTTTTCAGGGAGAGCAACTAATTCTTCCGCAATTCGTTTTCCGGTAACTAAAGACATTTGTCGTTGTCGGCCTAAAAACATAGTAAGTAGAGCAAGCGCAGTAAGTTGCGAAACCAACGCTTTGGTAGAGGCTACTCCAATTTCCGGGCCTGCATGATTATAAATTCCCGCATCAGTTTCTCTTGCGATTGTTGATCCAACCGTGTTCACGATTCCAATTGCAAGGGCTCCTTTTCGTTTTGCTTCGCGAATTGCCTCAAGGGTGTCGGCAGTTTCTCCTGATTGTGAAATAGCGAGAAGCATGGTGTGCTCGTCGATAATTGGTTTTCGATATCGAAATTCAGAACCAACTTCTACCTCAACCGGAATTCCGGCGTATTCCTCTAGCATATATTCACCCACCAAGCCTGCGTAATATGCGGTGCCACAACCCACAATAATAATTCGCTTCATTGTGCGTAACCTATCGGCCACCATTTCAAGTCCACCAAGTTTCGCTAATCCGTCTTCAACAATTAATCTTCCGCGTGTAGTGTTTAAAATTACTTCCGGTCCTTCCATAATTTCCTTCATCATAAAAAAGTCATATCCACCTTTTTGAACCTGCTCAACATTCCAATCAATTGTTTCTTCGGCTCGAGAAATTTTTACATTATCTAAGTTATAGATCGAATATGTTTCAGCAGTCATAACTGCAATTTCTCCATCGTTTAAGTAAATTACGTTTTTAGTGTGTCTTAAAATAGGGGATGGATCAGATGCGATAAAATTCTCATTGTTTCCGATGCCGATTACAACGGGAGCTCCAAAACGTGCGCCAATAATTTTATTCGGTTCGTTTTCGTATGCAATTGCAACACCGTAGGTTCCTTTAATATCTTTAATTGCTCGAAATGTTGCTTTTTCAAAATCGTTCTCTTCTTTTAAATAGTGCGCAATTAGTTGCGGAAGAACCTCGGTATCGGTTGCAGAAACAAAAACATGACCGAGTGAAATTAGTTTCGTTTTTAATTCTTTAAAGTTTTCAATAATTCCGTTGTGAACTACCCATACTTTTCCTGTTGAGTCAGAATGTGGGTGTGCATTAATTTCGGTCGGCTCGCCGTGAGTGGCCCATCGTAAATGAGCAATTCCACTTGTTCCAGAAATTGTACTCTCCCCAATCTTTTTTCGAAGATTAGGAACTGCGCCAACGGCTTTAATTGCTTTTGAATTTGGACCTGGAACATAAATTCCCGCTGAGTCGTATCCTCGATATTCAAGTGAGGTAAGTCCGTCTAATAAAATAGGGAGCGCCTCTTTTTTACCTGCATATGCAAATATTCCACACATGGGGTAAGTATAGCGTACCTAGAATTTTGTCGAGTGATGTAATTTGGATCATTTCTATTCTTTGAATTTTCGGGCAGTATCTGTAAGGGGAGAACAAAATAACAAATACATGCCCCGTGTGTCGTTGTAGATAACCCTATAGTGCTGATCTACTTCCTTATGATTCCCACAGTTTTGGATATTCATATTGATTGCCGATAAGCCCAATGCGATTTTTTGAACGAAATGATCATTTTCACTTACTAACACCGCACCGTTTTCTAATTTATATTGATTTCCATATGGAAAAGAGATTATTGATTGATCCTTATCTTTATAAAGCTGTAAAAGTTCCACAAGTTTTTTTCCAATGCCGTCATCGTCATCAAGTCGGACTGTTGCATAGTTTTTTTCTAACGGATATGTTTTTAGAATGTTTCCTATCTCTTTAAAACTTTCTACAAATCGTAACTCTATTTGGGCGTGTTGATCTAACAAATTTGCCAATCTCTCCTTGTAGATCTGTGGAAGATAGTTTGAAGCGAAAATAAGCCACTTGTATTCTTTGTTTGTTTGTGACAATACCGAGGGTAGGGTGACCTTTTCAAAAACCTCAAACTTCTCACCCATTCGTTCAGTAGAAAATAACTTTACTGCGTAATCCAGTTCATTATTGTCCCTAGTCAGATTAAAGCTTTTGTGTCCATGATCTAAAACACTAAACCGTGTGATGAAATAAACTTTCATAAGATTGAAGTTTACCACACCGCCATATTCTATTTGAACGTCGAATTTTGTGCGCCCGGTAGGAATTTATCCTTACAGGATCTGTACAGGTTTCGCATCACAACAAAGCTTCGCTTTGCTGCGATATGCTCAACCTTTTCAATTCCTACTCGTAAGCGCATAAATGCACTTACTCGGTCTTCACTCACT
>JBBRPW010000014.1:0-15946 GCA_038227435.1 Minisyncoccia bacterium | reverse complement strand
TTTCCTCCTCTGTTCCTATTGTAAATTCTTGAAGAGAAACAGGGTTAGAGATTTTTTGCTGTTCGGAATGTAATCCAGAAGCTTTCATTGTATCTAATAAACTTTGAGCAGGGGATGATACAAATGAACACTTGTTGTAATACCAGCAAAAATATGAAGAAATTATTTTATAAGCAATATTTTTAAACCATTTTTGCTGAAGTGGAAGTGTCTCTGTAATACCTTCAAATAAGGTGTGATTCGTACCAACTAAAGGAACTTTTAAATACCGAGAAGCAATTAATGCTTCCAAGCCAACGCCAAAAGGCAATTGAGTATGAATTACATCAACTTTAAACTCTTTCAAAAAAGAAATACTCTTCCCATAGGGAATAACAAACTGAGCCTGATTTGTAGGAGAAAAAGGTACCTTAAATGAGGGAAGTCTAAAAAACTTCATTCCTTTAAAATCTTCTCGATTTGCCTCAAGCGGTGCATTAACTGAAGCGTAATTCTTTTTTGAATATGTTGGCCCTATGTAGGCTACATTATGTCCATCTTTAATTAATTGTTTTCCGAGCAGCAAAATCGAGTCACTAATTCCACTCACTTCTGGATATAAATTATCTGAAAAAAATGCAATATTCATTTTGTTAATTTATTTGATTAATTACTATTTTGTTTTATTTTCTCTTCCTCCTCACTTTCAAGTTTCTTAACTTGATAAGCGGCATATTTAGTAAATGAAATATAGAGAATTATTAAAATGATAATAATTCCAGCAATTATAAATCCAGCATATTTAATATATTTAGAAGCGTAATCAAATGAATTTCCAAGCAAGTAGCCAATAATTAAAATGACTCCATATTGAAAAAGGGTAATAGGAAGTGTAAGTGATACAAACTTTTTTAGAGGCATTTTTACCAAGCCAGCACTAATTAAAAAAGGTGTACTTAAACCGTATGCTAATTTACTGAGAAACATGGTTTTAAATGGATGGTTTTTCCACATCTTTTCTACTACCCCTGTGTCGTCGCCCTTGATACCTAATTTGGCACCTGTATTTTTAACAAATCTATTATTATTTCCGTATCTTCCTGCATAGTAATAAATAGTATCGGGAATAAGATCTCCCAGAATCATAATTATATAAGCCAAAACAGGATTTAAATATCCTTGATGGATTAAAAAACCCGCAACTAAGGCAACAATAGGGCCCTCAAAAAAGGCCACTGGGAATAAAGCTATATACTTGTAGGTAATCAGAAACTGTAAAATTCCATTCATATCCATATTAAAACTTTAACATAAATTGAAGATCAAAACTTGGTCAATTGTTAAGTTAAGTTGACATCAAGATGTTTTCATATTACTTTTTAAATATGACCGACGTTGTTAAAAATACTCTTAATTTTCTTCGAACTCAAAAAGGGGTTACTCAAGAACAACTTGCTGAAGCACTTGGCGTTAGTCGTCAAACAATTATTGCGATGGAAAAAGGGAACTACACTCCTTCTGTATCGCTTGCTTTAAAAATTAGTTATTATTTTAAAATTCCCGTAGAAAAAATATTTACAATCGCTTATGAAAAATAAATTTGTATTTGAAGTTATTTTGGCAGTTATCCTCATAGGCTTACTTGTCCTTGCTGTTAATCCGATGGATCTTTTCATGCCATCGCCAATTGAAATGATGCTTGTGTGGATGCTTACAATTGTTTTTGCAGCATTTACAGGTTTTGTAATTAAAGAACAGAGAGGGGATGAACGTGAACAAGAACATCGAAGCGTTGCAGGCCGCGCTGGCTTTTTAGTTGGATGCGCTAGTTTACTTATAGGAATCATTACTCAAATGCTTTCGCATAATTTAGATATTTGGCTTGTAATTACATTAGTTGCGATGGTTATTGCAAAAATTGCAACAAGAATATATTACGAAATTAACTCATAAAAACGTACCTTTGATGAAATATGATGTAAAGTCGTCTTTACACATAAAATGAGAGTGATACAATAGATTCATATTAATTAATTGATTTTGTTTATATGATTTTACTTTTATTATCTTTTATCGCAGGTGCACTCACCATTCTTGCACCTTGTGTATTGCCGCTTCTCCCTGTAATTGTGGGAAGCTCAATCAGTGGAGATAAAGAAAGTTCAAATTTTAAAAAGGCACTTACAATTGCAATTTCTCTTGGAATTTCACTTATTCTGTTTACATTTCTTTTAAAGGTAAGTACTGCTTTCATTAATATTCCACCTATAGTTTGGTCATATATTTCAGGAACAATTATTATTGCTTTCGGACTTGTAAGTTTATTTCCAAAAGTTTGGGAAAAAATTTCACAAAACTTTTCATTAATGAGCTCTGTTAATAAGGGTTCAAATAAAATGCTTGCCGAAGGATATAAAAAGAAAAGTTTTTGGGGAGATGTAATTATTGGAGCTGCACTCGGCCCTGTATTTTCTACTTGCAGCCCTACATATTTTGTTATCTTAGCGACTGTACTCCCTCAATCTTTTTATTTAGGTTTCATCGACATTTTGGCATACGCAATAGGTCTTTCAGGAATGCTTCTAATTGTTGCGTTTTTAGGTCAAAAAATTGTAGGAAGCTTGGGGTCGCTTTCAAATAATGATGGATGGTTTAAGCGTGGAATAGGAGCATTCTTTATTATTATCGGTGTATTTATTTTCTTAGGATTCGATAAGGTAGTTGAGGCAAAATTACTAAGTTCAGGAATTTTCGATGTAACTAAAGTTGAAGAATTTTTACTTAAAAAATCTCAAGATGGCTCAGGGGAGGGAGCAAAAAATGGAGATGTTTTTGGAGTTGGAGGTGACTATGCCGACTCACAAAAAAATATTCTTGATGCAAATGCTGGTTCAAGTACAGGAAACACAAACGTTCAGTCTGGAGGAAATGGTGTTCAAAACTCTACTACAACTCCACAAGTAAAATTAACAGCTGAACAAAGAGTGGCAGCTAAAGCAAAACTATATCCAAAAGCTCCTGAAATTGTAAATCCATCAGGCTTTATAAATACAAACAATCAACTAATTACCATCGCTCAATTTAAAGGAAAGAAAGCGGTGCTGGTAGATTTTTGGACATATAGTTGTATTAATTGTCAACGAACAACACCGTATTTAAATGCATGGTATCAAAAATATAAAGATCAAGGACTAGAAATTGTGAGTATCCATACTCCTGAATTTTCATTTGAAAAATTAAAAGCGAATGTTGAAGCCGCAGCAAAAAAAGAGGGGATACAGTATCCGATTGTTCAGGATAATGATTATTCAACATGGACTGCCTTTAAAAATACTTACTGGCCACGAAAGTATTTAATTGATATTGATGGATATATTGTATACGACAGCATTGGAGAGGGAGCATACGACATTACAGAAAGAGCAATTCAACGAGCTCTCAAAGAGCGAAATGAAGTTGTCGGTTCTGGAATTAACGTATCAGGAGGAATTGTTAATCCATCTGAAGTGGTTGTGCAGACTTCTGGAAAAATTAGTCCTGAAACTTATTTCGGATTTAGTCGAAATGAGTATTTAGCAAATGGAGCGAAGAATAGCGACAAAACACAAACGTTGATGGCCGACACCACAATGGCTGCTGCTAATCCGAATAAATTATATCTTTCAGGTACTTGGGATTTTAGAAGTGAATATGCTGAAGCAAGTTCAAATACGAATACAACAATGCCTGCAAAAATTATTTATAATTACACAGCACAAAACGTGTACTTTGTAGCAAGTGGAGGAAATAATGGAGGAACAAATGCAAACATTAAAATAAAAATTGATGGACAAGATATTTCAAGCGATAAAGGAAAGGATATTGGATCTGGATCAACTCTTAATATAAAAGAAAGCAGAATGTATCATTTAATTTCTCACAGTGAAAAACAAACTCATACAATTGAAATTGAATTAGTAAATGGAACATTAGATGCATTTACTTTTACTTTCGGATAAAAAAAGAAAAGCTCGAGCATGCTCGAGCTTTCGGTTTCTTATTCAATTCAATCATTTTTAAGTTGATTTCCAACTCTCACTTTCGCCATCATCTTGAATTGCTTCAGTGGGACACTCTTTAGCTATCTCCTCAATCCAATTTTCTTCAGGACCTAGTGCGGGCTGTTTGTGAACGATGCTATGCCCATCTGCTCCATTCTTACGTCTACTAAAAAATAACGGCGCTGAATTTCGACAGTTACCACAGTCGATACAGTGATGATTGACATAGTATTTGCCGATGATATTTCCCGGTAATGCGTTTTCTCGTGCCATATTCGAATATTTTTAGGGTTGAAATTACTATTTCTATTAAAATACAATAAACATACGCATAGTCAAGAGTACATTTTAGAGGCTTTCTCCACAAAATGGGCATAAAATGATAGTCTCTATATATATGAAAGATTCGAAGAAACCGACTCAGCTAAAACTAATCAGCGAGTATAATCCTGCAAAAATAGAACCTAAATGGCAAAAGGTGTGGGAAAAAAAACAAATCTACGCTGCTAAGGATTTCGGGAAGAATACGAGTGGAATTTCATCTGTAAAACATAAGAAATTTTATAGCTTAATTGAATTTCCATTTCCATCTGGGGAAGGACTTCATGTGGGGCATATTCGAAGTAATGTAGCGATGGATATTATTTCGCGAAAACGAAGAATGGAGGGATATAACGTGCTCTATCCAATTGGTTGGGACTCGTTTGGATTACCAACAGAACAGTATGCTATTAAAACAGGAATACATCCAACTGTTGTAACGAGGCAGAATACAAAAACTTTTGAACGGCAATTGCGCTCAATCGGTTTTTCATTTGATTGGAAAAGAAAAGTAGATACATCCGATCCGTTATTTTACAGATGGACACAGTGGATGTTTTTGGAATTGTTTAAACACGGAGTTGCATATCAAAAAGAAACAGAAGTGTGGTGGTGTGAAGCGTTGGGAACTGTGCTTGCTAACGAAGAGGTGATTGATGGAAAAAGTGAACGAGGAAATTTTCCATGTGTGCGTCGGCCACTTCCACAATGGATGGTAGCAATTACGCGCTATGCTGAGAGACTTTATAACGATTTGGATTTGGTTAGTTATCCTGATGTTATAAAAAATCAAATTCGAAATTGGATTGGAAAAAGTGAAGGAGCAGAAATTCAATTTGAAATTGCTGGAAATAACAAAAAATTTGTAAAAGTATTTACAACTCGACCAGACACATTATTCGGCGTTACTTATGTCGTGCTTGCGCCAGAAAATCCACTCGTATCTGATTTAAAAGATCAAATTAAAAATTGGAAAGAAGTACACGATTATAAAGAGAAAACAAAATCAAAATCTGAACTTGAACGAACAGGAACTGATAAAACAAAAACTGGCCTTGTGCTTGAAGGAGTATTTGCTACCCATCCAATTACAAAAGAAAAGGTGCCGGTTTGGATAGCGGATTACGTACTTAACTCATACGGAACCGGAGCTGTAATGGCCGTACCGTCTCACGATGAACGCGATGCAGAGTTTGCCCAAAAATTTAATTTACCGTTTAGGGTTGTAGTTGAGCCGATAACGGGTGAAGAAAAACCTAACGAAGAATTTCGACAAAGCATTGTTGTAATTGTAATAAATAAAAAAACAAATAAAGTTCTAACTATTGATTGGGGATCACTCGGGGGAACTATATTTATTGGAGGTGGAATTGAAAAAGGTGAGGACGTTGTAAAATGTGCCATTCGAGAAATAAAAGAAGAAACTGGCTATATAAATATTAAACATATTTTAACTTCAGAAAAGATTCATCATCATTATTTTGCACATTCAAAAAAAGTAGCACGGAACATTGATGCTACGGGATTATTTTTTGAACTTGAAAATGAAGAAAAAACAGAAATCAAATTGGAAGAAAATGAGAAAGAAAAATTTACAGTTCAATGGAAATCGTATGACGAAGCAGAAACTATTGTTAAAGATCCACTCCACTCCTATCTTTTTAAAAAGTTCATCAGAAATAAAGCGTATTCAGGAGTTGGAATTTTAACGAATTCAGGAGTATTTAGTGGTAAAAAATCAAATAGTGTTGACTCTGCTATTACAAAACTTGCAGGTGGAAAAATGGTAACAACATATAAATTGCGTGATTGGGTATTTTCTCGCCAAAGATATTGGGGAGAACCTTTTCCTATTGTGTGGGTTGGTAAGGAAGCATTTAATGCGGCTAGCTCAATTAAAAAGAGTGCGGTGGCTGAAGCGATGCCAAAAGAGCAAGTAAAACGAATACGAGTTATAACAGATAAAAAATTAATAGATTTCGGAAAAACTGTTACTGAATACGCACTTCCAATTCCTCCACAGCACCTCCCATTAATTCTTCCAAAAGTAAAATCATTTGCACCAAAAGGTGATGGACAAAGCGCGCTCGGAACTGCAGCTTCGTGGGTACATATTTATTTTAATATTCGCTCAGGAGAAACACTAGGTGAAAAAGATTTTATAGCAAAACAAAAAAAGTTTGAAAAAACAGCCTTTAGAAATAAAAATAAAAAAACTGCACATGTTTCATTCAATCCAAATGATTGGTTTAACGCAATGCGAGAAACAGATACAATGCCAAACTGGGCCGGGTCAAGTTGGTATTATTTACGCTATGTTGATCCATTAAATAATAAAACTTTTGCAGATAAAAAGAATTTAAATTATTGGACTCCAGTTGATTGGTATAACGGAGGAATGGAACACAATACTCTTCATATTTTGTATTCTCGTTTTTGGCATAAATTTTTATATGACATTGGAGCTGTTCCAACAGTTGAGCCATATACAAAACGTACATCGCACGGAGTTATTTTGGCTGAAGATGGAACAAAAATGTCTAAATCAGTTGGTAATGTAATTAATCCAGACGTGATGATAAAAAATTATGGCGCGGATACGTTACGAATGTATCAAATGTTTATGGGACCTTTTGATCAAACAATTGCATGGAATTCCGACAGTATGTCTGGGGTTCGAAGATTTATTGAAAAAGTATGGCGAATGATTGATAGGGTAAGTGTGTCTGAAAAAGATAGTGAAGCAACCGAAGTAATAATTAACCAGTCTATAAAAAAGGTAAGTGAGGACATTGAATCGATGGGATTTAATACTGCCGTTTCCCAATTAATGATTTTGGCCAATCACTTTGAAAAACTGGAATCGATTTCGATAGATGCATACATTGTTATTCTTAAATTACTTTCTCCTTTCGCACCTCACGTAACAGATGAATTATGGGAAATTCTCAAAACTAAAAAATTAGTTAAAAAATCAAACGATTCTATTCACGAAACAATGTGGCCCGATTTCGACCCTAAAAAGATTACTGAGTCTACAGTAACAATTGTGATCCAAATTAATGGAAAACACCGAGGGGAAATTAAAATGGAGAGGGGAAGTGATAATGAAACACTCATAAAAACTGCTTTCGCACTTCCGACAATTATTGAGAAATTACAAGGTTTGGTAGTCAAAAAAACAATCGCCGTTAAAGATAGGTTAGTGAATATTGTGGTGTAACTAGCGATTTTCTCAAAAAAAGAGTATTATCCAATTTCTACCTTTTTTCTATTGTGGTTGAAAATAATGCTGCGCCATCGGAATATTTTATAAACAAAAGAAAAAAAAGTAAACAAATGCAAAAAACGATTAGTATAAAAAACATTGAATACTCAATTCATGAACGACCAATTTTGGCCGGCATTTCTTTTATTTGCTCAGAAGATGAGCGACTTTGTATTTTAGGTGAAAACGGAGCAGGTAAATCAACATTATTAAAAATAATGTGTGGTTTCATTGAACCTGATAATGGCGTAGTTGAAAAAAATGGACATATTCGAAGTGTTTATGTTTCGCAAGAATTTGACCCTAAATTTAAAGAAGAAAGTATTGAAACCTATATTAAAGAGATGGGCGGAGCTACAAAAGGAACGATGGCTATTGTTGAAAAGGCATACAAACGTGCACTTGAACTTGGATACGAAGCTGAAAAAAATAAAGATCGACTTTGTGGAAGTTTATCTGGAGGTCAACAAAAAATATTAGCACTTGCGACGGCGTTTGCGGTGAGTCCTGATTTTCTTTTCCTCGATGAACCTGAAAACCATATTGATATTGTCAGTCGAGTAGTGCTTACTCGAATGCTTCAAGATTACCGCGGAGGAATAATTTTTATTTCTCACGATCGATTAATTATTGATGCAATTGCTACAAAAGTTGCCGAAATCGCAAAAGGAGAAATGCATATTTCTGAGGGGGGATATTCAGATTATATCGATACTAAAATGAAACGAATTGGAGGACTCCAACGACAATATGATTCAGAGTCAAAACGAATTAAACAATTAGAATCAACGGTGGTTATTTTAAAGCAAAAAGCTCTTCGAGGAAAAGAAATTTCTGCATATCGACGTAAACAAGATGAGCTCGACGAATTAAAAGCAGCGCATAAAGATTCTCCTCGTCCTGATGATAAAAAAACTAAAATTCGAATTAGCCAAAATGAAAAAGGACTTCATGGTGGAAAAATGCTTTGTAAAATTGTTGACGGATCTTTTAAATACAAAGGCTCAAAAACTGACATGTTTAAGGGAGTACACCTAGAAGCACGATCGGGGAGCAATATTGTTTTGGTAGGGCGAAATGGAAGTGGAAAATCTACATTCTTAAAATGTTTAACAGGAAATCAACCACTTACAAAAGGCACGATCACTTGGGGAAATGAAGTGAAGTGGGCATACTTTGATCAACATGCTGAATTTGATCCAGGAGAAATCGCACTTAATATAGTGTGTAAAAAATTAAATTGTTTACCAATTGAAGGAAGATCGGTGATGGGTGCAATGAGATTTTCGGGAGATCGAATGGACGCAACAGTTGGAAGTATGTCGGGAGGAGAGCGAATGCGATTACGATTTGCAATTGTGTTTGGTCTTAAACCAGATTTACTTATTTTGGACGAGCCAACAAACCATATTGATGAAGTAACGTGGGAAGTATTACTTGAGGCATGTAAGGCATCGAAAAGTACCATACTACTCGTGAGTCATGATTATGAATTTTGTGAAGCTTTTGAACCTGATGTATTTTGGATGATGAAAGATAATTCTGTTGTTGAACGATACAAAGATTTACCAACTCTTCTTAAAGAGATGGGGGCGTAATTTTAGGAGGCAAATTTTTGCAAATATATAATAAAAAACAACCCGGCTTTTTAGGCCGGGTGTGGGGAATAATTGTTTTGAAAGGGGACGCTCTATTTGAGCTGACCCAGTCGGATTCGGAACAAATAGGGAACAATGAGGCCCGGTGCCAGTAAGAGCAGCCCAATTCGCTTCATTGGTTTTTCAAGTGCGATGACTTGAACAACAAATTCACGCGCAAGACCTTCTTCGACGACTGGACGTACTCTCACTTTCAACTCCTCGGTGGCGACTTCTCCATCCCGTTTTGAAATTGACTCACATAGAGCGTGCAAAAATTCTTTATATTTAATAGTAACCTCCTGGTTGGGGTGTGTGCGATTTAAACTATTGATAACACATATTTCGTGCTTTAGCAATAGCAGTTAAATAGAAATCTCTATCAGGAATATTGTATCCAATCCAAGCACCAAATTTCTTGAGAGATTCAATCATTTCTTCTCTTGACCCAGGTTCGCCGACAACAATAGGAATAAACCTTTTAAATTCAACCGACTTTTTAACAGACACTTTCGCTCCATCGATTGAGGATTTAACTTGAACTATAGGAATTTCTGGATCGTTAGTAGAAACGTCTTTACCACCATCCCTAACTCCACCAACTATTTTCCCCCCAAAGACTTTCGCATACACCTCCTCGGCATCTCTGCCAATAAATTCTTTAAATATGCGCTCTCCACCGTGTAATCTTGATTCCATATTAAAATAATTTTACCATAAATAAGAAAACAAAACCGCTTCTAAAAACGAAGACTTACAAGACTTAACTATTCAAAATGTAATCTCTTCCGTTCCGCCAGGATTGCTTTTAGTTGAGGAGATCTATCGAGCATAATATCTTTTTCAATTAAGCCGCGCGCTTCAGTGCGAGCTGCTTCAACCAATTTAATATTTCGAATTGCTTCCATTCCAAGGTCGCTCACGCCCCATTGTTTTCCTCCATATAGTTCGCCCGAGCCACGTAATTTTAAATCGAGCTCTGAAAGTTCAAAACCATTTTTGGCAGTAACGAGTGCATTAAGTCGTTCAATTGTTTTGTCGGCTAATTTTTTTACACTTCCATCTGCGCTTGTTCCAGCAAACACAAAACAATATGCTTGATCGTTACTTCGAATTACACGTCCACGTAGTTGATGAAGTTGTGAGAGGCCGAATCGTTCTCCACCTTCAATAATAATATTTGTAGCGTTAGGAACGTTTACTCCCACTTCAACTACGGATGTTGCAACAAGTACATCAATTTTATGTGCTGAAAATTCTGCCATTGTTTTTTCTTTTTCAACTTGGCTCATTTTGCTATGCAAAATTCCAATGTTCCATCCTTTAAGTTCGTGGTTGCTTAAACGTTCAGCCTCTGAAATTACTGACTTCACATTTAATTGGTTTTCTTTATCGGGATCAGGCTCATTAATTCTCGGGCAAATAACATAGGCTTGTCGACCCATTTTTAATTGAGCATTAATATGTTCGTACACTTTTGCACGTTTATTTGGCAAAACTACTTCGGTAATAATTGGTTTTCGCCCCATCGGCATTGCATCAATAATTGAAATATCTAAATCGCCGTAAATAGTAAGAGCAAGTGTTCGGGGAATCGGAGTGGCCGTCATTGAAATTAAGTGGGGGAGTGGTGCCTGCATTTTTTGTTTATCTTTATTTTTCAAAATTCGAGTGTCACCGGTTTTTTGACTGGCTACAACCTCATCACTTTTTTGAGCGAGCTTTGCGCGTTGTTCGGTTCCAAATCTGTGCTGCTCGTCAATAATTACTAAGCCTAGTTTTTTAAAAGCTACATTTTTTGAGATCAGTGCATGCGTTCCAATAACCACAGGAATTGTTCCTTCTTTAATCCATTTTAATAACTGAGCTTTTGAAATTTTTGTATATCCTGGAATCGTTTCAATATTTTCTTTTGTAGTATGTAAGCTCTTCGACACAATTGTATTTTGTTTGGAAGCAAGTTTAGACGGAAATTTATAGCAGGCACTTCCAGTAAGTAGTGCAATTGATTGGGGAGCGTGCGCAAAATATTGAATAAAGGATTCAAAGTGTTGCTTGGCCAAAATTTCAGTAGGTGCCATGTAGGCAACTTGGTATCCTGCTTTTGTCATTACAGCAACTGTGGCAGCTGCTACCAAAGTTTTTCCTGATCCTACATCTCCTTCAATTAAACGCGATACACTTTTACCGCTTTCTAAATCGTGCAAAATTTCGTCGATTGCTTTTTGCTGAGCATTCGTTGGTTTAAAAGGGAATTGGGCTAAGAAATGTTCAAGATTTTTAATGTCAGGTTTAATTACAATACTTTGCTCTTTTTCACGGAGTGCCCGTTCCTGCATTTTATGTAATTGAATATAAAAAATTTCTTCAAATGAAAAACGTTTTCGCGCGGATTCCGCATCCTCTTTTCTTTTAGGAGCATGAACCCAAACTAATGCTGTGGAAAGTGTAGGAAGACTGTACTTGGAAAGCATGTGTGAGGGGAGAGAATCTGTAAGCGTACTTAAAACCCCACTCTTAAAAACTTTCTGAAGTGAGTGATACATCCAGTTCGATGTAACCCCTTTTGTTTCTGGATACACTGGATATAAAGTAAATCCTTCATGATTTTCTTCATTTCCAGTTTCATTTTTCTTTTCAAACAATGATCCTCCAATATGATTTGGAAGTGTAACTACTTTTTCAACTTTTGGATTAGATAAATATAATCCTCCTGTTTTCCGTACAGTAACTTTTCCCTCAACTTTTACTAAATCTCCCTCGTGAAGCATTTTGGCAATATATGGTTGATGGAACCACACAAGCTGAATTTCACCGGTTTCGTCGGAAAGTATAGCTTCTGCCATCGTCATTTTAGTTCTAAAAGTTTTTGAAGTTTTAAGACCCGAAATTTTTCCAAAAAGCATTACTTCTTTACCTTCCTCAATATTAATTACTTGGGTTGCCTCAGCATTATCTCCATACCTTACTGGGAAGTAGTAAAGGAGATCCCGAACTGTTTTTAGGCCAAGGCGGGTAAGAGCGCTTTTTTGATCGGCGGTTAAGCGAAAGTGAGATGTAAGTAAATCAGAGACATTCATGAGTAAAATCTACCACAATGGTTAATCTTTAATAAAATATCTTTTATTTCGGATCTGGACCACTTCTTCCTTAAGTAATGCATTAACAGCCTTTTGAATTTCTTCATTCGTTCTTTTCATATTATTTTCAATAATTTCATCATTAATATGTTTTAACAAAACTCCTTTTCCTGTTTTATTCTGAACTATGAAATGTAAAATGATTGCACGTAATTGTCTAAATGATCCTTCAAATTTTGATTGTTTTTTATATAAAATACTCTTTTTACTTTTATTACCGACCGTTTGTTTTAAGTGCGTACCGTAGTCGTATAAAGCGTAGTAAAATTCTCTCGCCCTTAATTTATTATTTTTCAGTGTAAGTAGTTGTTCTAATATAGATATAATTTCTTTCTCGGTAACTTTTTTATTTGTTCTTTCAGTATTATTAAAAAAATGATGAATTAAAACGGTTCTAATATTTGTTTCGATAAATACAACCGGAACATTATATGAAAATGCCATAATGGCGCCTGCAGTAGATTGGCCAATTCCAGGTAAATTCATTAATTCATTTCTTGTTATTGGAAAAACTCCCGAATACTCATTCATTATCTTTTCCGCACAATTCTTAATAAATTTTGCGCGCCTGTTGTATCCAAGTCCTTTCCACACACTCAACACGTTTGAAAGAGGGGAATTGGCCAATGCTTTAACATTTGGAAATGCTTGTAAAAATTCCTCATACTTATATAAAACTCGAGACACCTGTGTTTGTTGAAGCATTATTTCAGAAACTAATATTTTGTATGGATCGGTCGTTTCTCGCCAAGCAAAATTTCTTTTATTAGACTTATAAAAATTCCAAAGAACTTTATTAAATTTCTGCAAATTCTGTAATAATGAAATAGAAATTTCAGTAGTTTTGATGTGATTTTTCTTGCTAATCATTGTTGGTATTTTCTTATGTTATAATTTTATACATTATAAATAGTTAGTTAAATTATAACTTGGAAGAGAGCAATATATGAAGAAAAGACATCCGTTAGTTGCATTGTTAATTATTCTGGGACTATTAGTATTATTAATAGCACCACTCCTCTAATTGTTGATTATTTTAGAAATTGTGTTGTAATTTTAGCTGAGTCACTTATTAACCATTAGCTCGTCATATATAATATGAAATACATTTTATCCTTGCTTTTAGCCATTATTATCGTCTTTTCCGTGCCAATTGCTAGTATTAATGCCCAAACAACAGTTAATAACACTAACTTTATTACAGATAGTGTAAATACAAGTACGGCTACTACTTCAATTAATCCGTGCGCCGCTTTAAGCAATAATCTATTTATTGGTTTATACGATCGAAATACGAACTACCAAGTGAGTGCACTTCAGCGATTTCTAAATACGCAAGGCCTTTTAGCAGTATCTCCTACAGGATATTTCGGGCAATTAACATTTAGTGCGCTTAAGAATTTTCAAATCCGAAACAATATTAATGGAACAGGATATTTCGGATCATTATCACGTGCTCGAGTTCAAGCCATTAGTTGTGGAAACCCAATAGACCCAACTCCAACTCCAGTTCCAAGTCCAACAGCGAAACCAGTTATCCAAAGTGTGTCTGGTCCAACTCAACTATATGCAAATCAAAATGGTACATGGACAATAACTGCGTACGATTCTAATAGTATCAATCCATATTTTACTCAAGCAAGTGGATTAACATATTCTGTAGATTGGGGAGATCAACTCTATGCGTACCCAGCTTCAGCCGGAGCATCAACAAACTCTCCATTTATCTCATCTCAAACATCAACCTTTAATCACTCGTATTCGTATACTGGAACATACACAGTTACCTTTACAGTAAGAAATGCATATGGAGCTCAAACATCATCGACAATTTCAGTTAATGTATTTAACAATACTGGCGGTACTGTTACACCTCCAGTTGTAACTCCACCTCCGACAACAACACCTCCTCCAACAATCGGACTCCGACCAATTCTTTACTCACTTTCACCTCAAGCCTCAAAGGTAGGAGATAAAATAGTAATTACTGGAGGTAATTTCTACTCGGGTGAAAATACAATTTACTTTAACAATGGATATGTAGTTCAAACATATGCAAATAACACTTCATCTGGCCAAGTACTTACTTTTGACGTGCCAACATATTACAGTCCATCTTGTTCACCTGGATTATTTTGTAGATATCTTCCCGCTGCAGTGTTACCAGGTACATATAACGTAACGGTTTCAAATAGCAATGGAACATCTGGTTCTCTTCCACTCACAATTTATGACAATACCCAAGGTACAACACTTGCTCCAAAAATTACTGGATACCAAAGTTACACAGTTGCCGGAGATTATGGAATCAGTGAACACAAGACAGTTGTATTAACTGGAACAGGTTTTTCTCTAAGCAATACGATTTATGTGAACGGCGTTGCTACATACTTCAATCGAATTTCAAATAACAGTATCCAATTAACTTTCGATGTTGCACGAAATACTACAGGATGTAATCAATATATGTGTACCGACGTATATCGACCCCCATACAATAACTTCAATGTTTCTGTAGAGAATGTAAATGGAAAGAGTAATGAAATATATATCGACTTAAGTGATGCAATTTAGTTCAGGTTACTTTAGATAGATAGAAATAAAACCGCTTTTCCATGAAGCGGTTTTGTTTTGTGGATTATTTAAGCTTGTATCAAAAATTTTAAGGTATACTAATTGGTATGAATAAAAAATTAGTCAGTTCACTTTCAGTCATGGCATTATTGTTAACTCTTGTTGGAGCGGATATTTTAGCGGTACATGCCGAAGGAGGTTTTGCTGGTCCAAGACCTGGAGCCGATGTAAACGCACGGCCAAATGGACCCCGACCTGAATTGAACAAAATGCCTAAATTTGATGACCGAATGGTAAATGTTGGGGAGCATAGGGATATGCGCGCAAGTTCAACAATGAATCGGAACGATAATCGAATGGAAAATAGAGACGATAGAATGATGATGCGAGCTTCAAGTACAGATATGCGTCGAGATATGCACGCATCAAGTACAGAAATGAGACGAGATGAACGAGTAAATGAGCGAGTTCAGAAACGATGTGATCAAATTGGGGAGCGAATTGATAATCGAGTATCAAAATACGGAAAGAATCATGACGAACACGTTGAAGCATACAAAGAAAATCGAGATAGACTCGTGAATTTAATTGGAAAGCTTGATACAGACGGAAAAGATACAACAACACTAAAAGCCGATCTTGTAGTACTTGATCAAAAAATTAAAATATTCGCTGATTTAAGAGCAGCCTACATTCTTTCACTTCAAGGAACAAAAACAATTCCTTGTGGAGAAAAAATTGAGAACGCTTCATCAAGCAAAGAAACAAATGGTGGCTATACTGGAGCTTACAAAGCAGGACTTGATGTTGCACGAGCACAGCAAAAGCAGGTGTCAGAGGCTGCAAAAGATATTGCTGAATTTATTCGAAACACAATTGTAAAAGATGTAAAAGCTCTTAACTTGAAGCCAAAAACTGATGTACAAGGAGAAGTTCAAGGTGGAGGAGAAGTTGATACTAAAAATAATTAGTTCAAATTAAATAAAT
>JBBRPW010000013.1:0-18126 GCA_038227435.1 Minisyncoccia bacterium | reverse complement strand
TACTCTATATAGCATTCTCTCTTCGAGGACTATATATTGCCTCCCGTATTCAAGATTTATTCGGTAGACTAGTGACCGTTGGAATTGTTATACTTGTATCATCGGGCTCATTAATTAATATTTCTTCGATGCTTGGAATTATTCCCGTTTCAGGAATTCCACTTATTTTCATGAGTCACGGAGGGACAGCACTTTTTGTAACTCTCGGAGCAATGGGGATTTTGCTTAATATTTCAAGGTATCAAGTAGATAAGATTAATGTGTAAAATACATAACATAGAGTAGATAAAATTAAACTAAAGAAATTATAAAAATAACGTGAAAATACTATTAACAGGAGGAGGAACAGGAGGGCACTTTTATCCGCTCATTGCTGTAGCTGAAGCGATTGAGGAAGTTTCAAAGGAAAGAAAACTTCTTTCTCCTTTTTTGTATTACATGTCGAATACTCCATATAATCCAAGTGTATTATTTGATCACGACATTACATATGTATATGCAAGTGCAGGAAAAATTCGGAGAGAAAAAGGAGTTGTGAGTAGTATTAAAAATTTTTTTGATTTATTTGCAACAGCTTTTGGAGTTTTAAAAGCAGGCCTTAGTGTTTTTTTCATGTATCCCGATGTAGTATTTGCAAAAGGAGGATACGCATCATTTCCTGCATTACTTGCTGCAAAAATTTTACGAATTCCTGTTGTTATTCATGAATCAGATTCACGTCCAGGAAAAGTATCACAGTGGGCATCAAAATTCGCACAAGATATTGCGATTTCATATCCCGATGCAGCTGGGTTTTTTGAAAATACTTCAGCATTTAAAAATGGAAAAGTCGTGTGGACTGGAAATCCTATTAGAAAAGAAATTATTACACCAATAACTTCAGGTGCACATGAATTTTTACAATTAGAAGAAGGAGTTCCTACTATTTTAGTAATTTGTGGATCACAAGGTGCACAAGTCATAAACGATGCAATCCTAAGAGCACTTCCTGAATTAGTCGAGAACTTTCAAATTATTCACGCAACAGGAAAAAATAATTTTGAAGATGTACGAGGAAGAGCTGGAGTTATTTTAGAAAATAATCCCTTGGCTGGTCGCTACAAATCATTCGATTATTTAAACGCTCTATCACTTCGAATGGCGGCCGGGGTAGCTGATATTGTTATTTCTCGCGCAGGATCAACAATTTTTGAAATTGCTGCGTGGGGAATTCCATCGATTCTAGTTCCTATACCTGAACGAGTTAGTCACGACCAGCACCGAAATGCATTTACGTACGCGCGAAACGGGGGAGCAATTGTAATAGAACAAGATAATTTAACACCTGAAATTTTAGCTGCAGAATGCAACATTATTCGAACAAATATTCAAAAACAGCAATCAATGAAAGAATCTGCTAAACGGTTTGCACGGTTAGATGCAGCTGAGAAAATTGCCAATGTTATTTTAGACATTGCAGTACTTCACGAGAAATAATAAATAACGATTTGTTTATTTTGAGTACATACCATCACATATCGATTCGAGTTTTTGAATAAGTGCTTGATCAGTAATTCTATTAAATCGAGGACCAATATATCCATTCTTATCAACGTTGTCATTAAACATACCGACGGGACGAGAAAAAGAGAGCTTTCCATTTTGATAAACGTCGCACACATATAAAGGTCTGTATAGAACTGAGATTGATTCATCTTCAGTATTCTTGGCAGCACCAATCACTTCATAGGCCATATCTTGAACGCCCTTAGTGTCATCGTGTTTAAAATGGTAATAAAAGCCTTTTTGAGGCAACGTATCTTGATTTGAATCCATATGATTGGATTTTAGCATATGATATAGTCGATATAATCACATTATGAATAGTGCGCAACAATCAAATCTTTCAAATACTCAAAAAGTGGTGGCTCGTTTTGCACCAAGCCCAACTGGCACACTTCATGCAGGAAATTATCGAACTGCAGTGTTTAGCTATTTATATGCCAAAAAATATAGCGGTGAATTCATACTTCGAATCGAGGATACAGACAAAGCTCGTTCTACTAAAGAATATGAGGAAAACATTATGGAATCTTTATCGTGGCTTGATCTACCATTTGATACAATTTATAGGCAATCAGAAAACGTAGAACGCCACAAGGAAGTGTTAGTTAAACTGATTGCAGAAGGAAAGGCTTACATATCAAAAGAAGAGGTGAGAGAAGAGGGTCAACGAGCAGAGGTAATTCGATTTAAAAATCCAAATAAAGTAGTGACTTTTTTTGATGTTGTGCGCGGTAACATCAGTTTTGATACCACTGAATTAAAAGATTTTGTAATTGCTCGAAGTTTAGAAGAGCCGCTTTTTCACTTGGCTGTTGTTGTAGATGATTTTGATGAAGGAATTACACATGTAATTCGAGGAGAAGATCACATTTCAAATACTCCACGCCAAATATTAATTGGAGAAGCAATTGGTGCACCTATTCCTATTTATGCTCATTTACCGTTAGTACTCGCACCAGACAGAACAAAGCTTTCAAAACGGAAGGGTGCTAGGCCGATGACCGATTACAAAAAAGATGGATATGAACCCGAAGCCCTTATTAACTACATGGCTCTTATAGGATGGAATCCTGGAACGGAGCAAGAATTTTTTACAAAAGATGAATTAATTTCTGAATTTAATTTAGCTCGCGTACAAAAAAGTAGCGCTAATTTTGACGAAGTTAAGTTACTCTCAATTAATCGTCATTATTTATTAAAAAAATATCTAGAGAAACCTGAAGAGTTGATGGAGAGATTGTGGTCATTTGCCAGTGCAGATATTACAAAACATTCAAATTTTGAAAGTAGAAAAGAAGTGGTCACAAAAAACGTGATGGAGCGTCTTTCGTATATAGGAGAAATAAAAAAAATGGAAGAAACGGGGGAGCTCGCTTTCTATTTTGAACAACCAAGTTATATGGCTGAGCTTTTGCTATGTTCAGAAAAAATGCGAAAAGGTGTAAACATTACACTTCAAACAGTTAAAGAATATTTAGTTGGTATTCAAAAAGAAATTGAAGGTATGGACGACAAATTATTTACGAATGCAGAATCTGTAAAAGCAACTCTCATGCCTTTTGCAGATAGTCTACATCGAGGGGGAGTGCTTTGGGCTACACGAATAGCATTATCGGGTAAAGAAAAATCTCCAGATCCATTTACTCTTATTTCACTTTTTGGAAAAGAAGAAAGTGTAAAACGATTACAGCATGCACAGAATCTACTTTAAATTTTTTAAGTTCGAAAAAAAAGGATTATTTTTTGCATGTTTATTTATTGCATTCACTTTTCTATTTCTTGGTAGTTTTCTTTATAGTCCGGTTACTAACACATATCTACATGCTGATGAAGCTTCTGATCTCCAGCTAAAAATTGATGAAAGAAATGCAAACATAAAACAACTAGAGCAAGAAATTGCTCAATATAAGACATTGGTTGATAAAACGAGTTCGCAAGCAAAGACTCTTGCTCAAAATATTACGCTGCTTCAAACACAACAGAAAAAACTTGCTACTGAAATAAATTTAACTCAAAAAAAGATTTCGGCCACAAATCAAGATATTGGTATTCTTGCAAAAAATATTGATGAAACAAAAAAAGATATTGAAAATCATAGATCTTCAATTAGTGCAACAATTTCAATTATTAACGAACAAGATGCCTCAAGTAAACTTGCTTCAATTGTGGGTTCAGATTTTCAAAATAAAAGGCTTGATGAAATATTTCAGACAACCTTTTTAACTGTTGCAGTACGAGATGGCTTAGAAAGTTTAGCGACCTTAAAAACTAATTTACAAGATAAACAAACTGATACCATTGCCAAAAAAGATAATTTAGTCAATTTACAAAATGATTTAAAGGATCAGAAAATATTAATTGCGGAAAATCAAAAAGAAAAAGATAAATTATTAAAAGAAACAAAAAATCAAGAAGCAGCATTTCAAGCAATTGTGATAGATAAAGATAAAAAAAAGGAAGCCTTTGAGAAAGAACTGTTCGATTATGAAGCAAAATTAAAATACGTGCTGAACCCAGGTTCTCTTCCTCAAGCTGGTGTACTATCGTGGCCACTCGACGAAATTTATGTTACGCAACAGTTTGGAGTTACTAACGCTTCGGCTCGGCTATATGTATCAGGGTCGCATAATGGAACTGACTTTAAGGCACCTCTTGGAACTCCCGTAAAATCAGCTGGATATGGAAAAGTAATCGGGACTGGAGATACAGACGCAACTTGTCCAAGAGCTTCGTTTGGCAGTTGGGTTCTTATCACCTACGACAATGGCTTATCGACGATATATGGCCATTTATCGGTTGTTAAGGCCTCAGTTGGGCAATCAGTCAAAACGGGCGATATTGTTGGATATAGCGGCAATACAGGCTATTCTACAGGCCCCCATTTGCACGTTTCTATGTATGCTCCTGGCGGGGTAGAGGTAAAGACTGTTCCAAGCAGATCTTGTGCGGGAAAAGTGCTTACAATGCCAATCGCTGCCATTAATGCATATGTAGATCCAATGAAGTATTTTCCTCCTTTGAAATAAAACTATCCCCATCTAGGCTTACCTTTCGGTAGCTTAGGTGGGGATAGAGAAGTTAGTTATTGTTTATCGCGGTAAGGGATCTGAGCAAGAAATCCTGAGTCAGATTTTTAGCCTGATATTCCTTAATCTCCCAGCCGTCTTTTCCTGGATATTTGCTTTCCATCCGACTTTTCATATCTGTCGACATCGAGATCTCAGAACCGCAGCACACCACGTATGTCACGAGTTTGACCTGGGTGATGATCCGAAAAAAAGCGGGAAAGGGTTCGGGCAAACGCTTAACCATGATCACTGATACGGAGTACATGTTTCCCATAAGAGGAGGGGGTTGTTATTTTTATTTGGTTTATTGTTTCAAATTCATTTTAATATAAACATAATAAAAATAAATAGTCAATATATTAGGACGAAAAAAATGACCGCGAGCTTAAAGCTGCGGTCAATGATTATCATTTCGAAATGATGAGTGACAGTTAATTTTCGGCCCCGTTGCCGTAATTAATTGGGTGGACAAAAATAGTCTGATGTTTTTGCTCAAGCCTTTCTTCCGGATGAGCGAAGGCGCGAGCCACTTTCAACTCAATCAGTTGTCTGGCGAGAAGGTAGTAAAGAGCCATCATTCCCTCGTCGGTTTGATTCAGAATCCAAACATCGGCTACTAAGCATTCGATCATTTGATCGATCATCGCTGCTGGAGGGCAGGTGCTTGTTACCGCTCTTAGAAGTCTGGTTAGTCTTGAATCTTCAGAAAACTTTGCTGCATGTGATCTGATAGTTTCAAAAAAAGCATCGAGCGATAAATCTTCTGCAAGAATTGCCGGAGAAGGAGTAAGGGGAATCAAATGTTCGACGGTAGGGTGTAACTCAAGGGGGACCATAGTAATGTAGCAACGCATTTCCCAGATTAGGGAAATAATGAACGGAGCAAAAACCTTTCCTCGAGCATATTAGCCTATATACAAGCCTTTAACAATTAACCACCATGTATGATATTGTCTTTATATGTGTGGAATCGCAGGAGTTATAGGAAAAACCAATAGGGGACAAGACCTTATTGAAGATATGACGACCATTATCACCCATCGTGGGCCTGATGATGCCGGTTATTTTGTTGATAAAGACGTGATGTTTGGAATGCGCCGCCTGGCCATTATCGACCTTAATGGAGGCCATCAACCGATAAATAATGAAGATAACACGATGACCATTGTGTTTAATGGTGAAATTTATAATTATCAAGAACTTCAACATATTTTAAAATCGAAAGGACATCGATTTAAAACAAATAGTGACACCGAAGTATTAATTCATTTGTACGAAGAGTACGGAGCAAAAATGTTACCAATGCTTCGCGGAATGTTTACGTTTGCTATTTACGACAAAATAAACAAAGAAGTGTTTATTGCTCGAGACTATTTTGGAATCAAACCACTTTATTATCTAGTTGATCAAAATAGAGTCGTAGCGTTTGGATCAGAAATAAAAAGTTTATTACTTCATCCTGCCGCACGAAAAGAAATTAATGAGGAGGCCCTTTTTCAATATTTGTCGTATCAATATAATCCGCTTCAGGAAACTTTTTTCAAGAGAATTTGGAAACTTCCACCCGGCCACTACATTAAAGTAAGCATGATTCAACAAAAAACTTTAGAAAAGAAATATTGGGCTTTTGAATTTTCTCCTAAAGAAGGAATAGAGCGAACAGAAAATGAAAAAAATTTAGCTCAACATGTGCTTCAAACTATGCGTGAAAGTGTACGAGCTCATATGATTGCGGACGTTCCCGTTGGAGCATTTTTAAGTGGAGGAATTGATAGCGCAGTAATTGTGGCATTACTGAGCAAAGAAATTGAAAATCGAAATAGAGAATTGAGTAAGGGAATAAAAGATGGTCAAAATATTAATACACAAAAACTTTCTACTTTTACTGTAACCTTTGATGCCACATCGGAAGCAAGTGAGGCTGCCGTAATTGCAAAACATTTTAAAACTCATCACACTGAAATTAATGTAACGCGCGATTTATTTTTACAAGCCGTACCTAAAATGATGTGGCATATGGATGAGCCCTTAGCCGACCCTTCTGCAGTAGGTTTATATTTTTTATCGAATGCCGCTAGACAACAAGTTAAAGTGGTGCTTTCGGGTGAAGGGGCCGACGAACTTTTTGGAGGATACAATATTTATCGTGAGCCAAGCGCATTAAATATAATGAAACGAATTGCTCCACAATGGATGCTCGAAAGTATTATTAAACCTTTGAGCGAATCGAGTATTAATTTCTTTGGTAAAAATTATTTGCGAAGATTTTTTATACCTCTCGAAAGTCGGTATATTGGAAATGCTCGTATTTTTAGTGGTAAAGATGTACAAAAAATTTGGAGAGGACGAAATTTTGTTGAAGAGATTGGATCATTTAGCGCAACTCTTCCTTCATATGATTCATACTATAAGGCTGAGAAAGCACACGCACCGAGCGATTCGGCAAAAATGCAATACATCGATATTAATCACTGGCTACCAGGAGACATTTTGCAAAAAGCTGACAAGATGACGATGGCTCATTCACTTGAACTTCGAGTTCCATTTTTAGACATTGAAGTAGCAAATGTTGCTTCGTATATTCCAGAGTCATTGAAATACAAAAATGGTACAACTAAATATTTATTGAGGTTAGCCATGAAAAATATTTTACCTCGAGAATCTGCTCGAAGAAAAAAATTAGGCTTTCCAACAGCACTTAAAACCTGGCTCAAAAACGACAGTAGGGAAGCAGGGAAGACGGGTTCTGACATGCTAAAAAGTATGCGTGAAAGCATTTCAGCAAGTCCCCTCATCAAAAAATATTATGATATGGCAACCATTATGGGCTTAATTGAAGAACACGGCCGAGGCTTTGCTGACCATTCTCGAAAAATTTATTTATTTTATACGCTCGCTGTGTGGTATGAACAATATTTTAAATAATCGATTAATATCATTAATGCCCAAAATTAGTGATATAATTTAATTAACTTTATGCAAATCATAATCATACTAATTATATTTATTCTGCTTATTAAATTCACAGGTTTCGGCGCACTTTTAGCCGGGCTTTTTCCACCAACTTTATTTGCATACATTTTAGGTGTTATTACTAAAGTTGTTACATTTGTTTTAACCATATTCATTAGTGTATTTGAATGGTTAAAACATTTGGTGTCGTAAACTCTAAGATAATAAAATATATAAATGAATAATGAAGTAGATACAACGAAGAAAATAATTTGGTTTAAAGCAAAAAAATACGGAGCTGGTTGGAAACCTGTAACATGGCAAGGCTGGGTTGCAACAATTGCATACGTGCTCCTCATATATATCGACACATTAGATACAATTAAATTTGATCAAATTGTTTCGCATTCAAATAGCGATACCGTAATTCATTTTTTAATTCCATTTTTTCTTATTACTTTTTTATTTTTAGGATTAACTGAGGCAACCTGTTCAGAAACTTTTAAATGGCGATGGGGAAGTAAGAAATAAAAATCACCCCGCTTATTAAGCTGACGGGTGTTTTTGAAATGGAAGGGAAGTACTCCCCGCTTATTTTCAGATTTTCTGGTGTGGATCTGTGCCGTCAGCCTCAGAACGACCATCGCAGTCTGGGCAAACTCCATTGATAATGTGCTCCTTTTTGGTCGGTGCGTTGCACATACTGCAACGTGTAGCAATTTCTGCCAATAGAAGTGCAATATCGTCCATTAAATGATTACCGCCAAAACGAGTTTCCGAATACTTGTTAAACGGGCGGTATGGAAAGATTACTCGAGCCAGATGCTTGTCCATGGGTCGGAGAATAACTTTGGCTTTTTTACCTTTTTTTCCGACTTCGCGAATTTCGAAAAAAGGACATTCTGAAACCTCGTTAATAGTGGGCATAGTCGTTCGATCTAAACGAATTAATACATTGACTTACTTAAATGATTGTCGAGTAAGAGGATTGGAAGGATTCCAAATCTAAGGAGATAATGAATTAATTGAGAAATAAATGCAAGTCTCCGAATACCTATATCCCCTTCTTACCCTATGGAACAGTGTCGCAAAAGATATATTGTGCGACACGTATACTATAGGTCCCCTAGGAGAATATGCCTGTTAAAGATTAATTCGATTATTTTATTTATTATTTAAATATCGAAATAAAAACTGCCGCGTTGAACCTTTCGGTTCAACACGGCTGTTTGACGGTTTGAGATATTTACTATACCTACTTTTTTGCGACCGGTTTAAAGCGGCCCATACCGTCAATTTGATCATCATCGTAAAGAATCGGCCAGTCGACCACGTCGTCGATCCTGAAGACTTCCCTACCATCTCGATTACTCTTGAGGAGCCGGATCGTCCCCTTTTCGTGATCGTAGCGAATGGTACCACATTCATGATTCAGAAACTGGAGCACTTGCGTTGTCCTCAACTCCCGTAACTTCGGAGGTAAGTTTCGCGCATGCGGATTTTGTTCGATTTCTTCGAGCACTTGTTTATCCGTGAATTCGTTTCCGATATTCTTGAATTTTGCGCCACGGAGAATCCGAAGAACGCCAGCGTAAACAATCCTACACGCCGGTGGAAGCTGTTTTTTGCTCGGGGCTGGTCCATCCTTCTTCTGGAGGGAGGGTTCGTAAGGACGATTTTTTGGTCTCCTCGACCTCCTCGGGTCTCTTGGAGACGCATCTCTTCTGATCTTTCGGCGTTGCACTCTTGCTGTGGATTTTTTCATGGAACAGGGCGGCGAATGGGTTCAGTCTGAAGTGAAGTATCAGAACATGTCTGATACTGGATTTCAATCCAAGGAGTATCTTACTCTTTATTCGCTATATATCAATAGAATATCCAAATAGGTTTAATGAATTATTAAGAACGAAAAAACCGGAACCCTATGTGCCTGCAGGCGCACTATAAGATTCCGATTTCGAAATTAGACCGGGGGGTTAGAAGGAAGCCTCAAAAAAGGCAGGCTTGGGGGTTAGATAGCTTTTCTCCATCATCAGATGGCCCAACTGCTTGAGCCTGTCGATGATCATGGTTGCGAGGGGAAACTTTTGGGGTTTCCCGAGATTCTTGGTCGCACTATTCCGATTGAGAAGTTCGATGAGGATCTTCTTCAAACGTTTGCGAGCGAGCACGACAACTTTGTTGGCACTCATATTGAGGTTCATCCAATACTGAGCCAAGCTCTTGCTGATGCTCTGGATGATGGACTCTTCGACCTGGGGAACAGGTCGTGCGGACTTTTGCTGCGGCTTGCGGATTGCCATAAGACATATCGATTCTAGCAGTTACGTGTACCTCGAGCATCGTGCTCGAGATGAGTGAAGGAACAGGTACGGATCGTTCCAATTACAAATGTACTTGTTTTAAGCCTTTATTGCAAGCTTATGACCACAATTTCACTATTTGTAAAGGTTCGGAGTGGTGGACCCCAGGTTCCTAAACCACTTGTTGTAATTACTCGAGTTGTTTTATTGTTCCCCCCTTTATCAATCTGCTCATTCCCCTGCTCTTTATACCCGTAATCAAATCCTTTAAATATTTTGTGTGTGATAAACCGAAATGGCCACAATTGTCCACGATGCGTGTGTCCTGAAAGTTGAAGCACGTTTCCAAGTATGCCAGTAACTTCAATGTTGTCGGGGACGTGCTTTAGTAAAATAACTGGTGCGTCAGGGTCTAATCCATCTTTAATTTTTAATGCATTAATTTTTTCTAACAACACCTTTGTATTTTTTTCGAATTTTTCTTTATTTTCATTCGTTCCATATCTCGCACCCGCAATTAATAATCCATGTACATTTATTACTTCATCATTAAGCACCTTTACTCCCCCCTTCTCCATTGAATCAACAAAGTAATTATCATCTCCAAAACTTTCATGATTTCCAGTAACTGCAAACATTCCAAATACTGAACTTGCTTTAGCTAATTTTGTTGCTACTTGTACTACATTTATTTTCACTCCATCATAAAAATCGCCGGAGTGTAAGATAATGTCAGGCTTTTCAGTAGAGATAAGTTGTGCCCATTTCCCCGCTGTCCCCTCTCCTCTTACTTGTCCAAAATGAGTATCGGAAATAAATACAATTTTTTTATCTTTCCATGTTTGAGGCAGGTTTGGAAGGGTCAAAGAATACCTTGTAAATATTGCGTTTCTTGCGTTTAATAGCCCGTATATCGAAAAAAGAATCGGAATGATAAATACAATAGAAGTAATGATAATCGAAGCATTAGAGCTCATATAGCCACAAAAAAAGGCCAATATGAGGCCATATAGAGCAGAAACTATAAATAAGTAGACGAAAATACCCATCCAAACTGCAGCAAGTTTATAAAAAAACCGCGAGATGGTGTTATTAACATATCTTGTAATAACTGACATCCACATAAAAGAGAAACTGAGTATGAACATTTTCCACCAAATAAATTGCTCGAACCAGCCTGTTGCTTGAAACCCTACAATAAAAACTTTCGCAATCATTAAATGACCGATAGTTAGGATTAGTTGAGCTAACCCTAAAAATATAAAAAAAGATGATGGCATCGGACTATACTAGCATGATCATATGGTATCGGTTACAGTTTATAAACTTATGCATACAAAAATCCTGTACACATATGTACAGGATTTTTGCTTTGAGACGACTGATATTTAGTTTCGATTACCTTTTGATCATTTTATTTCATCGCTACAGTTGCTGCGGCCGCTTTTCCAATCTTAGATTTTCCCCAACATGGTGAGGATGCACTCCAGGGCTGAGCTCCACTTTGATTGTAGAGAACTTTGGCATAAGCCATATTCCCTTCCAATGTGTAGATATCGTATCCTAATTCCTTGGCTCGTTTCGCATGATATCGTTCGTTAATTTGCATAACGCCAACATCTCTTGAATTTACAATCCCCCTTAGGATAGAACCGTTAGTTGAAACCTGTCGAAAGTGCGATTCGCACTGTGCTACTTCGGCCAATATTGGTGTATCGGTAAAGTAACTTCGAACAGTTTCTTCAACTGTTTTCACTTTTGTAACTGTATTGATTTGTAAAGATGCTTCGTTTCCTTGAGCGAGTGATACTTCTAGTTCAATCTCAATTTGATTTCCTTGATCTTTCATCTTTGGATCCACTTGAACTGCACTGCTCGTAACATTTCTGCTCTGTTTGTCGCTACTTACTAATGAAATGACGGGTTCAGCGCTTTTACCTTCGAAAGCCGTAATGGCGATTGGTTTGGGTAAGATGCTGGGAGCCGCATACACTTCACCGGCGTTTGTTACAAGTAGTATCGTAACAAGCGCACAATAACATGCGTTGCGTAAAATAAGCCTTTTTTTAGTTGTTAATTATGCGTCCTTAACTCAATCGTATTGCATATACCGCGTTTCAAGGGAGCTTCTTTCTAAATAGTTGCAAACGACGCTCTTTTTGATTTTTAGGCCTGAAGAATTTTGCAGTTTTTTAAAATTTCACTCTCTGAAAAAAATGACCAGAGGTAATCTGGTATGAAAATATAATAGCACAGAGTAGTGATTTGTCAACAATAGACCATAAAATATGTGTATGTCTAGAGCTATTAATATGGCCTAGTTGAGAGGTATTTTAACTTATATCCCCTTTACTATTTTATTAAAATGTTGCACGGTTACAGGTTGAATTGAGAGCCTTGATCCCCTTTTTGCTACCACCATATTTTTTAGGTCGTTGTCAAATTTAATCTGGGTCAAAAGTAGAGGTTTTTTAAGTGTTTTTTGGTACGAAATGTCTACTCCAAACCAAATTGGATTTTCTTTTGTTGATTTAGGATCGTAATGGTCGTCTTTTTTATTAAAAGCAGTTAGGTCGGGATGCGCTTTCCCAATTACCTTCCCTAACCCCACAATTCCTGTTATTTCACCTGCACTTGAATGATAAAAAAGGACTTGATCCCCCACTTCCATACACTTCATGTAATTTCTAGCCTGATAGTTTCGAATACCTGTCCAGTGGGTTTTCCCATCTTTTTTAAAATCATCGATTGAATAGCAAGTGGGTTCAGATTTAAATAGCCAGTAGTTCATACATAAATAATAGCAGATTCATTCGTTATATTCATGTATCTAAATAACAAAATAGCCACTTGAGTGGCTATTCATGTTAATTCTCGAGAAAGAATTTATTTTGCTTGATCGATGTGAACAATCTTTCGAACTGTTGTAGATCCAGTGAAATTTTGTTTTCGTTTGTTACCAAATACTACTTTTCCCGGTTTAAGGGCAAAAAGCGTGTGATCTCGGCCTAGGCCAACGTTCTTTCCAGGAAGTACTCGAGTACCTCGTTGTCGAACGATAATAGCACCTTCTAGAGCCATTTCTCCGTGATAGAGCTTAACTCCTAAGAATTTAGGTTTTGAATCTGTTAGGTTTTTTGCTGTTCCTCCCGCTTTTTTACTTGCCATAGGTTTGAGATAATACTATATAAATTAATTTTTAGCAAAATTTTTCGAACTTTGCCGGTGTGGCTTTGATATTGTTCCAAAACTTACTTTTCCTCACCGTTCACCATAAGAGTGAACACGGCTGATTTTTCACGAACTGATACGGTGATTTTGTGTTCCCCTACTTCTTTAATAGGCTTTTCAAGTGATCCTTTTTCGTGAGAAATGAATTCAGGAGCAACATCAACCTGAGTTTGATCCTTAATAGCCTCGACAATTTGATGTGCATCGATTCCGGCAAAAAGGTGTCCTTTTTCATTTGCAGGACGTGTAATTGTAACGGTTACTCCGTCTAGGCTCTTAATGTTCTTAAATAGTAAATCTTCTTTTACTTTACCTGTTTCTACGTGTGTCGCCTTCATTTTTTCAAGACGTGCAAGAGCTTTTTCAGTAGCTGTTTCTGCCATGTTTTGAGGTAATAAAAAGTTAAGTGCGTGGCCGTCGGCTACGTCTTTAACATCGAATCGTCGTCCAACTGATGGAATATCTTTAAGTAGAATTACTTTCATAGGTTTATCAGTATAACTATTATGGGATTTTTGTCTATATGAGCCTTAAATTAGAACCCTTTTAACAAACTTGCTGCCTTTTCTAATTGAGGATCTTGTTTTTTGGCAAAATCATCTGCAGTTAATTCAACTTGAATGTCGGGAGTTAATCCACCTTCAGAAATTGATTTACCATTTGGAGTAAGCCATCTTGCAATTGTCACTTTTAAGAGAGCATCATCAGTAATTTGAACTAGTTCTTGTACTGATCCTTTTCCGAATGATTTTGTACCAACGAGTTTTGCTACACCGTATTCATTAAGTGCTCCGGCCAAAATTTCTGAGGCTGAGGCTGATCCCCCGTTAATAAGAATTGCCATTTGTAAGTTTTTACTAAAGATGTCATATCCCTTGCTTCGTAATACTTCAGTATCATTTACAGAATCTTTAGCCAAAGTTCCAATTGGTGTTGAAACCTCTTGGAGAATTATCTTTCCCTGTGGCAGGAACCAGCTTGCAATGTCTACCGCGGCATCTACTAATCCTCCTGGATTACCTCGTAGGTCGAGTATTAATTTATTTGAATTTGATTCAACAAACTGACGGAGGGCTGCTCGGAATAGATTCGGTGAATCTTGTGTGAATGTGTAAAGCCGAATTACGAATACTCCATCAGATCTCAGTTGTGCATCAATAGTAGGAAGATTAATGACATCGCGAGTTACTTTGATTACTCGAGGTTCCTTTTCTTCGCCTCGTAAAATAGTAAGTGTTACATCAGTTCCTTTTTTCCCTCGAATTAAGCTTACGGCCTGATCTGTTGATATTCCAGCTGAGATTACTTCATTAATTTTAATGATTTTATCTCCTGATGTAAGACCGGCTTTAAATGCTGGAGTGTCTTTTATTGCAGTTACTACAGTAAGAATACCGTCCTTAATTCCTAATTCCATTCCAATTCCTTCAAAGTTTCCGTTAATTTCGCTTGTAAATGTTTTTGATTCTTCAGGAGTGAAAAATACGGTATATGGATCACCGAGTGAAGCCACCATTCCTTTAATTGCTCCGTAAAGGCGATTTTGTGGGGTGTCGAGCGAATTTATAACCGGCCCAGTACTTGTTGAACTTGTTGCTGAAACATTAATAGAGCTGCTTGCTTTATGAGTTACAACAAATTTTTTATCAAGAAGATTCCATGTTTTCCAAAATGGACTAAGGTCGATTTTAGAAGATGGAGCTGAATTGTCGTTTGAAGGAATTTTAAATGTTGTTACATAGGAAGAAGGAGTTGGAGCGGCGTTTCCTACATATAAACCTGACGCAAACGAAACACCTACAATTAATATTGAAACAATTACCGCTGTTAATTTTGAAGTAAACGATGTCGAAGAATTCATACGTGAAGTATGACAAATGGAGTTAGACGGGTCAATGCTAAAACGATTAAAAAATATTGTGAAATAAATAAAACGATTTAATTAGAGCTTAGGATAATTTCAAAATAAATTGAAGCACGAGATTAATTGAGATATACTTATTATATGGTTCACACATACTCATATCCCACCGAAAAAGGTAAGGAAATTATTTGGTACGATTTGGAAAATCCTACTCATGATGAAGTACGTTATTTAATGGAGAAACATAATATAGATCCTCTTGTAGCTGAGGAGTTGTTAAGCGAAAATGTAAAGCCTAAAGTAGATGTAAGCAACGGGCATATCTATTTAGTACTTCACTTCCCCTATTTCAAGCACCGAGCTTTTCGAGACGATGATATGTCAAGTAAAAAATCTAATAAAACTATTGAAGTTCAGACTTCGGCTAGCTTAAGAAAGCACTATCAAGAAATTGATTTTATTATTGGGAAAGAATTCTTGGTCACAACAAGATACGATTCAATTGAACCTTTTGAACGTTTTGCAAAGCTTTTAGAAACTGGAAATAATTTAACAAAACGACTTCCCGGAGATCATGCTGGTTTTATTTTTTATCGCCTGCTCAAAGATTTATATAATGGAATGGTTCACGAAATTGATGCAATGCGAGAAGCGTTACACGTTGTTGAAAATAAAATTTTTCACGGTGATGAAAAAAATATGGTGTATGCCCTTTCACGAATTAATCGAGATATTTTAACGTTTAAAGAGTCGACGAACCTACACAAAAGTACTTTGGAATCGCTTCAAGGTGCATCGAAAACAATGTTTGGTGAATCATTTGACGACTACATTCAAATTATTTTAAACGAATATTATAAAAGTCATACAGGAATTCAAGAAAGTAAAGAATTTCTGGATGAACTTCGAAAAACAAATGACTCGCTTTTGCAATTAAAACAAAACGAAACAGTTAAAACATTTAATGCGCTTGCCTTTATTTTCCTTCCGCCATCTTTTGTTCTTTGGCTCTTTTCTATCAGATCTCCTATTCCTTTTCTAGAACACCCAGAATCGTTTTGGATTATTGCTGCCTGCCTCCTTATTTTTGTAATATCCTTAATTATTTACTTTAGAAAACACAAATGGCTTTAGACGAAAACAATACAGATCTGCAAAAAAACTCGCACCCAACTCACATTTACAATACGTTTGGTGGAAAAAAAGAATTATTTCAATCTATTAATCCCCAACAGGTAGGGATGTATCATTGTGGTCCAACTGTGTATGACTCAGCTCATATTGGAAATTTGCGAACATTTGTATTCGACGATTTAGTTCGTCGACTTTTTGAATACAATGGATACAAAGTAAATCAGGTAATGAATATTACAGACGTTGATGACAAAACAATTAAACGAAGTGTCACTGAGGGTATGTCTCTTCAATCCCTTACTCAAAAATATGAGGAGAAATTTTTACACGATATTGAAGCGCTTAATATTTTAAAACCCCATCACTTACTCCGAGCAACAGAACACATATCTGAAATGATTGAACTCATTACTGCATTAATTGAAAAAGGATCTGCATACAAAGCTGATGACGGTGTGTACATGAATATTGAGAAAGTAAAAAACTATGGAGCATTGGCAAAATTAGATTTAACAAGTATCACAAAAGAGCGAATTAATAACGATGAATACGATAAAGAAAATCCGCGAGATTTTGTGCTTTGGAAATTTGAAAGCGAACATGATGCCGGAAATGCATGGGATGCAGATTTTGGACGTGGCCGCCCTGGATGGCACATTGAATGTTCTGCAATGGCTAAGGGTGCGCTTGGCGACACGTTCGATATACACACAGGTGGAACTGATTTGATATTTCCCCATCACACTAATGAAATTGCTCAATCTGAATCGGCAAATGAAAAACAATTTGCCAACTATTGGATGCATGGTGGATTTATGAATATCGATGACATGAAAATGTCGAAATCAAAAGGAAATTTTTTGAAATTAGAAGATTTGGTTGAAGAAGGAATAGATCCTTTATCATTTCGATATTGGTTATTAACTGCGAACTATCGAAGTGTGGTTAATTTCACATTAGAAGCGGTAAAAGCTGCGCAAACTGGTTTTGAAAAATTAATTAAACAACTCGCAATAATTGTTACTCAAAATAATATCGACATTGTAAATCCAGATAATTCATATACTCAAACATTTAATCAATATATAAATGATGATATGGATGTGCCGAAAGCAATTGCAATGACGTGGGAAATATTAAAAAACGAAAATCTTAGTCCATCAGTTAAGATTGCAACTATATATAACTTTGATTTGGTTTTTGGTTTATCAATTAAAAATAAAGTTGAGATGAAGGCAAAAGAATTAATTTCATCTTCAGAAAACAATCAATTAATCCCTTCTGAAATTACTGCTCTTGCGGAATCAAGACAAACTGCAAGGATAAATAAGGAGTGGGCAAAAGCCGATCAGATACGGGACGAGCTTAAAGAAAAGGGGTATGAAATCATTGATAATGAAGATGGAACTACTCATATAAAATCATTGATTTAACTCCTTTAAAAGGGCTGAGAATATGCCTGAAAAAAAACATATGTTGACCGAAACCAAGTCTTGATTCTAATTTCATATTTGCTTTAACTTTTCTTTCGATAATCTTTCTTGCGTGATAATATTCCCTCATGCCTCCCTCACCCTATAGTACTAAATCGAGTGTAGGAAAAGACTCTAAAAATACCTACAACAACAAGTATAAAAGTGGTTATAAGAATGAAGGAAATAATTCTTCATATACCGCGCCTAGTTTGCGTGTTCCCCCACAACACCTTGATTCTGAAAAAGCATTTTTAGGATCGATCATGCTCCGGCCTGAATCAATTCATGATGTAATGGACATCATCAGTTTAGATTCATTTTATTCTGAAAGGCATCGAATTATTTATTCATCGATGCATGATTTGTTTGGAAAAGGACAGCCAATTGATTTAATTTCCTTATCTGGCCGACTTCGTGAAAATAATCAACTTGAACAATCGGGAGGTGCTTCATATTTAACAGAACTTGTTCATATTGTTCCCTCTTCGGCTAATATTGAATATTACGCAAAAGTAATCGACAAAAAACATCGAATGCGAATGCTAATTGATGCT
>JBBRPW010000012.1:0-19203 GCA_038227435.1 Minisyncoccia bacterium | reverse complement strand
CCCAACTAAAAAAATCTGAACATCATTAGGTATAGATATTAGATCAAGCCAAAGTGTTTTCCAGGTATCATCAGACGGAGCAATTGGAATAATTACGCTAAGAGTTTTCACTATGTTGCTAGTTTAATACGGTAAGCAATGCTTGAAGTGCATCTTTATCCGTCGCTGTATTTGGATTTACAGCTCGAAGTTCTCGAAGCACTGTATCAATTTTTCCATCTATTTGCGTCCATGTCGTTTTATCACGAGCTTTTAATACTGGTTGAGCTTGATCCCATGCAAATTCAAGATCGCTAATGCGAGTTGTGGCACCCGACTGGTCTCCAGCTTTAAGTTTATCGAGAGTGTCTTTTGTAATTGTGCGGAACAGAGTGAGGTCTCCAAGTGGAGATGAAGTTGTTGTTGATGTAGATGAGGTGCTTGTTCCAGTTGTATTAATCATTGGGCCAGAAATTTCTGCTTGAAGCCGAGCGTGTAAAACATGGTATCCGATTCCACCAACAACAACAAACAATGCTACAACAATTGCAGTTTGCCATAAGCCACTTTTCTGCTCATCTTCGCGGATTTCTTCAACCAAGTGTTGTTTATTGATAGTATCTCGTTTTGTAAGAGACAAATAAGTGACAATAATAAATATTCCACCAAGAAAGATAATACTTGTGGTGGTTGCACCTAAGCCTATACCCCCATGACTTGTGGGTTGAGATAATAAATCACCGAGGGATGCACCGAGCGGTCGTGTCATGATGTAAATAATCCAAAATGAAAGTACTGAGTTTAATTTCATCTTCCATGCAATTGCAGTTATAAAAATGATTGATGCCACCATAATACCCGTCAATAGATAGCCAAGTCCAAGTCCTTCTGCAAAAAGATCACCAGATGCAGTACCAAGTGCGAATGTAAAGAGAATCGTGAGCCAGTAAAATATTTCTCTTTGAGTAGTGAAGATTGAATGAATTGAAAGTGTTTTTTCCTTTAGGTACCATGCAAGAAAAGTGAGCCCCAAAAGTACACTAAAGATAATAGTACTTGTTTCGAGAGGTATTCCTAATTTGTCAGTAAGATTATCTGTGACTAGTGTTCCAAAGACACTTACGAGTGCCACGGTGAACCAATAAATACTCGGCACATATTTTTTTGCTCTGAATTGAAAAATAAGTGCTATTGCCAAGACTACACCAGTAACAATTGACGTGCCCGTAAGACCAAAATTTAAATTTACATTTAAAAAATCTGCAGCAGTTTCCCCAACGGTTGTGCAAAGTACTTTAATAATCCAAAAGTACGCCGTGACTTCAGGCACTTTACTTAACATCTGTTTCCAATTCAATGTATCTTTTTGATGATCGATTCTTTGAGTATGTGTTGTCATTTTTAGTGTGTGGGATTATTTTATATTACCTAAGCCTAATTTGTTGAATGTAAAGATTCTGTAAAGAAATTTACGCCAAAGGAAAACGAAGAGTTACTGTAGTACCTTTATCCTTTTCACTTTGTATTCTCACCGTGCCCCGATGCTCCTCTACAAGTTCCTTTACAATCGATAGTCCAAGTCCACTCCCCGAAGTACCTTCACCTTTATAAAAACGATTAAATATGTGTGGAAGGTCTTTTCTACTAATTCCTTTACCCTCATCTGTTATCGTAATAATTGCATATTTTTCTTCCGTTTTCACCTCAACCTTAATCATACCTCGTGCCGGTGTATGCTCGACAGAATTTTTAAGTAGATTAGTGATGATGCGTTCAAGTTTTGCATTGTCACCAAGAATCATAACTGGCCCATTCGATTTCATATTAAGTTCGACCAATTTTTGCTTCCCGATAGGTTTCATTTTTTCAGAAATTGCTTTCACAACATTATCAATATTAATTTTTTCCATTGCGCGTGCAATACGGTTTTCAGCTTGAGCGAGTAGCAAAAGATCTTCGGTCATTGTTGTCATGTTATCGATTTCCTCGATATTACTTCTGAGCACATTCTGGGTTTCTTGTTTTGATGGATTTAAATTACGCAGAAGTACTTCAATATCATTTTTCATGACAGCAAGGGGAGTACGAAGTTCATGTGATGCATTTTCTGAAAATTTTCTTTGAACTTCCATTGATTGTTGAATCGGCCGCAATGTATATCCAGCGACTATATAACTCGCACCAGCCGCCGTAAAAAGTATAATAAGATCGATTAAAAGTATTTCTTTATTTACGTTTTCAAGTGTTGATTGTATAAAATGTTGATGAAATTCTGCACTAGTAAAATCTTCATCACTTGCGTCGGAGAGGCTATTTGCAAGATTTCTATAAAGGGCAAAACTAAAGCCGATAATAATTACAGCTACGATTAAAACATAAATCGCTGTCAGTTTAAGACGCGCCCTAAGGAATACTTTAGGCTGTGAGGCGATAGCCGACGCCGCGAATTGTTTCAAGTGTTGTGCCATGTTTACTATGTAGCTTATTACGTAAGTTATTAATATGAACGTCCATTGTTCGACTTAACGGATTAAATTCAAAGTCCCATAAATGATCAACAATATATTGCCTCGTGACAACTTCACCTGGTCTAATCATAAAAAATTCAAGAACTCTGAATTCTTTGAGAGTCAAAATAATTTTTTTACCGTTTTTAAATACTTCCTGTGACGATGGTTTTAATATAAGATCCCCAACTTCAAGCTGAGGTGGAAGACTCGTTCTTGGACGACGTGAAAGTGCGCGGATCCGTGATAATAGCTCTTCAAAAGAAAAAGGTTTAATTAAATAGTCATCCGCACCGCTATCGAGGCCTAAAATTTTATCTTTTATCGTGTCTCGAGCAGTGAGCATGATGATGGGTGTCATAATTCCTTTTGATCGCAAAGATGAACATATTTCAATTCCATCTTTTCCAGGAACACTTATGTCTAGCACAATCATCTCATAGTCATCTGGTGAGACGCTAATTCGTTTTTCGGCATCTTCTCCATTACTTAGAATATCAACAGCATATCCTTCTTGAGAAAATCCACGTGAAAGTGAGTTGGCCAATTTTTGGTTGTCTTCAACAATAAGAATACGCATATAATATAAGTTCAGTATTATTATTGTTATCTAGTCTAAAGATTGTGTAAAGAGATAAAACAAAACCCTCTGTAAAAGGGTTTTGCAAAAGAAAGGAACAATTGTTTTTATTGTTCAGACGCATCTGAAGTTGAAGTACCTTCATCTGATTCACTTTGAGAACCTCCGTCTCCGTCATTGGTTTCTTTATCTGCCTTTTCAGAATGATTTGTAATATCTGAACTTGCTGTGATGGAAGAGTTGTTATCGTTTGCATCAGGTGCATCTACTGGATCATTTGCATTCTCAGGTAGATCTGTTTTCACTAAATTTGCTTGTGTTGTGACTGCAGCAGTTGATGCAGTTGTAGCTACTGCACTTTGTGCACTTGCTATCGCGGCAACACCAGTTACGAGACCAACAATTGCCATCCCTCCTCCAATTAATGATAGTTTAAATTTATTTGTCATATGTGTTTTGTTTTTAGAATAGTTAATAATAAAAGGAATTTGAGAGAAATGAAGTGACTGCTGCATTTCTCTTCATTAAAAGAATACAAAAGTATGTGTAAAGACTTTGTAAGGGTGGATAAATAAAAAAACCCCGCTAAAAATAGCAGAGCTAAATTATAAATTAGTTTAATTTAGGTTTATGCTTTTGGACATGCTACACGCACTACTTTTTACAGTCGAGCGGTATGTTAAACAACTCACGTATATAACAATCAAAAATTTTTATCGGTAATTAAAACTATACCCCAACGTCTAGGGTTATATAGATCTCTTATTAATAACAACTAGATCAATAAAATTAGTAACCAGTAATTTAAAATAATAATGAAAAAATAAATTTTATCAGCTTTGCATTACTTCTCACACTTTTAGTAGGAGGACATGTAGCAAATGCTGCCGGCCCAACAGCAGTAAATTTGGGAACGGCCGGTAACTATGTGATCCTCACAAAAACAGGTATCAGCACAACTGGTACTACACAGATTGTAGGGGACGTTGGGGTAAGCCCAGTAGCGGCAAGCTACGTAACTGGTTTTGGCTTAATTGCAGATAGCTCAAATGCATTTTCAACTTCACCTGTGGTGACTGGTAAAATATACGCTGCAGATTATGCAGTTCCTACTCCAGCAAACTTAACTACTGCAGTAAGCGACATGCAAACAGCATATACAGATGCTGCAGGACGGACATTGCCAACAGCTACTGAATTAGGTGCTGGTGATATAAGTGGCTTGACGATTGCCCCAGGACTCTACAAGTGGGGAACAGGCGTTGCTATTAACTCAGACGTCACTCTTGCCGGAGGCCCAAATGATGTTTGGATTTTTCAAATAGCGCAAGGTCTTACAGTAGCAAGCGGTAAAAGAGTGATACTTAGTGGCGGTGCACAAGCTAAGAATATTTTTTGGCAGATAGGAAGCAGTGCAGTTATCGGCACTACAGCACAGTTTAATGGAAACTTATTGACTCAGACAGCAATCAATCTACAAACTGGCGCATCAGTTAACGGCCGGCTTCTTGCACAGACGGCTGTGACACTCCAGAGTAATGCTGTTACTAATCCAGGAAGTGCGAGCGCAGTTGCTCCCACACCAGCACCGACTCCTGCACCGACTCCAACTCCATCTCCAACTCCTGCACCAACTCCAGTAGCGTCGCAAACTACGACAACAAATACACCGACATCTATAAATACTTCTGTAACAACACAAACTAATCAAACAGGACAAGCTTCACAAAATTCTCAAACCACAAACCAAAATACATACGTAGGAATACCATCAGTTGTATTTTCAAACTCGCTTGGGATGGGCTCAAGAAGTGATAGAGTAATCAAATTACAAACATATCTTAACAACAACGGCTTTATGGTTGCATCAACAGGCCCTGGCTCAAAAGGAAATGAAACTTCTTACTTCGGTATGCGGACAAAAATGGCACTCAAGGCATTTCAAGAGACATACGCAGCAGATATATTAGCTCCACTAGGTTTACAACAAGGAACAGGATTCTTTGGTGCTCAAACAGTAAAATATATCAATTCTCATCAGTAGATAGTTCTATCATTCATATGGTATCAAAAAACTCCTTAGATGGAGTTTTTTGATGTTTTTATATTAGATTTGGCCAAGCACTCATAACTAGATGCGCGAATATCATGTTTACCGAACTACTTAAAATGTATTCTTTGGTAAAAGTAAGTATGGAAAGAATGGGGAAGTTGAGGTATTTGAATATATAAAATAAAAGTCCCCACACCAAAAAGTGCGGGGACCTTGCAACGGAACTAGTTATTAGACGAGTGCGCGCGTTTCGCGAAGTTTCTTTGCACCGCACTCGCAGACAAAAAGGTCTCGGTACGTTGCCCTTTGAAAGGGGTTCTTCTCATCATCGAGATTAGTCACGCTAAGCCCCAAGCTAGGGTCCCAGGGAGCGTTAATGAATTTGTGCCCATGGTTTTGATCTCCTGGCATGATCAACTTACTATCATTTGTTGGCTTGGGAATTCCAAACATTTGAGCACTAATAACTGGCTTTCGAAACATTTTGAATATTCCGAGAATTTTTTTCATATATCTTCAACGGTGCCATCTGCAATTGCTTTGATTTTGTGGAAACACAAAACTGATGGTCTAAACATATTATGTCATTAATATAGTTAATGTCAATATCTATAATTTACTACTAAATAAGCTCGATTTACATCAAGTCTGTTCAACATTCACAACGTTCACTAGTGCTCCGCGGCTAGGGCTCGAACCTAGGACCTAGCGATTACATTTTATCCAAAGTTTCTTTTGGTATGGACTATATCATCATCCTCAATGTGTTTTAAAATTTATTTTAAATTTCATTTTGTAGGATGCAAGGCGCTTCGCGAGAATTAAAATTTTGAAATTTTAATTCTAGCTACTCCCGTTAGGGATAGTCTCTGAACCTTCTTTCTAAAATTTTATTTGTAGAAAGCTTGGCTGCTGATTACCAATTAAATAATAAATTTCTTTTTTATTTAATCTACGGCTTCCAGCAATTCACCTTGTTTTTCGACCTATATCTCTATAGGAAGCTGCGTTATGCCATCGTGTACTTCCATGTGACAGTTTGAGCAAAGAAGAACGCAATTATCGAGTTCTGCTTTTACTCTTGTCCATGAGCGGGTGAGTCCATTCATTGAGATGCCAAACTTTTTCTTCGATGGATCTTTATGATGAAAACTTAAGGCTCTTGAACATTTACTGTACCCACAAATTGTACATTTATTGCCTTTATATATTAGAGCCATTTCTCGAATCTTCTTTCGTCGTTTCGATACTGCAGCTTTTATATATTCGGCACGATCGGCATAGGATCGAGGTTTTGGCATATTTTATTATACCAAGTCTCGTTGTATGTCCACAGTCGCTTGCTCTACCAGCTGAGCTACCGCGGAATGTTTCTTTGGTGAAGTTAGGTGGTTTGATACCTACCAAAACAGCTACCAAGGAATGTTCTTTGGAAGTGATTTGATAAATTGGTACCTACCAAAACAGCTACCTCAGAATGCGGTTATTTTGACTTACGTCAAAACGTTAATTCAATATAGGAATAAACCCATATTACAGTTGATCTGATATTTCAGCTGCCTTAAAAATATAGCAAAATAACAGCTAAAGTAAACTCTCCCCAAAACTTCCTTCATACATATACAGGGCAACGTTTAAACTGGGGATGGAATACTTGCACCAAAATCTTAAAAGGTATAATGCAGATATGAAACTTACCATAAACATAAAAGGGACGAATATTGATTTATCAGAACCAATTGTGGAGTACTTTCATAAAAAAATGGAAGGGATGGAGAAGTTATTCGACACACACGAAGATGCAGAAATTATTGTATACGGAGATCTAGGAAAGAGTTCGAATCATCATAAAAACGGAGATATTTATAAAGCCGACGTGCGAATTGTGCATCCAGGGAAAAGTTTATATGCCGTATCTGAAAAAGAAGATTTGTATAAAGCGATTGATGATGTTGCTGATGAATTAATGCGCGAAGCATCAAAAGTTCACGGAAAAAAACATTCACTTGTTCGACGTGGAGGAATTAAAGTAAAAGAGATGATGCGAGGAATTAAAGGATTGTTTAGACGAAGAAAGAATTAAAAATAAGAGTAGATTAAATTATCATTAAATAAAGATAAAGATTTTTAATTTCTTTATCTTCCTCTTAGGTAATCTTCATATTTCATTTCCTTTCCACCTTCTGGAATAACAACAAGTGGAATAAACTTTTGCAATTCTTTATCAAATCTTGCATCAATAATGATGAGGCGCTTATTGTGTTTCGCATCTACTGTAAATGCCCGAGGCCATTCTTTAAACGCTAAATAAGTAAGATAGTTTTTGTATTCATCGATTTGCTTTTCGTCACTTTTTAGTTCACTATCAATTTCTGCCTTTAATTCTGAAAGTATAATGTGAGCATCTTCTTTTTCAATGAGTTTTGTGAAGGTTGCAACCTCGTGATTTTGTTGAATACCTTTAATTTCTTTTTCACAAGCAAGATATGGAGCAACAGTGTGAGCACTAATGAGCGCCAACTCTTTTTCTAATTCAAAAAATGAAAGGGGAAGTTGGGCGATTATTTCATTTGATAATTTTGATTGTTCAACTATGTCGCCATGATCAACTTCTTTATCCATAATCATAACTGTTGTTTGAATATCTTTCTCATTATTTAAAATTTGATATTGGATTGGTGAAGGTCCACGATACAAAGGAAGTTTTGAGGGGTGAATATTAAGAGGTCCAATTTTGGCTAACTTTAGAATACCTTCAGGAATTATTTTTCCGTATGAAGCAACTAAAAATACATCAAAACTTGATAATTTCTTAATCAAATCTTCATAGTCAGTATGGTTGGAAAATTTCGACTCTCTTAAACTCTCCGGGCTAACTATTTCAATATTATTTTTAATTGCCCACTCTTTTAAAAGAGATTGAGTCATGATTTGTTTTCGTCCTGTCGGTGCATCGGGAACCGTTACAATAAGTGACGGAATAATATTAAATTTCTCTTTTAATTCTTGTGCGATGAAAACTGAGAACTGCGAAGTTCCAAAGAAGGCAAACTTTAAAATTTTATTTGATGGATCAGAAGACATTATTTTTTAGTGAGAACTTTTTCGCTGGGATTTTCTTTTGTTAACTCTTCAGTTAGTTCATCAACATCAACTGCATTGTCGATAAATAATACCCCATGAAGATGATCGGTTTCATGCTGAAAAATTTGTGCAAGCAAACCACCGGCTCCTCGTTTAACTTTATTTCCATTTTGATCAAGTGCTTCAATCGTTACATTTGTTGATCGTTTAATTCGTCCATATTTATTTCGAACTGATAAACAACCTTCCTCCATCATTTTTGTTTTCTTTGAACGTTTTACAATTATCGGATTAATAAACACAGAGTCAGGGCGCTTTGTTACTTTCATTTTTTCATCAGCTTCGGTTGGAGTTAATTCTCCCTCAATCATTTCAATAATTCGCCCACTTACAATAAATAGTTGAAGCGATTCATTAATTTGAGGAGCGGCAAGTGCCACACCATCTTCTTGTGTTTTTAAAGCTAAACTCATTTTTGCAATGATGGCATTAAGCTTTGGAGTTCCAATTTCTTCAACCAGAATATGCCGAGCTTTTTTCCTGAGAGTTGGGTGAGGAATTTGAATAATTCCATGTGTTTGGGCAAGCTCTGCGCTCTTATCTTTAGAATTTTGGGAATTTAGTTTAGCCATTACCTCTATTATATAGAACAAAGTTGAATTTGGCACAAATGTGAGCCGAGCAATGACGAACCTAACTAATAAGTGATTGGGGGTTGATTTTTATGCTTACCGATTGAGGAAGTGAAAGAAGAGCGTTTTTTAGATTTTCATTTTGCTCGTTCTCATTCCAGTCCGAAAGAGGTAACTTCAAAACAACTCTGTTTATGTGTAGATTTCCGATTTTATTATTCATTGGAAATGTAGTAGGTTTCCAATCCTCAAGAATATCGAGTATTTGAAAAAGTAATTTATTTTTTGCAAATTTAGATTCCGCAACCTCAATCATGATAATTGTACCGAACGGGGCATATCCAAGCATTTTTTTATCGGCAGTACTTTCTTTTAGAAGTAATTCGACATTAGTTAGTTTTTTAGCAATTTCATTGTCATTACTTTTTTTATCAATTATTTGCAAAGTAAAAGGGGAAAGTTCATCTATTTTTAATAAAATCTTCAAGGCTTCTTCAGTACTGTTGTGAATGGGTGCATTAATTAATTGAGAGAACGAACTAACTACAATATATTCAATTTCAGTTCCATGTATTGCGTGGTCTGTATATATAGCGTCGAGTACAGCAGGGGTTCCTACTAAAATTGCTTTAGTTGATGTTCGCCATTTTGCGAGCCATGTTTCATTTTTAATTTCTTCGCCAGATGCAACAAATGCATCAAATTGTGGAAGTACTTTTTTTACTTCTTCAAATATTTTTTCAATTCCGACACCAAACGCTTTTAAATTCCAACTTCCACACTGGTCGCAACTTTCATGCGCATCTCGTTTTGCTCCACACGCATGACACATAAATGTATTATGACTTCGATCAGTAGTATTTTTTGCTCCATATAGTTTTACTAAATTTCCACATTCATTGCAGGTAACTGAACTTGTACAATCGCGACAAACAACATGAGTGGCAAGTCCTAATCGATTTCCTAAAATAAACACTTTCCCTTTTTTGATTTTTTCAATTCTTGAAATAATATCCTGGCTAATTAGTTGATATGGAACTACGCCATCTTTATCATCTTTTTTTTGATAGGCGATTTGTGATTTTTGCAGCTTTGAAAAAGAATTTTCTGCTGGATTTTTAGTGTTTAAGATACTACCGAAAATAACAGTATCGTTATATGTACCTCCAATCATCTTTGCAATTATGGCAACATTAATGTGTGGTCGTTGTATTGAATTATATTGAAGTGAATCTGGCTCTTCAATAATAAATTGAACTTCATTTCTTATGTTTATGTTTTTATTCAAGCGAGCAAAAGGAAACCCTGTATATGATCCTGTAATTACAAAAATTGAATATTCCTTTTCCAAAATAGCAGTTATTTTTTTCGATGAAAGAGGTCCGGCTAATAGGGCAATATTGTGTGTTTGATGAGCAGTGTCTTTTGCTTTTTTAATTAATTCTGTGAGTATTGCGTGAACTGTTTTTGCATGAGAAATAGAAGGACATACAACTACAAATGTTTTACGTAGCGAATTTTTTTTGCTTAAAAATAATTCTGAATATTTTTTGCATCGATCTTGAAGGCCGCCAAAAATCCATTGCTCATTAATTTTGTCGTAAGTCTCCTTTTTTCGAAGTTCATTCGAATTAATTTTGTTTTCATCAACTTTATATTTTAAAAGTTCAGCAAAAAGCTTTTTATTGCACGTAGCGTATGTAAGTGCGCCCAGTGTGGTGGCAAAAAAACCGGCGGCAATTCGCAACCCTTCTATATATAGAGGATTAAAAATATTAAAGCTTTCCGAAATATCAGTTTTCTTCAAAACAAATGATGCACGTTTAATTGCACCTTTTTGGGATTTTACAGGTTCAATATTTTGCACTATTCCAAGCAACTTTTTTTTTCGAACTAATACTTCGATAATAGAACCGAGGGGAGGAGTAATTGCTGAAAAATACGAGAGTTCGTCTACTCCAATCGCTTTTCCAATAGGGATAACTGTAACGATAAACATGCTTCATGCTAACACTCTTGTAAAGTTGCGAACAAGCCCCCAAGCCCGTACACTATGAGACATATATGGCACTCTGGGGCAAAAAATTAGGAATCGATTTGGGAACGGCCAACACTCTTGTTTTTTTACCTGGACACGGCATCGTTTTAAATGAGCCTTCGGTAGTTGCGGTGTCTGAAGAAACTAATCAAATTTTGGCAGTAGGCCTTGAAGCGAAAGAAATGATTGGAAAAACACCCGATTCGATTATTGCCTATCGCCCAATGAAAGACGGAGTGATTGCTGATTACCGAGTAACTGAAGCAATGCTTCGCTACTATATTAATAAGGCGCTCGGGAAATGGAATATTTTTAAACCAGACGTAATGCTTTCGGTACCTGCCGGAGTTACATCAACCGAGAGACGTGCAGTAATCGAAGCTGCAATAAAAGCAGGAGCAAAAAATGCTTTCGTAGTTAAGGAGCCAATTTTGGCAGCAATTGGTGCCGGAATTTCAATTCAAGAGCCGAATGGAAATATGATTGTTGATATTGGAGGAGGAACAACCGATGTTGCTGTAATTTCTTTAGGTGGAATTGTGGCCTGTACTTCAGTTAAATGTGCGGGAAATAAAATAGATGCAGCGATCGCTGATTACATCAAAAAAAATTACAATCTTTCGGTGGGAGAAAAAACTGCAGAAGAAATTAAAATTAAAATTGGCTCTGCGGTTCCAATGAAAAATGAATTGAAAGTAACTGTAAAGGGACGTGACTTTGTAACAGGGCTTCCACGTTCAATTGAATTAGGTACAAATGAAATTGTTAAAGCAATTAGTAAAGAATTAAATGAAATGATTAAAGCAATTAAAGATGTACTCCAAGATACTCCTCCAGAACTCGCATCTGACATTATTGATAATGGAATTACGATGACAGGAGGCTCATCGATGCTGCGAAATTTACCAGAATTAGTTTTTGCACGAACAGGAGTAAAAGGAGTTTTGGCCGAAGACGCTCTATATTGTGTGGCAAAGGGAACTGGAATTGCACTTGAGCATTTAGATTTATATAAAAAAGCAGTAGTTTCGAAACGATAAAATAAATGGCAGATTTTCAAGATAAAAAGGAATATATCGACAGAGGAGTTTCGATTATTAAAAATTCGCGCGCTGTTTTAGTGCGAGGAAATTTTAATGCAATTTACGAAGATTTAAACGATATGATATTTGATGCCTGTGGCACAAATTTAGACGATACACTTCATGTTGATTTATTTGAACGAGAAAGTTTGTCTGTCGATGATGCACGCGATATTAAAGAAGCGGCAAGTAAGGTGGGGCGAACAAGTGAAACAATGCATGTAATTGTAATTGCTGCACAAACGTTAACTCGTGAGGCGCAAAATTCACTTTTGAAAGTGTTAGAAGAGCCAGCGGAAACAGTGGCACTGTTTATCGTGACGCCACATCCAGAACGATTGTTGCCGACACTTGTTTCGCGTTTAGCAACGGTAAATGTGAAAGAAAATATAATAGGAGCGAGTGAAATAAAAAATCCAATTAATCAATATGCAATTGAATTTGTAAGTTTATCGGTGCCAGATCGTTTGACATTAGTTCAAACTATATTAAAAGAAATTGAAAAAGGGGCTTTTATGAAAGAAGATATTGCTACATTTTGTAATACGGTAAAACTTCAATTTGATGCGAATTCGAGCGGAAATGTGGAATATGAACAAGTAGTTAAAGCAATTGAACCGATTCATTCATATCTTCTCGATCAATCTTCATCAATTAAACTATTACTTGAGCATATGGCGATGACTTTACCTAAAAAATAACTTGAGTCTTCTATATAAATAAGTACAATAACGACATATGGCATATAACTTTTCACCTTTTAAAGACGCATTGAAACAAACCGAGGAATGGCTAAAAAATGAATTCTCAAATATTCGAACAGGGCGGGCAACCCCTAGTATTTTAGACGTCGTTCAGGTTGAATCATACGGAACAATGATTGGAATTTCTGCAATGGCATCAATTCAAACCGAAGACGCAAGAACACTTCGAATTGCTCCGTGGGATATGTCGCAAATTCAAGCAATTGAAAAAGCAATTTCCCAATCAAATCTCGGCTTATCAACATCTGTCGATGAAAAAGGACTCCGAGTAAACTTTCCACAACTTACCGGAGAGCGACGACAACAGTTTGTAAAGTTAGCTAAAGATAAATTAGAAGATGCAAAAGTTAGAGTGCGAATGGAAAGAGATAAGGCCTTAAAAGATATTTTAGCTAAAGAAAAAGAAGGAGGAATGGGAGAAGATGAACGAAATCGATATAAAGCAGAAGTTGAAAAGATTGTACAAGAAATAAATAAAGCAAACGAAAGCCACTTTGATAAGAAAGAAAAAGAAATTACAGAAATTTAGTTCAACCTACACTATTTTTTAATGGAAACTTGGAAAATATGTATCAATTATTAAATAATTATTCACAAATATCATGACCGCACTTATTTTTATTATCGTACTCGCGGTCCTGGTATTTGTTCACGAACTTGGACACTTTTTAGCGGCAAAAATGAGTGGAATTAGAGTAGATGAATTTGCCCTTGGCTTTCCACCGAAATTATTTTCAAAAAAAATTGGAGAAACAACGTATTCATTAAACATGATTCCTTTTGGAGGTTTTGTAAAAATCCATGGAGAAAATGGTGAAAGTGACGATGATAAAAAAGATCCAAATTATGTAAAAGATGTGTCTCGAAGTTTTATTCACAAAAACCGTTTGACTCAAGTTTGGGTTTTAATTGCGGGAATTGTTTTTAACTTACTTTTCGCTTGGCTTATCGTAAGTATTGCGCTCTCATTTGGCTTTCCTCCAACAACAGAAAGCTTGGCGAACAGTGAGTATATTACACATCAAGGAGTGCTCATTACTTCAATATTAAAAAATTCTCCTGCTGAAATGGCTGGTATTAAAGCAAATGAGCGAATTGTAACGGTGAAATCTGGAACATCAACGATTGATCATCCACAAACACCCGACGCAATTTACGATTTAATTAGAAATTCAAATGGGCAACAAGTAGTGTTTACAATGCTTTCGGAAGCAAATATTAAAAAGGGAATTGTATTTGGAAGTGATGAAGAAGCGAAGCTGAGTGTGGCATATCGCGTTCAACCTAAAACAGGTTTAACTGGAGTTGAAGATAAGTTAGCAATTGGTGTTCAAATGTTTCCAGTATCTTTGGTTAAGGTTCCATTTCCACAATCGTTTGTAGAAGGTGCAAAAACTACGTATGAAATGACAAAGCTCACCGCAATTGGCCTCAAAGATTTTCTCGGAAGTATTTTTAAAGGAAAAGGAGATTTGTCACAAGTGCAGGGTCCAATTGGAATTGCAGGAGTTGTTGGAAATGCATTTAGCTTAGGGTTCACTTATTTGGTTGGGCTTACGGCACTTATTTCAATTAACTTAGCACTTATTAATTTGGTTCCACTCCCAGCACTCGACGGAGGACGAATTTTAATTGTGCTCATTGAAGGAATTATTCGACGACCACTTCCACAAAAATTCGTGGTTGGAGTGCAAGTTGTAAGTTTTGCACTATTAATATTGCTCATGGTGGTAGTCACCGTAAAAGACGTTGCAAATTTATTTAAATAAAACAAAAACGGCGCGATTAAATCGGGCCGCCTTGGAAGCTTAAAAGTATTGAGGGGATTACTGATCAGGGTCCTTATCGCTTTTGAGAATTTTGACGAATTCGCGCCAGTTTTTCTCTAGGCTCTCGATCACATCTTTTCCTGTTCGGGTTGGAGCTTGAGTAACTCGTTCTAGATTGCTCTGATCGCTGTTCCCTGGTTCGATTCCTTCTTTTGAATACATATTCGATTTGCTGTAGGTGCTTTACTTGGGGTGAACTTTCCAAAAATTATCTTAATCTTTTTTTTACGAAAATTGGAAGTAAAAATAGAAGAGAAAATAAAACTCCGGTCGTCGCGAGAGCGACGCCGGAGATTTTCTCGGAGAATAGTTAAGGCCGAGTCCTGTTTTCCGTTTGAGCCGATGAATTTTGCGAATTCGAACCGGCGGCTTTTTTGGAGTTTGGGTAGTAACTGATGAAGTATACTGCCAAACCAGTTAGTACAACGACAATGAGCAATATTGCCCAAAGGGGAAGAGAAGATGGATCCTTCCCTCCAGCACCTCCAGTAAGGAGGTATTTTTTCGATGACGCTTCGTCATCGAGCGGTTTTCTTTCCATAATTTTTTGAGGTGCTAACTCCTGCTCGTCCAGGGTTCGCTTGGGCGTCTGCCCCTGAATACATCGAGCAGGTAAAGACCAGAGACACACGCTGCGATCAAGACGAAGTAGCCGATGGCAAATGGGATTTTGAGAAAGACCCACTTAAAAGCGTCGACAAAAAAATCAATGATAGTCATAGGGGAATCAAGGTTCTGAGTTGTGGTTCGGGGGTGGAATTTCCTCCCACACATTACCACTCATTTAATGCCTAGTCTATAGTAATAAATATTGCTACGATGCCTATACATGAATATTTGGCAGACACTCTATAAAAAAGCACAGGCCGAAAAACGGCCGGTTTTAGTATTGGCACCAATGGCAAATGTTACTGACGCTGCATTTCGTGCGGTTATTTCAAAATATGGAAAACCAGATGCACTTTGGACAGAATTTGTTTCAGCTGATGGTTTACGGTTGGCACATGAAGAAGGAAAACAAAAACTTCTTCGCGATCTTTTATATATAGAACAAGAGCGTCCAATTATTGCTCAATTTTTTTCAAGTAATATTGAGTCGATGTATCAAGCAGGAAGGCTTGTGGTAAAACTCGGATTTGACGGTGCCGATATTAATATGGGTTGCCCTGATAAATCAATTGAAAAACAAAAAGCGGGAGCAGCAATGATGCGTGATCCTAAACATGCACGACTAATTATCACCGCACTTCAAAAAGGAATTGAGGACGAAGCAAAAGAAAGTGGAAAAGCTATAATTCCTGTTTCGGTAAAAACACGAATTGGTTTTAATAAAAATGAATTGGAAACTTGGTTGCCTGCACTTTTAGGATTTGATCAAAATGCTGAGGGGAAATTTGATATTGCGGATTTATCTTACATTCCGCCTGTGCTTATTACCATCCATGCACGAACTCGAAAAGAAATGTCGAAAGTGCCTGCTCGTTGGGTACATGTTGCACGAGCAGTAGAAATTCGAAATGAATTGCAAAAAAATATTGTTGAAGAAAATCGAACGCTCATTTTTGGAAATGGAGATGTAATTGATATTGTTGATGCAAAACAAAAAGCACAACAAACACATGCTGATGGAGTAATGCTCGGTCGAGCAATTTTTGGAAATCCTTGGTTATTTAATGCTGATACGGTTGCGAATCCTCCAACACTTTCTCAAAAATTAATTGCAATGAAGGAACATATTAATTTGTTTGATTCATACCTAGGCGACATTAAAAGTTTTGCAATAATGAAAAAACATTTTAAATCGTACGTCCTTGGTTTTGATGGAGCCAAAGATTTACGGTTAAAATTGATGGAAGTTGAGAATAAGGAAGAGGCAATACATATTATTGACTCTTTTTTAAACCAGGTGTAGTCTCATATTCAGTCGCTCTTTCTTACTAGTCCATAGTATTTGCAGTAGCCCGCAACGGTGCGGCCTTCATGCTGATAGTTTGGACACAGAAGGTCTTAAGTGACTGAGGTAAAAGTTTTCAAATAAACTCTCCTCTCCGCGTAAACCCGTTCCGAATAAGAACAGGAATAAGAAGTCGGTTATGAATAACAAGGACCCGCCCGTATAGAACTGAGCCCTTACATTCTCACCCTAACTACTGTGATCAGTGAACAAGGACCCTCCTTGGTAAACCCCAACCGCGACGCCTTAATGAACAAGGACCCGCCAGACAAAAACATTCCCTCCGTCAATCATCGTTATTTTCAACCCTTTCCTCCCGGCCACGCTCCAATGCGCGGCCGGGAGTTTCTTTTTATATAAATTACATAATTTTTTGATATACTCACTTCATGTCAAAATCTTCAAAAAGTTCTGCGGACTCATCAAACCTAAATACTCCTCACACAAAACTCCGATCGTTTTACCGAGAGTATCGTCCTCAAAAATTTACTGATGTGATTGGGCAAGACAGAGTGGTGAGTGTTCTTACCAAAGCAATTGAAAACGGAAGCATTGCTCACGCCTATTTATTTTCAGGATCGCGTGGAACAGGAAAAACTACTGTTGCGCGTTTATTTGCAAAAGCACTCAATACGGTTGATGAAGATATTTACGAAATCGATGCAGCATCCCATACACAGGTAGACCATATGCGCGAACTTTTAGAATCAATTTCAACATTGCCGTTTCGTTCTCACTATAAAGTATATATTTTGGACGAAGTGCACATGCTTTCAAAATCTGCTTTCAATGCATTTTTAAAAACACTGGAAGAGCCACCTGCGCACGTTATTTTTATTTTAGCTACAACTGAAACCGATAAAGTCCCTGAAACTATTTTATCAAGATGTCAGCATTTTCATTTTCAAACACCGTCTGTTGATGTTCTCGAAAAAGTTGTTGAACGAACAGCAGCAGCTGAAAAGTTAACCCTTAAGCCCGGAGTGGCTTCACTCATTGCACTTTCAGGAGATGGATCGTTCCGCGACACACTCGGCGCTCTTCAAAAAGCAGGGACTGTTTCAAAAGATAAAACAATTACGCTTGATGAAGCCGAAATGGTATTGGGTGCCCCTCGGCAATCTTTAGTGCGTGATTTTTTAACAGCATATATTGCAAAAGATATTCAAAAAGGAATTACTGTAATTGCCCAAGCAAAAGATGCAGGAGTTTCGTTTACTTTGTTTGCAAAATTGATTACTCGTTTAGCACGTGCACTTTTACATGCGCAGTTTGGAATTCAAAACGGAGCGCTTACAGGAATGAGTGATGAAGATAAAACATGGATCGAAGAGACGCTTAAAAATAGTAAAAAAGAGGGAAGTTCAACTGGCGAAATCTCGCTCAATATATTACCCAATTTAATTGATCTAGAAAGAAACGTTCGCTTCGCCTTTATGGAAGAAATTCCATTTGAAGTACTTTTGATGAAGAAGTTGTAATGTTTAATTTATATTATTCCAAACAAAGTCTGTTGATAGTCTCGTTGACTTGTACTCTGCATGAATTACATTTGCAGTAGGACTAGTTCCTACATTTTTCGATACAACGCTTGGTACCACGAGATAACTTGGTAAACTTCCACCCCGCACTACTTTCCCATATGCCAGCAATACTTGTTCTTACGCCAGTTCGCTAGAATCAGCTCTGCCTTCGAATCAAGCTCAGCCCCGAAGCTTTGTTTGATTTATACTTCGATCTTCGAGTTGTTTTTATGCGAAAGTTTACGCATGAAAGAGCTCTGTCTGAAGCGACTAAGGTGGTGGCGGCTCTTCTAAAGATTCGCCCACTTGAATCGCTCTTACTTTACGAAGCGTTGTACGAAGAATTTGAGACCCGCAGATAGTCATTAAATAATCTGCCTCACAAAATCGGCGTCCTTCGTTTAGGCGCTGATTTTTGTTTTATCTCTTTAAAATACTTTTTTATATTATTGACATCATTCATAAAAAGAATAGATTGAGTGAAAGTAGTACCACCCCTTTCAAGAAATTCAACCCGATGAAAAATAAAATGAAGACCCATTCAAATGGAGCACTCACGTCAATAAGGATCGATGAAATCTTGGCAAAAAACAGTACCACGCTCGAAAAAATTGCTGCGCGCTATATGACAGCTCGGAACTTTTTTGGCCGACGAACAAAAGATTATAACGGCAAATATAAAAATGACTCCTCTCAAGCGGTTAATAGGGCAGTTCGTTTTTATTCAAAAAGGTTGGGCATCAGCTTTCATGAATCAATGATGCTCTGCGCGACGGTATGCGCTAAGGCACCTCCAATGCCACGGGCTTAGTTCGCTCAATTACTCGGAACCGGCCTCTACAAGAGCGCCGGTTTTGTTTTTTATACATATTGCGAATTGGTCATTTTTTTGGCATAGTGATAGTCCAGATCAGTTTTCCGGCAAGGTAGTTAATAATGGTTCAATCCGTTAATTTTGGGAGATCGTCTAATGGTAGGACACTTGCCTTTGGCGCAAGGTATCGGGGTTCGAGTCCCTGTCTCCCAGCAGTCATGTGAGATAGACCGAGACTCCTAAAGCGGTCATATTTCTCAACATATAATTTGAATGAGTCATGGACTCGAACTTTTCCTATTTTGCACAAAATCAGAAAATCAATATCTGAAGCCATTTATTTGGTTCGAGTCCTAGGTTAAGT
>JBBRPW010000011.1:0-19513 GCA_038227435.1 Minisyncoccia bacterium | reverse complement strand
CAGTACTTGATGCATTTAACAGTTTTCCTTGGTAGTTAATTGTTTGAGGGATTGCCGCTTCTGCAATTTTTGGAGCAAGTGATGGAATGAAGTTTGAAGAAAAGAGAGGGAGGAAGGTTGAGAAGATGATTGAGAAAACAATGGTAAGGGAATGGGCTGGTCGTCTGAATCTACCGACAAAAGTACTCAAAAAATTTAATGCATGTGTTGCCACTTTTTTAATCCTTTCTGAAGTTTTTAATGCACTGATTTTTATCCCTTTCATGATTGTCTGGGATACTAGTCATTTTAGCTAAAATATAGCTAAAAACATAGCTAAAAACATAGCTAAAATGGGTGAAATATGGGGATAGTAAATGAGGTAATTATCCACACTTTTTGGGGGAAAAATGGTTGACAGAAAACAATAAAAAGGTGAGTTTTTTAGAAAAAAATTTCCAATGAAAAACAAAGTCCGGGGTATTTATAAATTTTTACTGAATTTAGAAAAAAATAATATATATTAAAACATTCTTTTTAAATCTGTTCAATAAATGAGCTAAAATAGATTTGTTTATAAAGCTTAAATTTGATTTATAAATGAATTTTTACAAATAAACAAATTATTTTTTATAGAATAGTTTAATGAGCAAATAAATAAGAATGAGAAATGGAAAAAGTAGTGTGATTACAAAAATATTATCAACAAAAATCTGGCTCAAAAATAAAAATAAATTTGCAAACTGATTTGTCCTAGAATTATCTTTTGCAAATTTTTGATCTAAATAATCTCCTGGAAGTTCCGGAGCGATGCGGCACATATTTGGAATATTCAATCCATTATTTATTTTTTCGAAAAAATTATCAATTCTTTGACTAACATTTTGATCAATATTTTTATTTAAAATATTTACATAGTCATTTTTATTTCTAATATTATTTAGCAACAATGAAAAATAATTTTCTGGTGCAAATGTTGCAAAAATTGGCCACGAAAAAATTGTTGTGTTATTTTTTATTGATTCATCATTATTTTTTATAAATAATGTATAAAAAACAAATGTATTTTTTGGTGCACTCTTATCAAGAAGAGTTGTACCGTCTCCTTCATATACAATTACTCCCCCACTATCAGGTGAGTATGGAAACCCAGTGGTGCTTCTTAAAATTCTTACAGTAGGTTTACTGTATAAGTTATATATAGAGCCATTATTTAGCGATTTTATATCCCAAAAAAGTAATGGATTTCCAAAAAAATTTCTTGAATAGAAAACGGTTGAATACTGAGTTGTGGCGTCACCGACTGTATTAAAAATATTAAATGCATTTGAATTTCCACTTCCTGACCTTCCGGTTCCATTTGAATTAGATGTTGAAATTGGAGTAGATGTAGGAGTTGATGATGGTGTAATCGGAATCGGACAATCGGATGGACAAGATACATAATTTTCTTCTGGATCACAATTCAAATCAACATTACAAAAAAATACATTGAGTTGAATATTTGAACCAGCATTTGATGTATACCCGTATACATTTTTTATTTCAAAAAAATTTGAATAGAAAGTAATTACAATTAAAAATAAAGTAATAACATAGATTGTAAATTGTTTTTTTATATTATTTGTTTTGTAATCATTATTTAGGTCCATTGTAATATTTTAAGGTGCAATAGCAGTTAGTATGATTGTTGCAGTATATGTTCCATTTTCCTGTATCTTACTTGTACCGATTCCCGCTTTAAAACGGATTGTAGTAGTAGCTCCTGTTGGGTTATTTGGAACCACTGTAGACGAAATAGCTGCATTTGTTGTTGTAAAGCCATCAAAACAGGCAGCTGACGTGTCTGTTGAGCCTGTTCCGCAAATAGAACCGTTATCTAAGAATCTAGACGTGATATCAGGTCCTTCGGGTGAAAAACCAAATGTAGAACTGGCCACAGGAACCGTGTATGCAAAAGATGAAGTTGCGCCTACCGGAAGATCGGAAAATGAATATGGACCTGGAGCGGTGAGAGCTGGACTTGAGGTTGCTCGTACATAAAGCACATAGCCTCCGGCGCTATTAGTTTCTACTCTCCACGCCCCTGTGGCTTCTGTAGTTCCTCCACTTACTCCGGTAATGCTTGGAATTGTTACCCCTGTTACTGCTGATATGGTTACATATGTATCGTCGTTTTGCTGATATCCAGCTCTTAGCTGATAATTTGTACTTGAAGCCTCACCAGTTCCCTGTTCACCAACAGAAGACTCCTCTCGGTAATTTGTACTTGAGCTTAAAAGTCCTCCACTATTTAAACTATCGAACTGAATTCGATAGTTAGTGCTTTGCATTTGCTGAGCGGTTCCGTTTTGCGGTAAAAAAAGGCTGAAAAGAACCAAGCTGAGAATGGAAAGCGCTACAAAAAATTGTGTGCGCAGACTTTTCATATAAAATTATTTCTTTCTGATATCAAAGTTTCGAAGGACGTACATAATTGCAAGAATAATGACAAGTAATCCAATAAATAACCCTACAACCAGTTTAAATGGAATAATCCAGAACGTTATTGTACGTGTCTCAATTGTATTCGTTGCGTTTGGATTCTTATATGATTTATTTAATTTAAGTACGGCAGTATATCTTCCAAACATTCCTTCTGTGCCATAGTCAACGCTTCTATAGCGTTTTGACAGTGGCAAAGAATAGTAGGCGTCGATCGGAACACTTCCAATATCGTTTCCTAAAAAGTTTTTAACCGAGACCGATCCATACGGTGCTAAGTGTACATTTCCATTGTTTGAAAAAAGTATTTGAAATTTAAGAGCACCTGGTTCGTAAATAAGACGAGAAGGTGTAATTGCAAAGTCATCGACACTTCCGGATTCATTTGCATCTCCATTAACTCGGACGAATAAAAGAGCTCCTGCTCGTGAAATAGTTTTTGCTCCTGTTGCATCAGGTGTTTGTTCGTCCTTTGTCGGGCCATTAGACACCAATACCGCAGTATAAAAACCTCCTGGAGCTGCATTTTGAGGAATTTTAATAGTAAATGGAATTGTTGCTTTTTGCCCGTATGACACACTGAATGTTTCTGCATCAGGTGTTATTCCATTTTTGATTGAATAAGGGCTTGAGTCGTCTCTTAACAGTTGAATCGGACTTTGCTGAGAAGTTGTTTGTTGGGTTTCATCTGTTCCTACAAAATCTTCTAATTCAATTTTAAATTTAGTTACTCCCTGGATTCTGCTCGTAACCGAAATACTTCTTGAAATAGTGTCTCCTGGATTTCCGAATACTTCAATTTTTGCTGGTTCAATAATAAAATCTCCGAGATTTTGAACCGTGAGTTGTGTATATGTAACCGCAGCTTCTGCTTTAGACGGAATACTTAATGAAAGAGGAATAGATAAGACTAAAATCGAAGTAATAACGGTTAGTAATGCAAGAGATATTGCTCTTGTGTATGCCCGATTAAAATATAATTTCATGGCCGTTTTATTAAATAAAAGTATATCACGATATAAATAAATGCAAAATAAAGCCCTGTCTCAATTAAAGGGTAACTGCGGTAGCGGTAATAGTTGCAGTATAGGTTCCTGATGGAATATATGACGCACTTTGTTGTAAGGAATAACAAACAGTTGAAGAATCACCGGAAACAGAAGTAGTTGAATTGTATGTAGCAATTTGACGAGGTGTGGTTGTGGCGAAATTTAAATACTTAAGTGTTGGGCTCCAATCATTAATTGCTGTTCCGTTACAGTCTGTGTCCGTTCCCCATGTTCCAGTTGGAACTCGTGGGCCAAATGCCGAATAGCCAAATTCGTATGTTCCAGACGCAACAGACCAACTTTCGGGAGTATCAAGAACTGTGGGTGTGTAATTTGGAACTGAGCTCGACGCATTTTTCATTGCAGGACTCGATGTAGCATTCAATGAAAGTGTGTACCCTAGAACGTTACTTGTTCGAACAACCCAAGTTGTAGATGCGGTTGCATTGTCAGCTCCAACACCAATTGTTTGACTCATAGTTGAGTCTGGCAAAGTACTTGTAATAGTAATTCCCCCTGTCACGTTAAGTGTAATCACAGATGAGCCTGTGGCTGTCGCCGCAATGGCTGTTTTTGGTAAAGAAGCTTGGTAAGCAAAAGGAAAAATAAAAGTAAGAAGTGAGCTGATGAGAATTGACTGTACAATTTTTTTAAACACCATTAGATTTTTTTATATACTAAATAATACCTTGTTTATTCTATTATACAAAATAGTTTATACACAAAATAAAAAATCTCCCGCCTTTCAGTGGGAGATTTTTAAAAAATGTAATTTAATTTACCTGAGAAACTGAATCGATTACAATGTCACTGCTGTAGCAACGATTGTTGCTTGATATACACCTGAAGGGATATAAGATCCACTTTGTTGAACCGCGTAACATACCGTTGCTGAATCTCCGGCTGTTGTTGTTGTAGCTCCAAACGTTGCTATTTGTCTTGCGGTAGTTGAAGCATCCAAGTACTTAAGTGTTGGACTCCAGTCATTAATTGTTGTTCCGTTACAGTCTGTGTCCGTTCCCCATGTTGCAGTTGGAACTCGAGTTCCAAAAGCTGAGTAACCGAACTTATATGTTCCAGATGCTACTGTCCAGTTTTCAGGAGTATTTGCAACTGCTGGAACATAATTAGGAATTGTTGTTGAAGCGTCTACTCGCATTGCTGGAGTTGAAGTTGAATTTACTGAAAGTGTATATCCGAGAACATTGTTTGTACGAACAATCCAAGTTGTTGATGCTGTTGCGTTATCTGCTCCAACTCCAATTGTTTGACTCATAGTTGAACTTGTTGCTGTACTGTTAATTGTAATTCCCGTTGTAACGTTAAGGGTAATTACAGATGAACCTGTGGCTGTCGCCGCAATGGCTGTTTTTGGTAAAGAAGCTTGGTAAGCGAATGGTACGATTAACGTGAATACGAGCGCAAGAATCGTTGCTTGAGCTAATTTTTTAAATAACATTTTTTTCATAAAGTTATTATAACAATGAAACACCAATAGAGAATTTTTAAAGCCTATATTCTGTGGATAACTTGTAAAGTGCACTGAGTAATATTCTAATTTCACTTTTTGTTGTGTTTCTTCCTATTGAAAATCTAAGTGATGATAATGCGCACTCTTTTTTATTCATTGCTTTGAGGACGTACGATGATGAATCATCATTAACGTTCTGACACGAGCTTACAAATGAGCAAGCAATTCCCTCTTTATCGAGCAAAATCACCCAATATTCTGCATCAATACCTGGAATACAAACATTCACAATTCGATCAACACCAAACCCTTCCCCGTTTATTGTAGAATTTGGAAAAATTGTTTTAAGTCCTTGTTTTAAATAATCGCCTAATTTTTTATTTTTAATCTGCAAAAAGCCCTCATCTAAATATTTTTTTGCAATTTTTAGAGCTGCGGCGAGGCCTACAGCATTTGCAATATGTTCAGTTCCCGGTCTAAAGCCATATTCTTGACCACCTCCGAACATAATTGGCTCTAACTTTGCTGATCTACGCTTAATTAATATCCCAGCTCCTCTTGGCCCATACATTTTAAGCCCGTCTATTGTGAGAAAATCTAATTCTAAATTGAGCGCACTAATGTGCATATCGCACACCGCTTGGCTCGCATCTGAATGAATATAAGGAAAATTTGGCGAATCTATGTTTGAATTCACATTTTCGATCGTATTTTGATCTTTGTTTTGATTTTGAGCTTTGCTTTTATTTTTTTCTAATTTAAAAAGCCGGACGGCCCGAGAAATTTCTTTAATCGGCTGTATCGTTCCAATTTCGTTATTAACATACATCACTGAAACCAACACAGTTTCATTTTTTAAATGTTTCTCAATTTCTTTTTCGTCTACTACTCCAAATTCATTTGGTGCAACATAACTTACTTTCGCACCTTTTGATTCAAGATGTTTAAATACTTTTAGAACTGATGAATGTTCAATTTGAGTTGTAATGAAATGCGGTTTCGCAATTCCATGTTTAATTGCCAATTCATATGTTCCTAAAATTACTAAATTATTCGATTCGGTACCGCCTGAAGTAATTACAACTGTGTCAGCAGGAGTTCCCAATATTTCACCAATTTCTTTTTTTGCTTGTTCTAACGTTTTTGCAGCATCAACTCCCTCTCTATATATAGAAGAAGCGTTTCCTATGTAATCAACTAAAAAAGGCTTCATGGCCTTTACTACTTCAATATCAAGCGGGGTCACTGAAGCAAAATCTAAATAAATTCTTTTTTTACCAAAAATTCGTTTGAACATATTATATTCAATTAATAGGCCCAGATTAACACATATTTCAAAAATCTGCTTGTATAAAGCCGTTTTTTGTGGTATTTTTTATTTCTCAATCTATCTATACCCATGGCTACCAAAATAACTAAAACAACGAAACCAAAGAGTGCTCCTGAAAAAAGTGTTCCTGAAACAATTAAAACATCATTAATTGCTCGTCCCCCTGTTGTTGTTATTTTAGGTCATATTGACCACGGAAAGTCTACGCTTCTCGATTATATTCGACATACAAATATTGTAGACGCTGAGGTAGGAGGAATTACTCAAAAGATGACAGCGTATGAAATTGTGCATGAAATAGCAGAATCTAAAGATGGGCCTGCTCGATCACAGAGAATTACCTTTATTGATACGCCTGGACACGAAGCCTTTCAAACTCTTCGGGGGCAAGGTGCGCGCGTTGGAGACATTGCAGTGCTTGTTGTATCTGCTGAAGACGGAGTAAAGCCACAAACACTCGACGCACTTAAAGCCATTAAAGAAGCTAAAATCCCCTACATCGTTGCAATCAACAAAATTGATAAGCCGACTGCCAATATTGAAAAAACAAAACAAACACTGGCTGAACACGAAATTTTAGTTGAAAGCTATGGTGGAGATATTCCTTCGGTAAATATTTCTGCTAAAAAAGGTGACGGGGTGCCCGAATTACTCGATACTATTTTACTTGCCATTGAACTTGAAGAAATTACCTACGATCCAACACTAAAAGCAACAGGACTTGTAATTGAAGCTCATCGCGATAAGGCAAAAGGAATTTCAGCAACACTTATTATTAAGAATGGATCAATTAAGATTGGTGATTATATAGTTGCCGGTAAATCAATTGCACCTGTTCGATTACTCGAAAGTTTTGCTGGAAAACGAATTGAAAACGCTGAAGCATCAACTCCTGTTCGTGTAATTGGTTTTAGTGAAATCCCCGCTCTTGGAGAAAGTTTTGAAGTAGTTGCTAATAAAAAAGAAGCCGAGGCTAAAGTTGCAATTAATACCGAAGTAAAAGCTGATGCTGCCCGAGCGCTTTCAACAAAAAATGGCCCAGATGCTGCAAAACATTTAGGAGGATTAGGAGGTGTGGCCGCTGATACTCAATTTAAACTTCCTCTTATTATTCGAGCTGAAAGCGTTGGAGTAATTGATGCAATTAAACATGAACTAAATAAAATTGAGAACGAACACTATGCCTTTAATGTGGTTACAGCAGGCGTAGGAGATATTAGCGAGAACGATGTGAAAGCAGCTCAAGCTGACGCTAAAACCGTTATAGTGGGCTTTAATTCGAAAGTAGACGCATCTGCGCGAGATATGGCAGAACGGACAGGAACTATTGTTCAAACCTTCGATATTATTTATAAATTAGGTGAATGGTTAGCTGAGCACATTAAAAATGTGACGCCTAAAAAAATGGCTATTGTTGAAACGGGAAAAGCTAAAATTTTGAAAATATTTAGTGTAAATAAAGATAAACAAGTGGTTGGAGGGCGTGTTGAAGTTGGAAACATCAAATTAAATAGCGAAGTGATTGTAATGCGACGAGATTCTGAAATTGGAAAGGGTCGTGTACGAGAATTACAGCAAGCTAAAAATAAAACGAGCGAAGTCGGAGAAGGTTTAGAATTCGGAACAATGATTGAATCTAAAATTGAACTTGCTCCTGGAGATTACATAGTTGCTTTAACTGAGCAAGAAGTTGATATGAAATAAAGCGGGCAAAAAAGCAAATAAAAACAGAACTCAAAAAATAAAATATGTCACAACGAGATGAAAAAATTATGTCCCTCATTAGTCGCCTTGCAGCTGACTATATTAACCGAGAAGCTACTCCCGCTTCGCTCATTACCCTTACCAAAGTGGTATTGAGCGCGAAAGGAAGCCGAGCAATGCTTTTTGTGTCGGTACTCCCCGACTCAAAACAAGACGCTGCTCTTGATTTTTTAAAGCGAAAACGAAATGATATTCGGCAATACGTAATGGTTCATGCCAAAATGGGCCGAATTCCTTTCATGGATGTAGCAATTGATAAGGGTGAAAAGAATCGCCAAATCATTGAAGATTTAAGCCAATCGATATAAGATATGAGGGCGGTAAGACTGTGTTAGAAATATCACATAGACCAATGGCTCAGTGGCGAAGTGGTTAACGCATCAGTTTGCAAAACTGACATGCGCCGGTTCGACCCCGGCCTGAGCCTCCAGAAATAGTAATATTTTTGAAAATTTGATACTTTAATTTTGAATAGAAATAAACTCTATTTAAAATAATAAATAAACATTGCCCGGATGGCGGAACCGGTATACGCGCACGACTTAAAATCGTGTCTCGAAAGGGATGTGGGTTCGATTCCCACTCCGGGCACCCTAATTATCGTAAGGTAATTTAAAGGAATAATCTTTTGTTTTGAACGATTTCGCAGGAAGTTTTCATTGAAGAAAACTTCCGAGGACTTAGTGAAAAAGAAAAGATTATGACTGCATCCATAGCTCAGTTGGTAGAGCGGCTCCCTCTTAAGGAGATGGTCCCAGGTTCGAATCCTGGTGGGTGCACAAGAAAACACACAGTAAACAAAGTTGAAAGTTTATTTAGTTTACGTTATATTCCCCTCTAGATGACTTCGATCTTCGTAATCATCTGAGACCCAGATAACCTCCCCACAACCTAATACTCATGTCTACAATTGGACTCCACTCAATTCTCCGTTCGGATCAGCTCCGGAAGAGACACTTCTACTGGCAAAACAATCCCAGTATCCGCAGGCAATTTCCAAATTGGCTAGATTTCGAAAAGGACGCCCGAGAAAAGGACGAGATGGCGGCACTTGATGGAATCAGATCACCCTTTCCGCAACAAGAAAATCGACCGGTTGTCGACCGGACATACCAACTCGTTGCTGGTCAAGACCTGGAAGATTCTTGGAAATTCCCCCGCTACTGATAGTTTAAATCGTCCCCTTCCAACAATTTGTTGGCTGGGGACGTTGTGTTTTTGTGAATTTGTTATATCTTTAAATTCTAGTTTACGCGTGAGTGGCGGAATTGGTATACGCGCCAGTCTTAGGAACTGGTCCCGTAAGGGTTGGAGGTTCGAGTCCTCTCTCACGCACCAAATAATACAAACCGATAAATAAAAAAGATCCATAGAAATGGATCTTTTTTATTTATTTGTTTCCTATCTAATTCTTTTATTTTTTCACTCCATCAACATAATTTACCCCTTCTGTTAAGTTAAATGAGTTTAAAATCACTTTAACAATCGAGAAGGCAGAAATCATGATAAACAGCCCGATAATTCCATAAATAATATGACGTGAACCGGTTTCTCTTGCCGCGGAATCATCAGCGTTTCGCACGTACTGCACAACACCCCAAATGAAATAAAGGAGTGCTACTGCAATCATTACTCCAATCACTGGATTTAAGATATATGTTGCAAGTGCGCTAATGAGTTTACCTGCTGGTGTCATATAATTCTCTGTCTAAATTATGGTTGATTTTGCAGAGTTGGAACTCGGGGAATTGATGTAATGCCCTGATTATTCAATGCGTCCAAACCAAATGTATTAAGTACGAATCGTACTAACCCATATACAGATACCATTACTACAATTACAATAATTCCAGTAACAATTGTATTTCGTGCTTCTGTTCGTGCTGTTTCGTCGGCTCCAGATGTTACGTACTTAATAAGTCCGTACATAAAGGCAACAATAGCAATTCCAATAATAAGTGGAATAACGAGATTGTTAATAATACCAATAAGGGAAGTCAGACTTGTAAATAAACTGCTAAATGCTGGTTGTGGTGCTGGTGGTGGTGTAGTTGCCTGAGCAAATGACACTACAGGGAGTAGTGATGCTGCGAAAAATGTAATAAAACTAAATAACTTTTTCATGAAATATTTGACAATTAAATAATTAATAAACCTAATAGACTCTTCTATTCTATCAAATAGAGCCTTAACAGCAATATGATGTACACAGGCCTGCTGTATTATTTAAAAAGTGGAATACTTGAACCATATTGATTTGGGAAGAATGTATTAGAAACAATTTTTACTAAACCCCAAACTGTCATCATAATAGCAATACCGAGAAGGCCGTATACAATATAATCTCGTGCTTCCTTAATTTTAGTCTCATCATCTCCTGAAGTAGCGTACTTTACCAAGCCAAAAATAAAGAAGAAAACTCCAAGTCCTACCAAAAATACAACCAATGTATTAATCGTGGTAACAATAAAATTAGATAAAGAAGCCACTGAATTAACGCCTGTGGTATTATTTACTCCTTCAAAACTACCTGAACCTGTTGTTTGAGCAAAAGAATTTGGTGTAGTAAATAGATCTGTAACTGAAGCGAGCATGTTTTTAGGTAAATCAATAACAATTGCAGTAGGACTAGTTAATAATTCATCTGTGGGGAAAAATGTTTTTATAACAACATTTACCAGTCCATACACACTTACCATGGCTGTAATAATTATAATTCCCATAATAATATAACTCCGTGCTTTTTTAAGGCCTTCTGCATCACCAGATTGAGTTGTGTACTTTATTAAACCGTACATAAAAATAACAGTGGCAAACGCTACAAAAATAACAATTAGGATATTAAGAAGATTTTGTGCAGACTTTATTAAATCATTGAAATTGTTTATTGGAGTTACTTGTACTGAAAGTGGAGCTTGTGTAGGTACCTCTGGAGGAGGGGTAGTATCTGCCCGTAAGGTTTGAATTGAAAAGATAGGGATAATGCTAATAAAGAATAAAAAACCTATGAGAAGGACTGCTAAAACTCCTTTTGAATTTTTAATTAATGTAGGTAAAAAATTCATACAAGTCAGTTTTTTATTTATCGGGCTGCATTATTAACTTGAGTAAGGGTTGTGGTTACTATAGAAACAATGGCTTGTGCACCGAATAAAATAGCGATTCCAATTGCCGTGTATAAAAGCGTGTCCTTTGCTTTTGTAATTTTTGCAGGCTCCCCAGAAGCCGTAACAAATAGAAATCCTGCATAGATAACGAAACATACCGCCACTACTGCACCAACTTGAAGGATTGAAGTTAAAATCGTGTTAAATAGTTGGCCAATTGTGGAAGTATTTCCTCCGAGTGGATTACACAGTCGTTGTCCACAGTTTTCTTGTGCTAATGCTGAATGATTAGAAAATCCAAAAAAAATAAAAAAACCAGTTGCGAGTAGTAAACATGCATGAATCGCTAATTGTCTTTTAAAGTTCATATATATGTAATTAATATTATCACAATATTTCTTACTATCTTATTTTCTATTGTTGATTGGCGGTTGGTCCAACTAATCTATATTGATCTTTTAATTTAAATGAATCAAGAATAAATACAACTATGAAATATGCGCAAATAATAAATATCATTCCAATTACTAAGTTCAAAAACATTCCTTTTGCTTTTTCTGCCTTAGCTGGGTTTCCACCTGAAGTAATGTACGAAAACCCTGCATAAATTAGGATTAATGTTCCAATAAATGTCGCTAGGTATAATGCGAACTTTACAATTAAATTAATTTGAGCAATCAAGTCATTAAAATTACATTCGCAAACAACAGGACGATGGCCTGGCGCGCTTAATGTTTGGCCTCCGGTACATACATGTATAAGCTGAAATGATGCGCTATTAGGATCTTCCTTTGTTCCGTCCGAAGGAAGTGTGCATGTGGTATCTCTAGGAGAAAGCGAACCATTAGTATTTGGATTGGAAGGATTGCTTGTATTTCCTGGTAAACCACCTATATCACTGTTATATGGTTGTCCATATCTTAACTGTGCAGAAACATTTTTTGGAGCATATAACGTTACCAATAATGAAGCAGTTAGTATTATCGTAAGAAAAAGTGAAATACCAATTGATATATTATTTTTTCTTGCAAAGAATTTCATATTAATTAAATTTATCTATCGAAATTTACTGACTAAATACAATATTTTTAATACGCCCTTCTGCTTCAGTAATTGCTGTGCTTAGAGTATTTCTACCTGATGCACTTGATTCTATCATGTCTTGAAAGATGCTATTTGTTTTTGTTTTATCGGGATCAAGCCAAATTTTCGAATGTATTGTTGATAAATTAATTACGGATGTTTCAACATCAGAAACATCTTCTTGTACTAAATCTGCTCGAACAGTTCCTAATTTAAATTTTGAAACAAGACCCTTTTGAACAGCTGGACTGGTAAGAACGCTGATAACATTAAGTGCAGCGGCTTTATTATTTGATGTATTTATGATGGCCATTCCATATAATCTAGTAAACACATAAGGCCTGCTCGCGCTTTTTGATTGCGGAAACTGAGCAAGATCAAAATTTAAATTAGGATTTCTCGATTTCAAAGTACTTAATTCACTCGAAAATCCAAAGTACATAGCAAGTGAACCCGAAAGAAATGCATCTGTTGAGTTTTGAAGTGATCGATTCCAGGTATAAACCAATTTTGATGGATCTGAAAACTGTGAGAAAAAAGTGGCTGCGGCTTGCGTACTACTCATTTTCTCAAGTTGCCCCAAAGTAATATCGAGAGTATTTTGAGACGTGCCGGTTACTTGTTCTGTAGCATTTTTTGGTAATGCAATCGGGTTTCCTGATTGAAAAAGGAGTGATGAAAGAATTTCTTTTGCATTTTTAATATTTCGAAATTCTCCGAGCGCGAGAGCAGACTGTGAAATTCCAAGCGTTTGATCAACCACTGAAAGCTTACTTACTTTAGCGGAAACATCGTCCCAATATTGGGGAGGCAAAGTTAAATTTGCTTTTGCAAATAAATCTCGATTCCAATACATAATAAGAGGATCGGAAAGCAAAGGCACAGCCAGATAACCGTTTCCTAATCTAAATTGCTGTCCCGCCTCAATAAAAGTTTGTCTGTAAAGTTGATCGGGGTATGAAGTTACTGGAATTACAGTTAGTCGATCTTTTTTTGACCATAATTCATCACTTGGAACAATAATGAGGTCGGGACTTACACCATTAGCTGCTGCTTTTAAAAGTTCTTGGTCGAAAGTATCAGAATTTTTTTGAACATACGTTGCACGAAGAGAGTCTGCGTATGAAATATTTTGATTAATGATAAAATTGTACATGTCTTCTCCAGAAAGTGTTCCCCAAATCACTACTTTAGGAGCTACTGATTGCCCACCATTACCTTTACCTGCTGTTGCAAAGACAATAACAGCAAGTACGATAAACGCCATAAAAACTCCTATTAAAACGATTTGAAATGTTTTCATATTTTTTTATCTGAATGTTTAATGGCTGATTTAGATGAAATTTTTCGAGCAATAAAACCATAGTGATGATGAGGTAATTCAATTTCAAGAACTTCCTCAAATCCGGCTTTTTTAAGAAGTTTTTTAGCTTCTACTTCAGAAATAAGTTGATCATCTGGCCACGGTGAACCTTTTCCAGGATGCCAATCTATTAAAACGAGAGCTCCCCCCTTCTTTAAAAGCTCTTTTGCTTCTTCTAACACTTTAATTCGTTCTTGAAGTTGAAAAAGAGTGTTAATTAAAAGGATGCGATCAGCATAGCCTTTTTTGATGCCACTTCCCTTTTTCGAATCAAGATCGGCGTGAATCACTTTTATATTGTGATGCCCTTTTGATTTTGCATCGGCCACAAGTTTGCTAAGCAAATCCGATAAAACATCGACAGCAATAACTTCTCCATGTTTTCCTACTTCTTTTGCTACCTCAAGTGCAAAGTGCCCAACTCCTGATCCTAAATCTATTATTTTCATTCCTTCCCCAATTAAAAATTGTTTGAGGTGTTTTTTTGGATCGACGAACATGGTTTTTTTATTGTACCACTCTATAAACAGACGAGCGATGCGATGCTATCCCCATCACGCAGTTTCATAATTCGAACTCCTTGAGTTTGTCGTCCGAGAGTTGGAATTTCTTTTGCATCAATTCGAATTACTTGGCTTTTCTTTGACATTGCAACAATTTCCCCGACCTCAGGAGTAATTACTTTCGAAGCAATTAACTCTCCGGTTTTTGCTGTTACCTTTACAGTAATAATTCCAGAACCTCCTCGTCCTTGAGTTTTATATTCGGTCATTTCTGTTTGTTTTCCATATCCATTTGCAGTCATTACCATAAGAACCGCTTTTTCATCTTGTTTTCGAACTACGTCTACTCCTACAATTCTTGATCCTTTATCGAGTTTCATTGCTCGCACTCCTCCCGCTCCTCGTCCCATTTCGCGAATATCCGATTCTTTAAATCGAATTGATTGTCCGTCAGATGACACCACGATCACATCGTCGCTCTTATTTACAAAAAGAGCTGAAACTAGTTCATCGCCTGCGTCTAATCGAATTGCTAAAATTCCACTTCGTCTTACATCTGCAAAACTAGTTACTGCAACTTTTTTAGCAACTCCTTGTTTTGTAATAAGCATCAGTGACAAATCTTTTGACATTCCACCTTTTCCATCATCACTTTGTTTACCAGCTTTTCCTGATGCTTTAATTTCTTTTGGCATAGGCAAAATTGAAGTTACTTTTTCATTATCAGAAATTGATAGAAAATTCATAATTGATTTTCCACGAGTAGCTCGTTTTCCTTCAGGAATATCGTACATTTTAATTTGAAAAGCCTTTCCTTTATCAGTAAAGAACAGTAAATCGCTATGCGTGGTTGTTGTAAGCACATTTGTTACAAAATCTTCTTCTTTGGTGTTCAAATCAACCACCCCAACTCCCCCTCTTCGTTGAGGCCTATATTCATCAGGTGATGTTCGTTTAATATATCCACCAGCAGTTAAAATAAGTACTGATTCTTCGTCAGCAATTAAATCTTCGACAGAATAATTTTTAGCGTCGTGCTTCACAATTTTTGTGCGACGCTCATCTCCATATTTTTCTTTAATTTCTGCAAGTTCTGTCTTGATAATAGAAGCGATTTTCTTTACGCTCGCTAAAATTTCTTTTAAATCTTTAATGAGTGCTTGAACTTCCTTTAGTTCATCTTCAACTTTTTGCCTTTCAAGGTTAGCAAGTCGCTGAAGTCGCATTTCGAGAATTGCAGTTGCTTGCCTGTCAGAAAACTTAAACTCTTTCATTAAGTTTGCGTGCGCAGTAAGCACATCTTTTGAACCTCGAATTAATTTAATAATTTGATCGATATGATCAAGCGCTTTTTTAAGACCAAGTAAGATATGTTCTCGTTCTTCTGCTCGTGCTAAATCAAATTCTGTTCGTCTTTTAATTACAATTTTTCGGTGAGCGATAAATTCTTCGAGAAATCCTTTGAGTGACATTGTTTGGGGTACCCCATCAACAAGTGCTACTGCGTTTACATTGAATGCCTCTTCGAGGCGTGTATGTTTATATAAAAAGTTAAGAATTTGTTGGGGATATGCGCCACTTTTGAGTTCAATTACAATTCGAACATCACTCGTAGATTCATCTCTAATATCTTTAATTCCTTCTAATCGTTTTTCACGAACATGATCTGCAATTGCTAAAATTAAATCTGATTTATTGAGTCGATAAGGAATCGAAGTAATAATAATTAAAGATTTTCCTGATTTTTCTTCAATAATTTCAGCTTCTCCTCGGACTACAATCCCACCTTTTCCAGTGGCATATGCATGAGCAATATCTTTTTGGCCGTATGCAATCCCAGCAGTTGGAAAATCAGGGCCTTTTACAAATTCGAGTAAATCTTCAGTTGTAGCGTCGGGGTTTTCAAGTAAATGGGTGGTTGCATCAATCACCTCTCCTAAATTGTGAGGTGGAATATTAGACGCCATTCCTACAGCAATTCCTAAAGTTCCATTTAATAAAAGATTGGGGACGGCTGTTGGAAGTACCACTGGCTCTTTTTTACTTCCATCATAGTTCGCCTTCATGTTTACCGTATCTTTATCAATGTCGCGCAAAAGTTCGGCTGCTAATTTAGACATTTTTGATTCTGTATATCGATACGCAGCGGCTCCATCTACATCAATGTTTCAAAATTTTCCTTGTCCTAAAGCAAGTGGGTATCGCATTGTAAATGGCTGTACCATTCCAACAAGCGATTGATATACGGCCACGTCTCCATGGGGGTGATAATTTCCGAGCACATCTCCAACTACTGTGGCAGATTTTTTATTTTTTCCTCCGGCAGTTAATCCCGCCTCATGCATGGCAAATAAAATACGTCGGTGTACAGGTTTTAATCCATCACGTACATCAGGCAATGCTCGATCAGTAATAACTGACATGGCATAATCCAAAAAAGACTCTCGCATTTCTTCTACGAGCCCTCGGTCCATAATTCGTTTTTGACCAGAACTGTTTAATGTAACGTCGCCGTTTGCAGCACCGTTCATATCGAACATATCTCCAGACCCTTCATTATCTTTTTTCGAATTTTTTGCCATGCTGATTATTTATTATGCCGTTAAAGAGTTATTTTAATATTATCCGATTTATTTTTTGATGTTGTTTTTTGTATTGTCCTTTAGTTCAATAGAGCCATCTGATGCAGGAACAATTTGGGTTGAACCGTCAATTGTTTGTATTTTTCGTTCCGGATATGCTCCTGTTGAACTATTTTGGTTATTTGAATTTACTACACTTGTTTGCTCTAAACTAGTTACCCCGTCACTATTTGTTACTACTTCTGTTTGACTTGCGTCGATGGCAGAGGCGCCTGCTGGGGTATCGGTTAATACATCTACTGCAAAAGTGTTTTTTGAAAAGTCTGGAAGTGTATTAGATACGCCAACGAGCCATATTACTGCAATGAGCCCAGTAACTGCAGCGCTCACTGTAATTGCTACTCGCTGTCTATGACGATGTGGCCTCAAGCGTAATTCTTCAACTTTTTCGATTAGCTTTTGTTTCATTTAAATAAATATGTAATTTAATTACAACTGAGAAGATAATACTACAATTTCTCCATCTTTTCCATCTAAATCTTTTCGTTTAATTGTTAATTTATCAACAGGTTCAAATGTTTTAACTCCACCTTCTTTCAAAAATGTTCGTAAAAATGTTTCTTCATTTTCCATATCAAAGTGGCACGGAATAATTAATTTTGGCTCAAGTGATACCGCTAATTTATATGCCTGAGTTGCATCGAGTACTCCGTCTCCGCTAATTGGAACAAATAATACATCAATATCTTCAAGTGATTCTTTAGTTTCTGCCGAAAGCGGCGTGCTGTCTTGCGCCCCTAAAAAGCAAAGCCGAATATTGTCTACAGTGAGCGTATATATAGTATTAATTCGCTCTGTAATAGACTCGTCTTTCTTTACTGCGCTTTTTCCATGTGTTTTATATGAAGAAGTTCCGGCGAGTCCTTTAATGAAAATCCCTTTAACTTCGTATTCACCCGGACCATATGCAACAAATGGAACACGGTCGCCATATCCCATTTCATCGTATCCATCGAAGTCTTCATGTTTCAAACTTGAAAGCACAATGTCTGCTCCAAACTTTGATGACTTATACTGAGAGCTTTTTGCAGGTGGATCGATTGCAATAGTGAGGTCTCCTTGTTGAATTTTAAAAAATTGATGTCCGAGGTAGGTGATAATCATTGAAACATTGTAGCAGAAAATTTTTGAGAGACAAAAAAATCGCTGCACCCAGAGGTGAAATGACTAAAACTCCCTCCTTCCATTTCTCCCCTTTTGTGCTACTATCTTTCTACACATTTTAATAGCCGCAGATCGTAGCCCCGCTATTGTTTACAGCCATATTTTGCAAGTATAAAGCCGCTCGGCAATATGCCCCCACTATATAGCTCAAATAACGGAACGTCCTGCAATTGTGTTCTTATCTTCAAAACAAATAATGAAGATGGGTTAAATAAATATGTCTGACGAAAAATCAGTTGAAAAAGCTGTTCGAATGCCGAAGAAGGCTTCAAAACCTAAATCTGCTAAAACAGATGCAGCAGAAGCAGCAGAGTTGTTAAAGAAAAATACTCCGATGGGAAAGATGCTTACAGAAAGCGTTAATCCCCCATCAATTGGAGATGTGGTTGAAGGACCGGTTATCTCAATTGAGAAAAGCGGTGTATTCATCGATCTTCATCCATATGGAACTGGATACATTTACGGACGTGAATATATCAATGCGCGAGATGTAATCAAGAAAGTAAACATTGGCGACGTAATCGCTGCCAAAGTTGTTGGATTAGAACACGAAGAAGGATATGTTGAACTTTCTCTTAAGGAAGCTAAGCAAGCCCTTATTTGGAGTGAAGCTGAAGAAGCGATTCGAGACAAAAAACCTTATGACGTGTCGGTTATCGATGCAAACAAAGGAGGACTTATCATGTCATGGCAAGGAATCCAAGGATTTTTGCCTGCATCACAACTTAAAGCTGAACACTATCCTCGGGTAACTGATGGTGATAAAGACAAGATTTTAGATGAACTTCGAAAACTTGTTGGAAAGAAACTTTCAGTAATGATTATCACCGCACTTCCTAAAGAAGGAAAACTTATTTTCTCTGAAAAGAATCCGGATACAAAAGAAAAAGAGAAAGTGGTTGGAAAATACGCTGTTGGCGACGAACTTGATGGACACATCACTGGAATCGTTGATTTCGGAATCTTCGTTAAGGTTGAAGAAGGATTAGAAGGTCTAGTTCACATTTCAGAAATTGATTGGGGACTTGTTGAAGATCCACGAACTCTGTACCGAGTAAATGACAAAGTACGAGTGAAAGTGATCGACGTGAAAGATGGAAAAATTTCACTTTCTCTTAAGGCTCTTAAAGAAAACCCATGGAAAGGAGCAGAGAAACGATACAAGAAAGACGATATGGTACAAGCTGTTATCATTAAATTCAACAAATATGGTGCACTTGCATCAGTTGAAGAAGGAATTGCAGGACTCGTACACGTATCTGAATTCGGAGGCGAAGACAAACTTCGAGCAGCACTTGAGCTTGGAAAGAGTTATCCATTTAAGATTTCATTATTCGATCCAAAAGATCAGAAAATGACACTTTCTTACTTAGGAAAGAAATAATTATAGAGAATTTTTAGAAATACATAGTTTCTAAAATGAATCTTGAAAAAACACCCATTCGTGGGTGTTTTTTCTATGTAATTTACTTTATATTATTTAGTATTTATCACCTGAATCATCTTTTCCTCCCCTTCGCTCGCTAAAATTTCAATTCCTTCTACAATTTTTTTAAATACTTTTTTAATTTTTT
>JBBRPW010000010.1:0-20662 GCA_038227435.1 Minisyncoccia bacterium | reverse complement strand
TTTTGTTTACCGGAATTCTTTTCTTTTATTCATCAAGCACCCTAAGTCTTATTTTAACTGCGATAACATTTTTAATTATGCTTGTTTCCGGTTATTTTCTTATTCAATCCGTTAAACGGGAAGTTCAATTGAGGGAATCTTTACAAATCGCCAACGAAGGACAATCAAATCTTATCCACATTATTAACCATCAGATTAAAGGGTATTTGGCGAAGGGGCGGAGTATTTTTTCAGAAGTTAATTCGGGAGACTATGGAGCGGTTTCGCCTCAATCTAAGTTAATGCTCGACGCTGGATTTAATGCGCTTTCTGAAGGAGTTAATTTCGTAGAAGGAGTACTTAATAGTTCAAGTGTTGAAAATGGCACAATGAGATACTCGATGGCACAATTTAATGTAAGCGACACACTAAAAGATGTATCAGATAAACAAGAGGGAAATGCTGCGGAGAAAAAACTAGAGTATCGAGCTGATATTGAACCAGGAATTACAATGAATGGCGACATGCTTCAACTTAAGGAAGCATTTAAGAATTTGATTGATAATTCAATACATTACACACCAAGTGGGTTTATTCATGTTGAATTAAAAAAGATACCTGGCACTTCAGTAAATATTGCAAAACATATCACTGCAACTACGTCTAAAATGCAATTTACAGTTGAAGATAGTGGGGTGGGAATTGCACCCGAAGACCGAATAAAATTGTTTACAAAAGGAGGTCGTGGAAAAGAATCGCTTACACTCAATGTAAATAGCACAGGGTTTGGCCTCTCATTTGTAAAATGTGTGGTTGAAGCACATAACGGAACCGTGCGAGTTGAATCTGAAGGAAAAGGAAAAGGCTCAAAGTTTATTGTTGAGATTCCACTCGCATAAATTTTTATTTCGGTTTGAAATTATCGTCCCTTACTCAATAAATCAACAATCCAATCGTTAAGACTTGTTAATATTCCATAGTGTGAAAGCGATCGTAAAATATACACAAAAATAGCGACAACCACGGTTGCGCCAACTACGGCTCCAAAACCTTGGGCTACTCCAATCCAAAATCGATTGTGAAATGAATTGTCGCGGGCAACGTGGCGAGTATTTTCTTCAAGGGCTTCAGCTAGGTTTTCCATTTCCCCAACCACTGTATTTAGTTCGGCTTGGTTATCTCCATTTTCAGATCGCGGCTTAGGTTCTTCAATCGGGACAATTGTCATGTCTCCTAATTTTGTCTCGTTTTTTTCGCTCATATAGTTATGTTATCATATAGCAAATAAAGAAAGAAAATTTATATATATGCAAAAAATAATTAAAACAAAAGAAGAATGGAAACAAGAGTTGCCACCCGAGGTGTATCACGTAACCCGTGAGAAGGGTACAGAGCCCGCATTTGCTAATAAGTATCATCATGAAAAAAGACAAGGAAAATATACGTGTTCAAATTGCAAACTCGAAATTTTCGATTCATCACATAAATATGATTCAGGAACTGGATGGCCAAGTTTTTTTGATACTAAAAAAACCGAAGAAGGAACAAAAGTAGTAGAAGAAAAAGTAGATGATGCATTTGGAATGAAACGAACAGAGGTGGTTTGTGGAAGATGTGATGCGCATTTAGGACATGTATTCGATGATGGACCAGCTCCAACTGGCCAAAGGTATTGTATGAATTCACTCTCGCTTGATTTTAAGGAAGAAAAATAATATGCATTTTAAGCAAGTTGCACTTTTGGCTTCACTGATTGTTCTCATCTGCGCAATTATTTTTTTTGGAAAACCAGCATACGAGAGTGTGCGTGAGTTAATAGACGGAAATAATGGAATTTCAGAAATTTCTCTTTTAGATAAGAAATCACTAACTCTTAATGTTGGAAATAAAAAAATAATTGCTGAAATTGTAAGTACACAAGCAGATTTACAAAAAGGGTTAGGAGGTCGGCCTTATTTACAAGATAACACTGGAATGTTTTTCATTTTTCCTAAATCAGATAGCTATGGAATTTGGATGAAAGATATGCTTTTTCCCATTGATGTTTTGTGGCTCGATAAAGGTTTAAAAGTTGTGCATATAGTAGGAGATATGGAACCAAGTTCATATCCACGAGTAATTTATAAATCACCAGTTGATGCAATGTATGTACTCGAGCTTTCAAAAGGGGATATTAGTGCCTCTGGAATTAAATTAGGAGATCGTATTTCGGTAGAGAAATAATGTAAAACGCGCGTTTCAGGAAATAAAAAAATGACTTATTCTCATTTTCATGGTATTATTATTTCCTGGTTTAGGCATGCGCTGTATGGGTGGTGTCTGCGCTTCAAGCGCAACAGTATCTATAACAGAGGAAAGTCCGAACACGTATTTGATGAGCTTTATATAGAAACAAGCAATTGAATCTACATAAAGTAAAAAGCAAAAGTTGTAGCGGGTAACGCCCGCCTGGGTAATCCACGAGGTGCGAGCAGAGACGCGCTGATCGAAAGTGAAGCGCATCCACATAAGAATATGTTGCTAAAGTCTGAAGAAAGTTTTGGCGGAGGCGGCTCAAAATTATATGGATGAGCCTGTGCTGTAAAGCACGGGGTGAAACGGCAAAATCCTTACATGCGTGCAAGGCCGTATCGATAATATGCAGCAATGCATATATGTCGAAGTGCCGCTCGAGCTTATAAGCAATTATAAGCCAAGATAAATGCATGTCGATGTGTAGATATAAGTTTACATAGGCACAGAATTCGGCTTACTAACCAGAAGACATCCACAGGGCAACCTGTGGTTTGTTTTTTTTATACGATTTCTACGTTATAATGGCGAAATGAAATCATTCTTTACAAAATTAGGTTTATTAAAATTCGAGACCATTTTATATGGTTATTTATTGGCATTAGTTTTTTTCCTTCCACTCCTTTTTAGCTCTCAAAACCTAATTAGTTTTCAATTTGTAAAAATAATTCCTCTTATTGTATTTGTAATGTTTGGTTTGCTTCATATCGTCTTTAAATCGTTTAAAGAGGGTGCCTTTTCATACTCACGAAGTATTCCGGTTCTTGCTCTTGTTGCACTACCTCTAATTTATGTTTTGTCTGCTTTCATCACTAAAAAAACAACGATTGGTTTGTTTGGTTCAGGATTCGATATCGACACAGCAAGCTACACGCTTCTACTAGTGCTTACAGCCCTTATTGCTTCGTATATAGTGCGAGCAAGAGAAAGAATGTTCTATTTGTTTGCAACATTTGGTGCTTCGTTTGGCTTGATTTCACTTTTCCACGTACTTAGAATGTTTGCTCCAATTGGACTTTATAATGTATTAAGTTTTGGAGGTCTTTTTGCAAACACTACAGCGAACACCATTGGTAAATGGACAGAAGTAGGTTTGGTTGCCGGAATTGTTTCAATTGTTATTTGTATCAGTTTAGAATTTTTGAAAGTATCAAAAGCAATTAAAGTAACTTTGTTTGCTCTTCTTGGTTTAAGTTTGGTTCTTCTTGTCTTTGTTAACTTTCCAGTTGCATATTTTGGAACATTTACGCTCACTTATGCAACGGTAGTAGGTTTTGTTGCCCTTGTACTTTTTGTATACCTTCTTTCATCTTCATATAGTCATCATCCAGAAGGAGAAGATAAGAAACGAAAAGTTCCTTTAGCTGCCCTCATTGTTTTCATTGTTACAGCCGCTTCAACACTTGCATACGGCCAAATTAATAATCAAATTGCCAGTTCAACTACTGCAGTTCCAAGAACTACCGTAAACTATGCAATTCCAACTTGGCAAGAAACGTTAAATACATTTGGATCAGCAATGAAAGAAAAAAGATTCTTAGGAGTAGGACCAAATAATTTTTCAAACTTCTTTAACGCTCACCGTCCTCAAGAAATTAACGTAACCGGAGCATGGAATACAGATTTCAAGGGGGGAGTTGGATACATTCCATCAGTCTTTGTAACTACAGGAATTCCTGGTTTAATTGCGTGGTTCGTTCTTATTGGAAGTCTTCTTTACTACGGATTCAAATTATTATTTGATCGAACACGAGATGCGTTTAGTAGTTACATCATGACAACATCGTTTGTAACTGCAATTGCATTTGTACTTGGATTAATTATTTATTATCCAAGTCACGCCGTAATTTCTCTAGCTTTTATTTTCATTGGGGCATTTATGGGAATGCTTTTCCAAACAGGTTTAATTAAAGAAGAAACATTCATATTTGAGAATAGTAAAAAGAAAAGCTTCGTTTCAATTTTGGCCCTCGTATTCATGATTATTTTTGCAGTGATCTGGGTCTACGGATACAGCGAAAAAATTGCCGCAGCGTCATATTTTGCAAAAGCAAATCAATCACTTCAAACAAATGACGAAGCAGGATTAAATGGGGCCGAAGCCAATTTAGTTAAAGCAATTAACTTAACGCCATATGACACATATGTTCGAGCATATTTACAAATTCGATTGAATCAGGCTTTCGCGGCACTTTCAAAGAAAGGAGTTTCAGCAAGTGAAGTAGATGCCGTTGTGGCTCAGCTTGCAAATGACATTTCAAATGTAAGATCAGCACTCTTGGCCTACGATCCTGAAAATTATTTGAACTACTTTGTAATTGCACAAGCATATCAAAACTTTGTTCCTCGAGTACCCGATGCCTTCACTGCAGCTAATTCATTATATGAAACAGCAAATCAAAAATATCCAAACAATCCTTTCATCTTATACAGTATTGCCGGACTTGATTTAGCTAATAAGGATACAAAAACAGCAAAAGAAAATTTAATCAAAGCAATTCAATTAAAAGGTAATTACCAAGATGCATATTTCCTACTCGCTCAAACATTAGGAGCAGAAGGAGACAGTCAAACAGCAATTCAATCAATTCGAGCGGGAGCATCGCTTACTCCAAACGATCCACTCGTATTATTCCAACTTGGAATTATCGAATACAACGCTAAAAATTATAACGAAGCACGAAATGCACTTGAAAGATCAATTGCAACTGTAAATGCACAAAGTTCTAATCAAGATGTTTCAAATGTTCGATATTACTTAGCACTTGCATACGCCGCATTAGGAAGCAAAGACAAAGCGGTTGAACAACTTGATATGATTTTGAAACAATATCCTGATAACAATGATATTAAAAAAGTTAAAGAAAACATTCTCGCAGGAAACAGTCCACTTCAAGGAATAGTTGCACAAACAAGCTTGCCTGTTCCAGATTCAAGCGGAAATAAATCAACAGTAACAGGAGACAGCGCGTCGGTCCCTACTAGTAAAACAACTACAGGATCATCAACAACTAAATCAAGCTCTACGAGTAAAACCAATTAATACATTGGTAAAATAACCAGTATCATATACTCTAGTTTATATGGTAAGGCGATTCATCTCACTCTTTCATAAGGAAATCGGAGGCGTCCATAACGCTGCATATATCCTTGGATTATTTGCATTATTTTCTCAACTTCTTGCTTTGGTTCGAGATCGAATGCTCGCTTCTATTATTGGTCCAGGTCCAACACTCGATGCTTATTTTGCAGCGTTTCGAATCCCTGATGTAATTTATGCTCTTCTTGCATCGCTTATGTCGGTATCAGTTTTAATTCCATTTCTTAGTCAACGAGAAGGAGATCCTAAAAAAGAAAAAAGTTTAATGGACAGCGCTTTTTCAAGTTTCTTTATAATGATTGTGATTGTATCTGCAATTGCATGGCTCTGTACTCCTTGGCTAGTATCTTTATTTGTAAGAAGTGGGGGAACAGGAATTGTTGCTGAAAGTCCTGATCTAATTATTTCTCTTACTCGAATAATATTACTTCAGCCAATATTTTTGGGAATCTCAAACTTGTTTGCATCAATTACACAGTCTCGTCGTCGTTTCTTTTTATATTCTCTTTCCCCGCTTATTTATAATGTTTCAATTATTAGTTCAATTTTATTTTTAGCTCCTAAATATGGAATCACGGGTGTGGCATGGGGAGTGGTTGGAGGAGCATTACTTCATTTTTTAATTCAAATCCCATTTGTATTTGAGCAGGGAATGCTTCCTAGGTTTACTTTTAATATTGATTGGGGATTAATTAAAAAAATTGTGGCCGTATCTTTACCACGAACTTTAGCACTTTCGGCCACAATGCTTGAACTCGTATTTATTACATTGTATGCAACAGGAATGAAAACGGGCTCTCTTTCAATTTTTAACTTGTCACTTAATTTACAGTCGGTTCCACTTGCCATTGTTGGAGTGAGTTATTCTTTAGCTGCATTTCCCACACTGAGTAAATTATTTACTCAAGGATTAAAAGAAAAATTTATTGAACACATCGTTGTACCTGCTAAACATATTATTTTTTGGTCGCTTCCGATTGCTGCACTATTTATTGTTCTTCGAGCCCATATTGTGCGAGTAATTTTAGGAGCTGGAAATTTTAATTGGGATGATACACGCTTAGTGGCCGCATCGCTTGCGCTCTTTGTAATTTCTTTAGTCGCTCAAAACTTAGAACTTTTATTTATTCGTGGATATTATGCAACAGGAAATACGAGGAAACCCGTTGCAATTAATTTGCTTTCTTCGGTCATCACAATTAGTGCACCGTTTTTACTTTTGATTTCGTTTAATAGCCATCCAGGATTTGCTCATTTCATTACTCATTTATTAAAGGTAGATGGAATTGCAGGCGCAGAAGTACTGATGCTTCCGCTTGGTTTTACTATCGGTACATTTATTAATTGCGCCATTTTTATGATTATGTTTGAATTTGATTTTAGACATTCAACCAAAACTTTGTGGCCTGTTTTTTTGAGAGGAATGATTGCGGCATTAGTTGCAGGGCTTGGAACATATGTAGGGTTGTGGCTATTTGAAGGACTGACTCAGGGCGTGCTGGTGACAGCAACTGTATTTAAAATTTTTGCACAAGGGCTGCTTTCTGGTATGCTCGGAATTGTAGCGGGATACATTAGTTTAAGATTGATGAAATCTCCCGAACTAAGCGTTATCTCTTCTCAAATAAGTGGGCGGTTTATAAAGAAAGCTGTTATCGAGATTAAAGAGGAAATTAAAGATGGAATAGAAAGCGAAGCTGGGAAAAACGAAGGAGAAAATGAGACAGCACCTACAATTCTTGAAACAGTTGAACCAATTATGGACTCAACTAAAGCAGATTAGGTGTCTCAACAAATATATATGGACACCATTAGAAATTTCAGCATCATTGCACATATCGACCATGGAAAATCGACACTAGCCGATCGGATGCTTGAAATTACTGGAACAATTGAAAAGCGAAATATGCAGGCGCAGGTATTAGACAGTATGGAACTTGAACGTGAAAAAGGAATCACTATTAAAATGCGACCAGTACGAATGGAATATGATTACGTTGCAAAAAAAACGAAACTCGAAAACGGCACTGAAGGAAAAGCAGCAAAATATGTTGGTGTAAAAAAGAAATACACTTTAAATTTAATTGACACACCGGGTCACATTGATTTTTATTATGAAGTGTCACGCGCACTTAAAGCGGTTGAAGGGTGTTTACTTTTAGTGGATGCAACTCAGGGAATTCAAGCACAAACACTTACAACGCTTCAAATGGCAAAAGATAGTGGACTCACCATTATTCCGGTGCTCAGTAAAGTAGATTCACCACTTGCGCGAATTGATGAAATGACAATTGAAATTTGTACGCTTCTTGGATGTAGCCCAGATGATGTGATGAATACTTCTGGAAAAACCGGAGAAGGTGTAGCCGATTTACTTGGTGAAGTAATTGAACGAATTCCTGCGCCCGTTGCTGAACTTGAAAACGAAGGGCGAACAGAAGAATTTAATGCGCTCGCTTTGAGTGCTGGAACTCGTGGAGGATTTCGAGCTCTTGTGTTTGATTTTCAATACTCAAGCCATAAAGGAGTGATTGTATATGTGCGAGTACTTGATGGTGAAGTACGAAAAAATGATTTACTTTTATTTAGTGTTGCGAACGAAAAATTTACCGCCCTTGAAGTAGGAATTTTTACACCTGACGAAGAACCAGCCGACGTGCTTACCGCAGGAAATACAGGCTATATTGTAACGGGAATTAAAAAACCTGGAGTTGCATCGGTGGGAGACACGGTTACGGGAGCGCGTAATCCGCTTCCAGCGCTTCATGGCTATATGCAACCATCGCCGGTGGTATGGGCTTCAATTTACCCAGAGGACGCTGATAAATTCGATGATTTTAAAATGGCACTTGGCCGACTTCGACTTTCAGACTCTTCATTTACATATGAAGAGGAAGCTTCGAATTCACTAGGGCGTGGCTTTCGTTGTGGATTTTTAGGATTGCTTCATCTTGAAATTATTACTGAACGATTAAAACGAGAATTTCAGCTTGAACTAGTGATTGCAACTCCATCAATTAATTATATTGTGACGTATAAAGATGGAACAGTTAAAACAATTTACACCCCCGCGCTTTTTCCCGAGGAACATTCAATTCAAAGAGTAGAAGAGCCTTGGGAACTTTTAAATATTATTACACCAGCTGAATATGTTGGAGCAATTTTACAACTACTCTACGAACACGAAGCAGAGATTGGAGATTCAGAAACTTTTTTGGACGGTCGCACATCGCTTAATTTAAAAATGCCTTTACGAGAACTAATGCGAAACTTTTTTGACGAATTAAAAAGTGTGTCATCCGGGTTTGCATCGCTCTCATATGAATTTGAAGGAATGCGTGAGGCCGACGTAGTTCGACTCGATATTTTAGTAGCTGATGAATCGATTGAAGCATTTTGTCGAGTGGTATCGCGAAGACGAGTTGATGAGGAAGCAAAACGGGCCGTTGAAAAACTTCATGGAATTTTACCGCGACAAATGTTTACAACAAAAATTCAAGGAAAGGCGATGGGACGAATTATTGCATCTGAAAGTTTATCTGCAATGAAAAAAGATGTGACACAACATATGTACGGAGGAGATATTACAAGAAAGATGAAGCTCCGAGAAAAGCAAAAGAAAGGAAAAAAGAAAATGTTAGAACGAGGGCGAGGAAACATTAATATTCCACACGAAACCTTTTTGAAGATGATGAAGACAGGGGATAAGTAGTCAAAAAAAGTCTCAGTAAATAATTTGACGCAAGTCTTTTTTATTGCATAATTTAAGAAATTAGCAGTTCTCTGACACTGTTATGTTAGTTAAAACTCAAATCATTCGGTCCAACCTCTACTTCACAGACAATGAAATCGCAGCATACTCTCGCCGGTTTTTGCATTGCTTTTGTAATGCTCGCTAGCTCAACGTTGCCAGTGTTGGCTTCGCTTTCGATTGATTCTGTTCCAATGCCTCCAGAACTCGCAGCCCGTGCGGCACGCGAGATTGACGACGAGGCTTTCTATCCGGTTCAACTCGGCATCGCTCGGCATTTTGTGCCAATCTCAATCGAGATTACAGCGCAGTATCAATCGATGACCATCGACCGCTTCACAGGCCCTCGCGCTCCTGATTCAGTAATCATGAGTACGATTAATTTGAATTGGAAAAACGGTGCATACATCGGTTCTGTGTTCAGTCGGCCATTTACGAGTGGCGCAGATCCCTTCAGTACGGAAACCGATTTCTACGTTGGTTGGGCTGGTTCGGTTAAGAACTGGTTCGATCTCGACGTGTCGGTTTTCTATGCAGGCCTACCGACTGAGCATCGAAAGTTTAAGGTTCAGCTTGCACGCAATAGTTTCGTGAGCGGAACAAAAACAATCCACTTTTCCCAAATTGGATTCGAGGCGAAAGTCTCGCGTAAACTTTTTACAGTGAGCGCCGGTATTTTTTCAGGGCACGAAGTGAGCGTTTTTGCCGAAGTCCAATTCCAGTCACAAGTCAGGGGTACAACTCCTGGTGGTGGTTGGGCAGCAACCATTGGCCTTGAAGATAAGTTCGACTTACTTTGGGGTCTGAAGGGTCAAGCTTCAGTTTGGCTCAGTCGTGATGACGGAGTCTATGGACTTCCGCCAGGAACCTTCGCTTACGGAACACTCAAGGTCTCAAAAGACCTTGGCCACGGCTTCAGTATTTTCCTTGGTGGGGAAGTTTGTGCTCCCATCGATCTTAAGCTTAAAGATGAGCGGGGAAAAAAGTCAGTGTACGGTATGGCACAAGTTGGTGTTACCTGGCTCTTCGGGAAAAAACCTTAGTCGAATATAACCGCTCGACTTCAGTCCGGTAGGAAAAAATATCGCGCACTTCGAAAGGGGTGCGCGATTTCTTTTTAAGTTTCAAATATTGACAAAGCTTCATTTATAGTGTAAAAACTAAAAGCCCAATAAGGAGCATTCTGCAACTTATGGACAATGAATAGTTCATTTAAAACCCCGGAAAATGACATCAATCAATCTGCAATTGTTTCCAAAATTGCTGGCCGCAATCACTGCTGCCAGCGTTGATTCAGTAATGGTTTCGGCATTCACCCAAACCTTCAATGAGCCACCACCGAATAGTCGGAAAGTCCTCTCTTTTGCGGACAGCCCCGAAATCCAGGGTGTGTTTGTCCTCCTCCATACACTCTCCGCACAAGCTGAGAAACTCAGGCTCAGTGCTGAAATAGCAACCCACGTTTTCGAGGATTATCATGATTCCAAAAAGCGTGGAGCCAATATCGAGCACGATGATGAAGTCTGCGATGACATGAAACGGCGTGTCGAAACCTTGAAGAGGTCGCCAGTGCTCAGGCAAAGGCGATCCACAACATGATCTGGAGTCTCATTCAGTTCGAGATCGTCGAAGAGGGAACGCTCAGCCTCTGTCACGGATGGGATGTGTATTTTACTCCCGCCAAGCAGCAAGACGGTGAAGTTGATTTGCTTTCCATGTTGGCCTCCTTCCTCAGCTCGGACCGCAGGGTGCGTCAACACTGAGTTCCGTTCACAACCCCACCCACAGTTTTACCTCTCAAGGGTTTAACTGTCGGTGGTGGTTTTTTTATTTCCTTTCAATTTTTATTTATCCCACTAACACACAATCCAAAGTTTTTCGTTCTAAATCTCCAGCAATAATTTTAAAAGTAACTTTATCGCCGAGAGTAAATGTACGTTTTGTTTTTTCACCAATGAGTGCATATTTTTTCGGATCAAAAATATAGAAGTCGTCTTTTAAATCTCGTGACTTAATCATTCCATCAGCAAGAGTATTGTCTTCGGTTACATAAATACCCCATTCAGTAACACCAGAAATTTTTCCTGTAAATGTTTCGTTTAATCGAGGTAATAAATATTCTATCTGCTTATATTTAATTGATTGTCGTTCTGCATCAGCAGCTTTTAATTCTTGGGCAGATGAATCCATACACACTTTTGTAAAGTTGGCTGCGTCCCTGTCGTCCATTTTTTTACCATTAATAATGTCTTGCATAATTCGGTGCACAACTAAATCGGGATATCGACGAATAGGTGAAGTGAAATGGGTGTAATAGGTAAATGCCAAACCAAAATGCCCAATATTTTGAGTAGAATAAATAGCTTTGGCCATTGAGCGAATGGTTGCCGTTTTAATTAATGTTTCATTTGGATCACCAACAACTTGTTTAAGAAGTTTCTGTAAATCTTTTGGAGTCGTATCTTTTTTAGTTTGTAAATCATAACCAAGCGCTTTTAAAAACATTGAAAGCTCTCCAATTTTTTCTTTATCAGGCATATCGTGAATTCGATATACGCCTAAGTGTGGAGTTTTTGAACTTGGGTTTTTAACTGGCTGTAGATGATGTCCATGATCTTTTGGAAGGTGATAGGGAATAATGTCGGCATTTGCTCCGTGAATTTCTTCGTCTCCAATATTTGCATCATGTGCATGAGTAATTACTTCGGTTGCATCAGAGAGAAGTGGCATCTTTCCATCGGTATAAATAAATTCAGCTACTTCGCGATTGGCAAGAAGCATAAACTCTTCAACCAATTTATGTGTGTCTACTCGATCTTTTTTAATAACCTCAATTGGTTTTCCAGTTTCGTCTAATTTATATTTAATTTCAGTTGTTTCAAAATCGATCGCACCATTGGCAATTTTTATTGCTTGAAGTGATTTAGCAATGGTATTAAATGCAATCATGTCGGGAGCAAATTCAATTCCTGAAAGAATTTCATTTTGTTTTTTAATTTCCGCGGCTTTCGATGTGTCGTTAGTGTCGATAATTAATTCAATTCCTTGTGCCCGCGCAGCCACAATTACTTCCTGTGCATTTTCGTAGGTAAATCGTTTGTTGGAATTAATAACAGTTCTGCCAAACCACCGTGAATAAACATTTCCGGCTAAGTCCATTTCAAACATTGCTGAGAAAGTGAGCTTGTCTTCGTTGGGATTTAAACTACATACGTCGTTTGAAAGAATGTGGGGAAGCATTGGAATTGTTCGATCAACTAAGTACACCGAAAACGCACGCTTTCGCCCTTCTTTGTCTAGCGATGTTCCTGGGCGAACGTAATGAGATACGTCGGCAATGTGTACACCAATTTCATATCGGTCTGATGTAATTGCTTCACCTGTTTCTTCGTTTGTTACGGTTACCGCCGGTAATTTTTTAATTGAAAGAGCGTCGTCAAAATCTTTAGCGTCATATGGATCGATGGTACAGGTAAATGTTCCACGAACGTCTCGTCGTTTTTTAATTTCCGCATCGGGAATAATTCGTTCAGTTAATTCTAAATTGTGCGCTTCCTCAATAACTTCTTCGGGGAAATCGACATCGAATCCTTTTTCAAGAACGATCGATTCCATTTCTGCATTATTATTTCCTTTTTCTCCAATTACTTTTTTAATAATTCCGGTAGGGTTTTTTGTGTGATCAGTCCAGTCGGTTAAATTCGCCTCAACAAAAACTTTGTATCCACTTTTGGCTTGGCCGATGTTGTCGGAAGAAATCATAATGTCGGTATACATTTTTTTGTCGTCGGGAATAACAAAAAAATGTCCGTTGTCTTCCTCAAGCGTTCCTACAAAAGTTGTTTTAAATCGTTTAACAATTTTAATTACACGCGCTTGCGGATTTTTAGCTAGCGGGTGAATATATTTTGCATATTCCACATCGTCCGGATTTTTTTTAATGTCGATTGTTTCTACTTCAACTTCGTCGTTTTGAAGGGCAGTATTTAGGAGTCCTGGAGCAATTTCGAGGTCTTGTTCAAATTCTGGGTTTTTTAAATAGCCCACACCTTTAGCGGTGAGGGTAATGGTTCCGATTCTTGTTTCTTTCTTCATATATATAGAGAGCCTAGCATTTCTAACGGTTTTTTACAGCGAGTTGACTACTTATTAAATACGTGGTATTAATCAATCGAACTCCTGCAATTCCGCAGGCACCTTCTTTTCAAACTCGGAGAAATCTTTAGATGAACAAAAATAAAATTACGCTTGTATTGTTTGCATTCTGTTTGGTCGTTGTATGTTTTCTTTACAACCTTTCGGTTGATCTTAGCCGCCAAGCTGTACCGTTGAATTCATCCGCGGCTATCCAGGGGAACATGGCCGACAGTATGCATGTTGAACTGATGAAAACGCATCCCAACCAAGATCTGGTGAATGCATATATCGGCAAGCGAGGTCTTGAGGAGGGTCAAAGGCGTGCAGGTGCGAATAAGGGATCATTGTCGGCAATTACAATTTTGTCCGCTTTTTTTCCCTTATGCTCGGTTTCTTTGTCCTAGGGTTTAACCCATACTTCATTAAATGGAAAGAAAAGATGGGACAAAAGATTAGGAGGAAAGTATTCCCCGCACCCTTCCTTTAGTCCAAAGCCGATTCTCGCGCCGCCCCGGCAATCCCTGGGCGGCTTTCGTTTTTGATAAGTTGTTAGAATAGTGGTATTAATTAATCGAACTCCTGCAATTCCGCAGGCACCTTCTTTGGAAATTTAGAAAGATTTTAGATGAATTCAAACTATACAACTGAGTCATTTATCGCTCTTTTCCTCACACTCGCAGGCCTCTTCCTTTACCAGGGATGTATTCACTCTAAAGCTTCTGAGCGTTTGGAGGTCTCAGCTTTCATGCAAAAGCAAAAGGCTGACCTGATGCTGTCCAAAATTCTGCTGACCCATCCGAATCAGACTTTGGTCAAGGAGTATGACGACAGCTGTCGTCTCGAAGTAAAACAGTCAAAGGCTGTGGATGGAGAAAGTCCAAAGGCCAAGATCTACTTCTCGTCGACTTTCCTCTTGGTTGTTTTGAGCCTCCTTACACTCTTTCTTAACCCGAGTTTTGATGAGTGGAGGCGGGGAAGTACGTCGTTAAGATGAGGGAAAAAGATTTGAAACCCTCACTCACCCCTAGTGTCTTAGGGAGATTTTCCCCAACTGACTGTATTCGCGCCGCCCCGGCAACTCCTGGGCGGCTTTCTTTTTCGTTCCTATTCCTTATTCCTTTATTATTGACCATATATCCATCGTCTGCTACTATAATCCAACTATGTTAATGATTCGTCTACAAAGAACAGGCCGAAAACACGAAAACACATTTCGACTTGTTTTAACTGATTCTAAAAACAGCACAAAAAGTGGTAAATACCTTGAGGTTTTAGGGTCATATGATCCTCGAAAAACAGTTACAAGTATTGAAGCTGATCGTGTAAAACACTGGATGGGAATGGGTGCTCAAGTAACTGACACGGTTCACAATCTTTTAATCAATGAAAAAGTAATTACAGGAAAGAAAATTAACGTTCTTCCTAAAAAAACAGTTACTAAAAAAGAAGAAGTTGTTGAAACTCCTGTAGCCGCAGCTCCCAAGGATGAAGTTAAAGAAGAAGCTCCTGCAGAAGAAACTCCAGTAGTAGAAGCACCCGTAGAAGAAGCTCCAAAAGTTGAAGAAGTAAAAGAGGAAGCAGCTCCTGCTGCCGATGTAGCACCTGAAGCATCACCCGAAGCAAGCGCCTAGTTTGCTGAAATAATATAAAATTATTAATTGTGCATAACTGCATAAAAAAATAAGCTATACTATATCTATTAATAACGATTGCGATCCGCGTTAATGTAAATTAATTTAAATATACTGATATGAATGACCAAGATACACAATTTTTAGAGTACGTAGTAAAGGCTCTTGTTGAAAATCAAGACGGTGTAAAAATTAACCGAACTGTTGATGAAATGGGTGTGCTCTTAACACTTGTTGTTGATCAAGCAGATATGGGAAAAGTAATTGGACGAGATGGAAATACAGCAAAGGCAATCCGAACTCTTTTACGAGTGGTTGGAATGAAGCACAATGCTCGAATTAATTTGAAAATTAATGAACCCGATGGAAGTACTCGAGTTGAAGGAGGAACAGATGTAGCGGGAGAAACTCACGGTGCAACAAAGTCGGTAGACGATGCAATCAGTGATCTCAATCTCTAATACAAACGTACAAACCGTACATAAAATACATTTTCACGTAGTCTCATTATTTCCTGAGGCTTTTTCGTCATATATTAATGAATCAATTATTGCGCGAGCGATACGTGATGAACGAATTACGATTACATTTTATAATCCGCGCGACTTTGCCGAATTAACAAAAGTACAATTAAATAAAGATAAGCCATACGCGCGTGTAGACGATAAACCATATGGTGGAGGACCTGGAATGGTGATGGAGGCGCTGCCTTTGCTTAGAGCCGTTGAAAAAGTGAATGAGAATATTTTATCCAGAGATAAGGCTGATAAAAGAAATTTGAAATCAAAATCAAAAATTTTGACAATTTTCTTATCACCAGGTGGCGAACAATTTAATACAAGCTTTGCAAAAAAAGCAGCCACAAAATATACCGACATTATTTTTATTTGTGGACGATACGAAGGAATTGATGCGCGCGTTTCAAAAATACTAAAAGCAAAACTAATTTCAGTAGGCCCATATGTACTCACTGGTGGGGAATTACCTGCGCTTATTATGATCGATTCAATTTCACGACAAATAAAAGGAGTACTTGGAAATTTTGATTCACGAGAAGAAGAACGGGCATCAAGTAATGAAGTATATACACGCCCCGAAGTTTTAGAATGGAAAGGAAAAAAATACAAAGTACCAAAAGTGTTGCTTTCAGGAAATCATATGCACATAGATACTTGGCGCTCAAAAAAAAATAAGGGTATAATATAGCGCATGAGTCCAGAATCTAGTAGATCAAAAGGTAATCCAAATGCTTTAGAAGGTTTTGGCGGAAGAGTTGATCCAGAAATAATTGAAAATCACGTAGAGGGTTTAAAAAAAATTGATGATGAAATAGAGGCTATTAAGGGCCTATTAAAAGATGCTCGAAAGGCAGAAGATCAAGATGAAATAAATAAATTACTTGATATTAACGATGAACTTTATTCAGAACGAGAGAAATATCAAATGCAAGCAGAGGAAACAGTTGTTCTTGATTTGAAAAAAGACACACAGGGCGCAAAAGAAGTTGAAGGAAATAGCTTGGCTGAAGAACTTGCAATATCAAGAATAAAAGAAGAACAAGAGGCCAAAGAAAGAAAGTTGGCTCAAGAATTAGAAAGAACAGAGGCTCAAATTAAATACACGGCTACTATAATAGAAACTACTAAAAAAAGTTTTTCTAAATTAGATGAAACAAAAATATCCATCAAAGATCTTGATTTATTAATTAGTGATTTCAATGAAAACCTTTCTGGTGCCTTCGATGCTTACAGAAAACTAAACCAAATAGCAAAAGAAGAAAACCAATTTTCTCCTGATCTTGGTGCAAAATTCGTTAGGCTGGTTGCAGAATTTAAAGAAGCACAAGCAAATTCGGCCTCTTTAATGACAGATCTTGAAAAAAGAAGAAAAGAAATTAAGGGAATCGAAAGTAAAAAAAGAGATACATCTACATCTGAAGCGTCATTACGAAGCAAGGCTGCTCTCGATGCTGCAAACTTGGCTGGAATTAGTGAAGCTGCTCTACTCGTTAAAAAAGAGGGTGAGGATGTTGAAAAAGTTGAAGATGAATTAGGTGATGATCGTGCTGAATTTAAAACAGACAAAGACGAAGTTGAAGGAATAGTTGGCGCCAAAGATGATAAAAGTGAAAAAAAAGGTCTTTTTAGTAGAGTAAAAGGATTTTTTGGTTTTGGAAAGAAAGATGAAAAGGTAAGAATTATAGAAGGAGTCGATCCAAATTCTGAAGAGGAAATAGCTGCAAATTTGGAGAGAGCTCGAAAATATAGACAAGCTAATGAAAAAGCACCTGACATAAGAGTGAGAGTACAAGAAAAACATCGAGCAGAAACTGGTATAAATCAAGAAAGGGTGGCTCAAGAAGAAATTAAAGCTGAAAAAATGGCCAAGGCTGCAGCATTAGTTGCTGCGAGTTCAACACCCCCAACTCCTTCAGTTTCCGAAATGAAAAAGGATAGTAATTCCGAAATACCCATAGAAGAATCTCAAGATTCGATAAAAGAAGAGCCTATATTAGGAAAAGATGCACCTAGGGCTGTAGATAATTCACCCGAAGCAAAACGAAGAAGGGCATATAAAGATGCAAGCTTGATGGGAGAGATAGATCAACTTTCAAACTCGGATCGGATCAAAAATAGCAAGGCTCGAAATGAGCGTGATGCGGCCTCTAAAAAAGAAAGAGAAGAAGCGCAACTAAAAGCAATTGCAGATGCAGAAAAAGCCGAAGCACTTAAATCAAAAAAATTTGATCCTGACGCACCAAATTCACTTAATTCAATGGAAGGTGTTCCCGAAATCGAACAACCATCTCCGGATAATAATAAGGAAACACCACCTCCACTACCTAAACCTGATCAAAGCAACACTCGTCGCCCAGGAGTTCCTCCAAAAGGATTTAGTACATTAAATCAACCTAATATTCCACCACAAGAAGGAACTACTTGGAAAAGAGCTGAAAAAGCAAAAAATACACCCGATGAGGATGAAAAAGATGAAAAATACAAACGACCATCTTTATTAAAAGCGGGATTTACTTTTTTGGTGGAATCTCATTTTGGATTTAAGCAAAAGAGTAGAAAAAATAGAGGTGAAGATTTCAATTCAATTAACGAAGAAATTGCAGAATTGAAACAAAAAATTCAAAGAATTGAATCAAGTAAACATGCTGATTCAGAATCTTATAATGCAAAGATAAAAGAAATGGTAGATCCAAAGTTGCGATCTATATATATGGAAGCGCACGACAGGGTAAAACAAAAAGCCGATAAAGAAATACGACAATTACATGCAAATATTGAAAGTGCTTATGAACGTCTGAAAGACACTGACTCAAAAATTGAGGAACTACACAATGATATTACAGAGGCTGAAAATAAATATAATGCTCAAATCGATATAAGAATTGAGGAATTAAAAAATAATTTTGGATTTACAGACAAGCTTTCTTTGATGGAAGGTCAAAAGAGCCGTCTCGATAGATTCTCGGCTCAAGTTGAAATTCAAAATAAGGAAATCAATACAATCAACGAAGCGTTGAAAGATCCACTTATCGTGTCTGATAAGGCAGCTATTAAGAGTGTAAATGAAAGAATTAAGCTATACCGACAAGTACTTAAAGACATCTTAGATGCTCGAGAAGAATGTCAGCATGACTATCAAAAAACTCGTGACGCAGTTTTGAAAATTGAAAAATCAGCATTATGGCTTCATAAATGGAAAGCAGGAAAAATAGGAGAAACAAAATTTGATTTAGGAATTCCAAGAGATAATTCTACGGATACGCCTGAACCTCCTTCGCCACTTCCTCCACCGCTTCCTATTCCAACTCCCACTCCTACTCAAAATCCACCATCTCCAAAAGGAGCAAAAGTTGAAGCAGTTCTAGATCCTCAAGATCCAAGTTTGGTCGCTTCACAACTAAGTGTAAAGGCACAGGTAGAAGCGCTTGCAGCTAAAAAATTGGGGTCGAAAGCAGTTGCTCCAACAATTACAAATCTTGATTCTCCAAAACCACCAGAAGCTAAAATTGTGAAAGGTTCTACACAAAGTGCTGAAGTATCAGCAGAATCAAAGGAAGAAAGAATAGAAGAAAATGCTAAAAATTTTGTAAATGAAGTAAAAAGCTTTACGTCTGATAAACATCTCTCTACTTTTTTAGAGAAAGCAAAAGAAAATAAAATAAAAAAGAACTATAATATTGCGTTCGTAAATAATTTTTTAGAAAGAAATCTTATCAATTTTAAGCAATATGTAGAAAATGCTGATGAACTAATTTCTTTTGTAAAATCTGATCGCGAGGCAGAACATCTCGAGGAAGACTTACGAGATGCAAATAAGTTATTAATCGATTTCTCAACTGATATGAGAAAAGCGCAACGGTATGATGAATTAATTCCAACTAATATTATTGTTCGATACACAGAAAATGCAAAAAAAATATTTACATCAATTGGGGAAATATTAAATATAAGTTTAGAAGAAAATTTAAAACAGAAAGTAACGGCAAATGCAAAAAAAGAAGTGCCAAAAGCAAATGTGGATAAGCCTAAAGCCGTAATTAAACAATCACCCAAAGGACTCGAAGTTCTTAGTGGGAAAGTCGATGTAGCGGTTGTTGAAAATTTTCATGAAAAATTAGGAGAAATTTATGCAAAAATTAAACTAGCAGAAAAATTATTAGAAAAAGCTGAAAAAGCTGAAGAATTACTAATAACAGATAAAGAAAAAGCTGAAAAACAAATCGAAATAGATGCATTAAATGAAGAAATTGAAGCTCTGACTAAACAAGAGGATGAGCATAAAGCCCAATTTGCGAAACTAGTTGCAGAAAAAGAGTTAAAAACAGCAAAGAAAGAAGAAGAAAAAAAAGTTTTAGAGTCACAACCCAAAAAAACTTCTCCTAAAAATCCTACAACACCCCCAAAACAAAAAACAACAGTGCCAGTAGTAAGTCCTGAAGCCCATGCAATGGCTGCAGATATTTTGGCAAGTATGCAAGCTAATGCATTGGGAGGAGGTTTTGGTGAAACTAAGCAAAATATAGTCCCTACAAAAAAGGTAGAACCAAAAGTAAAAAAGGAGACTACACGTCCCGCAGAAGCTGATACACCAGTAGCGGTTGAACCAGTTGTGGTAAAAAATACACCTGAAAATCCAAAAGCGGAAACTGAATCTACTGTAGTAGAAGAGCAAGATCCAGAAGAAGTAGAAGAAGAGTCACGTCAATACTTAAGAGATTGGGCGAAAAGTTTAAGTGAAGATATTAATGCTGAAGGTGGTATGGACTTTGACGAACTCAGAACTTTACTTGAAAAGACCGAAGCAACTCTCGAAGCAATTAAATATATTCCTTTAAATAAAAAAGATGTTGCAGGTAAAAAAATCGATGAGGCTCTTACCAAAGCTCGAGAGAAGCTAAAAGCGATAGCAAACAGAAAAGTGGAAGAAGATAAAAAGCTCGATGATGATGCCATCGAAGTCCTTACTGAATACATTGTGGCTCTAGCAAAGCGAGCGGATGTTAAAAAAATAAACCGAAAAAATAAATTTAAGGCAGTTTCGAGAGTAGTTGAAGAAAATGAAGAATAGTAATAATTCATATTTGATATAAAATAAACACATGAGCACTCAAACTCCTCAAGCAAAAATAAAGACAGCCAAAGAACTCGAATTGTTCATTGATCAAAGTATTGCTAATGCAAAGGCTTTTTTGTCTGATGATGAGATTGAGAAAACTAAAATTGATGTTCTTCAGAAAAAAGCCGATAAAAGCAA
>JBBRPW010000009.1:0-23579 GCA_038227435.1 Minisyncoccia bacterium | reverse complement strand
TAAAAGCAAAAAAGATATAAATGAAATCGACTTGTATGTTGCAAGCGAATTGGCTGACATCGATAGACTTATGGAAAGCTTAGCAAGCGGAGTTGCTTCGAAACATATGAAAGATGATGAAGGAGAAGTGGACGAAGAGTAGAAATAAATAATAAGTTTATTTTTACTTAACTTAGCTCGGCACAACTCATTAATAAGATTATTTGCTGTACACAAGCACAGAAATGTTGCTTTTTATCGTGATATAATTATTCTAATTATAAAATTAATAAATTAGATAAGGTATCTTATAAAAATTTGGGTAATGTCACAGGGAACTCAGTCCGTAAAGTTTTATCAGTAACGTCAGTATTTATTTTAGGAGCCGCTTTTTTGATAAGCGGTACTTTTTTTATTGCACACGCTGAAACAACAACATCAACTAATAGTGATTCATTAACTGCGACGGTAACAAATAGTGCAAATATTTTTGTTAACAGTCCCGGCGAACCTCGAGTTCTTAGAGGGGGCGTTATTTTTAAGTTTGTTAATAATAGTAGCGATGCTGTGTATGTAAAAAATAGCACACTCGGTTTATATTCGAATATCGATCCTAATTCTCCTGTTTCTGTTTCAAGTTACGCTGAGGTGTTTCGTTCAGTACATATTGCCGGAGCAACCGATCCAACACCTATCACCGTTCCTAGAACCGATAGTGCGGGCAATACGATTTCAGGATCTGGACAGACTGTATATAAGATAGCCCCAAATAGTGTTGGATATTTTAGAATTAGACGTTCGGTAAATACTTCAAGTCTAGATTCAGCAACATATCAATTTGGACTCGATAAGGTTACCTACTACTCATCAAATGGAAATGTGGTGAACTGGGGAAATGTGTCGTCTCTCACATCTTCATCAATTACAGGATCAAGTGGAGGAACTCGACCCCTTACTGTAGGTGTCTTAGTTTCAAATTCTTCAACAGCAACAACAAATACAATCACAGTTCCAACTGTTACAATCAATCAAACTCTAAACACATTTAATAATCTAAATACAACAGGTACTAATAAAGTTCCTGAATCTAGTACAGAACCAGTTAATTCAACAAAAGTTGAGAATTTAGCAACAAGAATTGCACCACAAGAAAGACCTGGTAATACATATGGAATTACGGTAACTGTACCCCCAACCACAGCAACGCTTAAGTATTTTAGTCAATATCAACAAAAAGCACCGATGCTCACATTTAGTGTAAAAGCGAATGGAGCTGATATGACTCTTCGATTAGTGAAGCTTGGTGTTGGTAATAATAATGAATTTTATAAAAAAATAGTAAAGAAGGTATACGTTCTAGATGAAAATAAAAATGTTTTATGGGAAGATGATATATCTGATGTACATATTTACCCAATAGACAATAATTCTGTTGATAATGAGGCTTATATTGCAATACTCTATACAGGCGCAGCAAAAATTCTAAAAGGCCAAACAAGAACATTTACAATTGCATTTGACTTAATTTATTATCCATACGATCTTATTAATGGAAAACAATATAAAGTTGATATTCCTATAAACGGTGTTACAGCATCAACCGATAATTCGATTACAGGAACTAACGACTACCACGGTGCTGATATTGCTCTGTATTCACCACGGTACTCAATTCAAACTCAGGCAGCAACGATATTTAGTGTATATAGCCCATCAAATCCGGTAATAATTGGATCAGATGTTGTGCTGGGTGTTTCAAGTGGAATCTCTCATCAAGCAAAAAATTAAATTCGGCCCCGGTTACATTACAGACGATGTAGTCCTCGATGATTCAATCGGCAGATTCAAAGTTCCATCATCAGTTTGTGTTAATTATCCAAAATGTACTGACACTAGTTTAATAACACTAAATAAAAATTACTCAATCTCTTCAGTAAACCCAGACGGATCTGAATCAAATTCAGTGAATTTATACCTAGGATCAGCTGTTACACTAGCACCACAAATTTCAATTACACCTACAAGTGGCCCAGTTGGAACTACAATTACGGTGAAATCAACAAAAGATGCTAACTTTCCAACTAATACAAAAATTCGATTAGCCGGCGAACTATTTGATGGAAATATTAATCGTATTGATTCAAACACAATTTCATTTGTTCTACCCGATCAAATTAGCGGATGTTACGGAGCGGGAAATCCTTGTTTAATTCCTATTAATTCAGGAACTCAAGTATCAATTGCAACAGACGCAAATGGAGCTCGGTCAAATATTGAAAATTTTAACGTAACTGTTCCTACTGTCGTACCTCTTCCACCAACGGTTACTTCGGACAGTAAAACATTTAATGAAATTCGAACGATACGGGAAGACGGAACAGAGAGTGTTCAAGCAAAGGTAAACTTAGAAATATTTATTAACAGCCATAGTCCATCTTTATTTGTACCTGCTGAAGGTGCGTTTAAAATTGGTGTATACGACACAAATGGAAATAGAGTATCTGAAATGAATTTAGTTTCTTATCTTAAACCTGATGCCGTAACTGTAGATGCTTTAGGGAGATATGGTTTTCCTACTAATCAGAACGGAGCAGTAAGGTTTAGTGTATATGGAGCTTTTGACGAATCATTACTTCATGTAACACCTGGAACTCAATTTGAGTTTAGACTAGACAGAGTTGTTTATTCAGTAATGCCAAACGGTAATGGATCAAGTATACCTCAGCCAATATATAGAGATCTTGATCTTTCTTCCGCTAATCCATCTATTGGAACTGGTTTCCATGCTTTAATTCCACCTATAATTGCATTTACTCCAACAAGTGGACCAATAGGAACTGTTGTGCGAGTTTCTTCAACGAATGGAGCAGTCTTTAGCCAAACAACTAAAATCCATTTTGGAAATGGAATTATTAGCAACCCAACTATAATTAATAGCAACACTCTCTCTTTTGCAATTCCTGAGCAAGTTACAAATTGTTCAATACAAAACTCTACTAACTGCTTCACATCTCAAATTTATGGAGGTCAAACGTACGGTCTAACTATAATAAACGGAAACACAATAGAATCTAATAGAATGCCATTTACAGTAACATCATCGGCAACGCCTATTACGGTTACTCCTGAATTTATTTACCCAACAAATAATCAAGTATTAGATTACGGACCAACTCGACTTTACTTGTTTAGAGTAAGAGGAGTGGGTGCTACAGGATTTACATTAGGCTTTACTCAAGGAGGAAATACATTCTCACGAACAATTTCAGCAGACTCTCAAGGATACGGAGATTTAGCGCTTACAAGTGCAGACATTACGAACCCTGGAGCACTTCGAGTAACGGTGATTCCAACAATTCAAGGAAACGGAGTGGGTCCCGCAGGAGGAATTTCACCTATTAACCTTACCTTTAACCAAGGTGCAGATGCACCAATCGGAGACATTGCATTTACATCTCCCGCATATCCATTCAATTCATCACTTCAAATGGGAAGTACATTTACATTGCACTGGAATGGAGCAATGTCAGGGCCACTTACATACGGACTCACATTGGTTAAAGCTGATGGAACTGGGGGTATAAATGTTCTACCAAGCGGAGTAAATGGAACATTTGCACAGAATCCAAACTCATACACCATTACAATTCCTACAGTTCCAAACAATCCTTCAGGGCAGCTGTGGCGATTTGAATTAACTACTGGAAGCGGCGCACTTACCAGAATATTTAGAAGTAACTCGTTTACACTCACTACTCCTCCTGTACAAATTATTCAACCAACACCGGTTGTAGGATCACTTAGTTTTACTTCTCCAGCATATCCATTCAACTCATCACTTCAAATGGGAAATCAGTTTAATTTAAGTTGGCTTGGTTCAGTTACTGGATCTAATACATACGGTTTATTTTTAAGTAGAAGCGATGGAGGCGACTCGATGAGTTTGTTACCACCTGGTGAGGTGGCATCCTTTGCACAAAATCCAAATTCATATACGGTCAATATTCCTACTTCAATTCAAAATCCAACCGGACTTTGGAAAATGAATATTTATGTTGGAAATGGTCAGTACTTACGAATATTTAGTAGTAACTATTTTTACCTGAACGCCCCAACAACAAACAGTGTTACAAACTCAACTCTCAATGGGTTGAAAAATGGGACAACTGATAACAGTACAACAAATACTCAAGTTCAAAAGCCCACAAAAGAATCAAGTTTCTACAATAATGGAAAATATTCACCAGCGAATGTACTTACATCACTAGATTTGAGTCGTATGATGCAAGCCGTGCAGGATTATTTAAACAGAACGAGAAGATAAAATTATAAAATAGTTTTATAGTTCAGGATCGATACATAAGTATAACGATCAACCTGATATTACAGGTTCAAAAAACATTACTCTGTGAGTAATGTTTTTTGTTGTGTTAATATAGACATATGATTTCAGTTGAACTTCAAGAATTGCTTACCGAAAAAGCAGAAAAAGTTCGCGAGTCCATTATCGAAATGCTTGTAGCCGCAGGTTCTGGTCATACAGCAGGGCCACTTGGTATGGCAGATGTTTTTACTGCCTTTTATTTTTATTTATTAAAACACGATCCATTAAATTCAAAGTGGGAAGAGCGAGACAGACTCGTTTTATCTAACGGTCATATTTGCCCAGTGCTATATTCTACTCTCGCTCACGCTGGATATTTTCCGGTGAGCGAATTATTAACACTTCGCAAATTCGGCTCAAGGTTGCAAGGTCATCCTCATAGGGAGTTCGCTCCTTTTGTTGAAACTAGTTCAGGGCCGCTTGGTTCTGGTTTGTCGCAAGCTGTTGGAATGGCGTTGGTAGATAGGTTGGATGCAAGAGCTGGAAAATTTGGAGCTCCAAGTGAAATGAGCGGTAAATATGTGTATTGTTTTGTGGGAGACGGTGAATTAGATGAGGGGCAAAACTGGGAAGCAATTATGCTTGCAGCAAAAGAAAAATTGGGAAATTTAATTTTAATTGTTGATCGAAATAATATTCAGATTGATGGATTCACTGAAGACATAATGCCACTTGAATCGCTCTCAAAAAAATTTGAAGCATTTAATTGGAAAGTATTTGAAGTAAACGGACACGATTTTGATGACATTATTACAAATGTAACTACTGCAAAAGCAACATTTAATAAACCGAGCGTAATCATTGCCCACACAATTCCAGGAAAAGGAGTTCATGAATTTGAATTCAAGCCATACTGGCATGGAACTCCTCCTAACAAAGAACAAGGGGAAATGGCATTAAAAGAATTACGTAGCTTGGGAGGAAAAGTGAAAGGTGAGCACGAATAAGATGAAATTTCGATAAAGAAAAAATAAAATGTTAGCTAAACACCTCAATCCAAATATATTTAATAAAGATGTTGAACAGCAACCGATTCGCCAAGGTTTTGGTGAAGGATTGCTTATTGCAGGACGACATAATGAAAATGTTGTAGCACTTTGTGCCGACCTCACTGATTCATCAAAGATCTCTTTATTCAAAGAAGAATTTCCTAAACGATATTTTGAAATGGGAATAGGAGAGCAGAATATGGCATCAGTGGCTTCTGGAATGGCGGCCATGGGTAAAATTCCATTTATTGCATCGTATGCCATGTTTAGCCCTGGGCGAAACTGGGAGCAAATTAGAACAACAATTGCCTACAATAATGTACCGGTAAAAATAGGAGGCTCGCATGCCGGTGTTTCAGTGGGTCCAGACGGTGGAACTCACCAAGCGGTTGAGGACATAGCTCTTATGCGTGTTATCCCACGAATGGTTGTTATTTCACCATGCGATGCTTTGGAAGCGAAGAAAGCCACAATAGCAGCGGCATTAACCGATAGTCCAACTTATATTCGTTTAGCGCGTGAAAAAACCCCTATTATTACTACTGCAGACTCACCATTTGAAATCGGAAAAGCGTATGTGCTATGGAGTAATTTGAACGGAAAATTAGATGTAAAAAATGAAATAGCCTCAAAAAAAATATCATTAATTGCAACAGGAGCTCTTGTTCATAAAGCACTTCAAGCTGCAAAAGAATTAGAGATTGAAAACGTGTTGTGCGAAGTAATAAATGTTCCAACAATTAAACCACTCGATGAAAAAACTATTTTAGAATCAGTTACAAAAACGGAACTGGTAATTACAATAGAGGAGCATCAAGTAGTTGGAGGGCTTGGCGGAGCAATCGCAGAACTATTAAGCGAAAAACTTCCAACAAAAATAATTCGAATTGGAGTACAAAATGTATTTGGACAATCAGGAACACCTGAAGAATTAATTGAACACTATGGAATGGGAGTGGAATCAATTAAAAAAGCAGCAAGGGAAATTTAGTCAGGAAACTAGTTAGGAACCTGGATAATTTCTGCTTCAGGAACTCCCATTCTTATAAGCGTTTTTCGCAGTTGCTTAATTGAATCAATGATTTCTGCTTTGTCCTCATTTTTCTCAAATTCCTCTTTTTTACTTCCTAATTTCTCTCTTTTTTCCATTAAAGATTTGAGCCTTATTGTTTTTCCTTGATATAGAAAATTAACTCTTTCAATAAAAGCAGGATCAGGTTCTGTGCCCATTGAATTGCAGTACTCAATATATTCATCTGTCTCGTCTACCAAAGCTTTAATGTCAGGAAGTAATCTTTGTACTTTCGTATCTACTTCTTCATATTCAGTTAGTTCTTTATCCAAACGAATTGCTTCGTCATAGAGTGTTAAAAGTTTAGTTGAAACTTTCCCAATCTCTGACGCCTTTGAGTTCGGAGAATTTAACTCAATAAAGTCATTTTCTGATTCCATATATTTAAAATTATTTAATATCTATTATTCGGCATCGAGTCCTAATCCTTTTCGTAATTCAATTCGCATTTCCGTAATTTTTTCAGAGTCATATTTATTCATTTCATCTAAGTTTTGAATATGCGAATGAATTTCAGATGAAGGATCTGCTAGCATCACATCCATTTTTTTACGCTCGTATTGAAGTGAATTAAGTGCATGGGATGCAGTAGCAACACGTCCCATGTGAACTTCCTCTGACCTTGCATTTTTTTGATCAACAAGTGATTGGAAAAATTCAAATGCAAGCTCAATTTTTTCATTATATTTCTCAATTAATAATTGAGCCTGATCAGGTGATTTAATTGCTTTACCGATTAATTCAGTGGCAGACGATAAAGATTTAACAGCCTCTAATATTTTAGCATCAGCCACTTCGTATCGTGGATGAAATTCATGGTCGTGTGATAGTTCAGATTTTGGTTCCATATGAATATTATTAGTACAATTTTTTAAATTAAATTTTAACTGCGCCCCATGCTGGAGGTGCTGATTGAATATATTCTTCAATCTTTCCTTGTCCTAAAAGGCCTCGTTGGGCTCCAATGTCTTGTGTTACCGACATTGAATTTACTGAACCCCACTCAAGCGCATCACCTAAATTTTTTCCAAGCATAAGAGCACCAACAACCGTTGATGCAAATGCATCACCCGCACCTGTTCGTTCGTAGGGTTCTTTTGGATCGGGATAGGGTTGAGCAAAATATACTTCTTCTCTGTCATTATTAAATGTTGCTGCATATGCACCTTTTGGACCGTCAGTAATAATTACAGTCTTTGGGCCAAGACCATGCACCATTCGCAATAATTTTTTAATATGATCATCACCAAGCGCTGCATCAATATTTAATATTTTTTCAGCTTCTTCTTTATTACATACAAAAATGTCGGTATGAGCATATACGTCTTTAAGTACTTCTTTCCCTAATTTAATTTGAAAGGTTCCAGGTTGAAAAACTAATTTGGTTTCAGGATGTGCTTTTACCCATTCTGCAATATCAGTGTGAAAGGCGAGAGATGTTTGTGAGAGAGAACTAAGATACAAATATTTAGGTACACAATTTTTAGGAAATATGTATGGATATTCGAAATGTTTAATTAAAATAGTTCTCTCATTTTTAAACCAAAGTACGTAGTGATAATTAGTTTTTTGACCCTTATTTTTTACAATAAATTCCGTACTTACGTTATTGTCATTAAAACTTTTTATACAGTCGTCTGCGTACGTGTCGTCTCCTAAGTTTGTATAGATGGCTGATTTAAGACCAAGTCGAGCGAGTGAAACAGCAGCGTTCGCACTATTTCCTACTCCTGCAATTACTTCGGCAAATTCATACGGAATTTTATCAGCAAAAGTCATACAAAGCATGTCCCGATGATGCTCAACATCAATAAGCTCCTCAGCAACTTGAAGTCTGATAAAAGCATCTACAACTGTGTCGCCAATAGCTAAACTGTCGTGCGTATAGTGGACTTCGCCTCCTCCGTTTTCGACCGTATTTCCGCCTAGTAATGAATGTAAAAATGACATGTACTAACTATATCAAATTTAATGAATTTCAATGAATGAAAAAAACAGTGAATGGAAATAGAAAGCGATGCGTGTAAACCCTGTACAAAGAGAGGTGTGTGATATTCTATATATATGAATGAACAAAATCCAACAGCCACAACTATTCCATCATTAAAGGAAGTAATTGCAGATGCTAAAAAACGAGGTGTAGCAGTAGGCCACTTTAATATTTCAAACTTAGAAGGTCTTTGGGGGATTTTTAACGCCGCCAAGGCACTTAATTTGCCAGTAATTATAGGAACTTCAGAAGGAGAGCGAGAGGCAATTGGGCCTCGCCAAGCAGTGGCTCTTGTTAAAAGCATTCGAGAGCAATTTAATTATCCTATCTATATTAATGCCGACCACACGTATAGTTTTGAAAAAGTAAAAGAGGCAATTGATGCAGGATACGATGCGGTTATTTGTGATGGAGCCGGACTTAATTTTGATGAAAATGTTGCGCTGGTTAAAAAATGTGTTGATTATAAAAATAGTGTAAGACCTGAAGTAATTATTGAAGCCGAACTTGGATATATTGGAACATCATCAAAAATTATCGACAAACTTCCCGATGGTGTTTCGCTTGATCCAAATTTTTTAACTCACCCTGAAGATGCGGTTAAACTTTTGGCCCTCACTGGTGCCGATATGCTTGCTCCTGCTGTTGGAAATGTTCATGGCCTATTAAAAATTGGAGGAAACCCGCCGCTTAATATTAATCGTGCTCGCGAAATTGCCGAAGCAACAAATGCACCCCTCGTACTTCATGGTGGATCGGGAATTAGTAACGAAGATTTTATTGCAGTTATAAAAGCTGGAATGAGTATTGTGCACATAAATACCGACATACGAATTGCATATATGAAAGGCCTCCGTTCATTCCTTACTGCAAACCCTGACGAAACAACACCGTATAAAGCAACTGTTGAAGCAAGAAAAGCTCTTGAGGCCTCAGTTACAGAACGATTAAAATTATTTAATATGCTTAGTTAGTTTTCTGATAAAAGTTCGCGGGATTATTTAGAAGTAAACTAAAAATAAAAATGTTTGATCTTGAACAAGAATTAAAAAAAATAATAGAAGGAGATGTGGTAACTGATGAATCGGTTATTCAAACTCATAGTCATGACGCTAGTATTTGCGAAGTTCGCCCAGCAATTGTGGTATTTCCAAAACACACTACCGACATTAAAGCACTTGTTAATTTTGTTCGAGATCATAAAAAGGAACACCCTGAACTTTCACTCACCATGCGCGCAGCAGGAACTTGTATGTCGGGAGGGTCAATTAATGAATCAATTATTGTCGATATTTCAAAATATATTACTGGGGTTAAAAGTATTGATATTGATCCAAACGGAAGTGCATATGCCCGAGTACTTCCCGGAACAATGTATCGAGATTTTGAAAAAGAAACTTTGGCCAAAGGGTTTATCATGCCTTCCTATCCTGCTTCAAAAAACCTTTGTGCAATAGGAGGAATTGTTGGAAATAATGCAGGAGGAGAAAAGAATTTAAATTACGGCAAAACAGAATTGTATGTAGCCGAACTGAAAATCGTTTTACGAGATGGAAATGAATACACCATTAAACCACTTTCAACCGAACAGCTTGTGGCTAAAAAAAATGAACAAACACTTGAGGGTGAGGTATACAGGGCACTCGATGAATTAATTTTACGAAATTATAATGCAATTGCTGAGGCAAAACCAAAAGTAAATAAAAATTCAGCAGGATATTTTTTGTGGAACATAATCGATAAAGAAGCGGGCGTATTTAATTTAAATCGCCTTATTACAGGTTCACAAGGAACATTGGGAATAGTAACCGAAGTTGTTTTTAGATTAGTACCGGTTAAAAAATATTCACGAATGGTAGTGGTTCATTTATTCGATTTGAAACCACTCGGTCAAGTAGTGGCAGAACTTTTAAAAGGAAAGCCAGAAAGTTTAGAATCATTTGATGATCAAACCATTGCACTTGCGGTTAAATATTTTCCTGACGTACTAAAACAACATCATGGAAAAAATAAGTTACAAATGATTATTAATTTTTTACCTGAATTCTGGATGTCGCTTACAAAAGGATATCCCAAACTAATGTTGCTTGCTGAGTTCGCTGGAGATGATATTGCAGAGCTCGATAAAAAAGCTTATGAATTAAATGAATCAATTAAACATTTTAATTTAAAAACTAAAGTAGTCAGTAATGAAGATGAAATCGGTAAATATTGGACCATTCGTCGTGAGAGCTTTAACTTACTTCGTAGTCATATGAAAACACGAAAGGCCGCCGCTTTTATTGACGACGTAATTGTAAACCCTCAATACTTGCCTCAAGTTCTCCCTAAATTAAATGCAATTCTACACAAGCATAATTTAACGTACAGTATTGCCGGCCACGCTGGTGATGGAAATTTTCACATATTTCCTTTAATTGATTTTACAAACAGTGCTGAAAAATCAGATATCTTTATTGTTTCTGATGAAGTATTTAATGTGGTTAAAGAATACGGAGGATCAATTAGTGGAGAGCATAATGACGGTTTAGTTCGAACTCCGTATTTATCAAAAATGTATTCACCTGAAATTTTAGAACTCTTTAGAAAAACAAAACAGATATTCGACCCTGAAAATATGTTTAATCCAGGAAAAAAAGTACCAGAAAAAACTGCAAATCAGGACGGAAGGGGAAGTTTGGCATATGTGAAAGCCCACTTACTGAAAAAGTAATTGTGAGTACCAAAGCTTTTTTATTTGCTATTATGTAAGGGTATGATCATTGATCTTGAGCCCCATAATGATGTCAGCATTGATAATCGATTTGAATATAGGCGTCAGCAGTATAGTGTTAACGCATCAAAAAATAATTCGTCAATCGCTGAATTTTTGATAAGTCATAATATTGCCTCATCTTTTTCATTTGCCAATATTTTGATTGTTGGATTTTGCCTACTGCTTTTTGTTGGGGGTTTTCTTATATATAGCTCCACTAAAAAAAATTTCCAGGTAACATTCAGAGAAGATATTCCAAGAGATGTAGCTCAAAAATTATCACCAGAATTATTAGCAACGTTCCCTTCAAAAATTGAAAAAAAATAAAAAATAAAAAATAAAATATGAATAAAAAAATAAAAAATAAAGGATTCACAATTTTGGAGCTACTCGTTGTTATTTCAATCATCGGTATTATTACTTCAGTAGCCCTTGTTACACTTGGAGCGGCTCGACAGAAGGCAAGAAATACTAAAACGGTTTCCCAAGTTCGTCAGTATGTAAATGCATTTTCTCAATACTTTAATCAGAATGGATACTATCCTAAACCTACAGTAAGTAATCCAACATGTTTAGGTGTTGGTTACGACTATCCAGCGGCAGGGCAGTGTAAAATAGGAGCAACTACATATTCAGTTGATGCTGCCGCAATGACAGCACTTTCAACATATATTGTCGGAACTCCAGCGGTAAATAAACAAGTCATAAATATCAATGGAAATGCTTCAATGGGAGTAATTTATGACTGCAGTAGTGTTGATGCTGGGGGTAACTGTATAACTGGCCCAAATACCTCAATCACTTGGATGTTGGAGGGAAATGGGGTTTCATGTGGGCCTACAACTTTAGCTCCAACTATTACCACTGAAGGAAATACTATTTGTACAGGTGATCCAGGAGGAGCAAGATAAATCATTGATTTTTTCCATAAAATCAGTATAGTCATTACCTATGATTACATTACAAGCAGAACCACGTCAGGTAGGCGCAAAATTACACAAAATGCGTCAAGAGGGCAAGATTCCAGCTGTCTATTATGGCCGCCTTGAAGCTTCAACCCCTATTTTAGTAAGCAAAGTAGAATTCGAAAAAGTATTTAAGCAAACTGGAGAGTCATCAGTTATTAATCTTACAACACCAACAGGTGCGCACGACGCACTTGTGCACGATCTTGATCGAGATCCTGTTACAGGAATAATTCGACATATCGATTTTTACGTAATTGAAAAAGGTAAAAAAGTTTCAGTTCACGTTCCAATTGAATTCGTTGGAGTATCAGGTGCGATTAAAGATTTAGGAGGAGTACTTGTTAAGGTGCTTCACGAAGTTGAAATTGAAGCAGAAGCTTCAAAACTTCCACACCACATTGAGGTTGATATTTCTTCACTTGTTGATTTTGAATCTCAAATTCTTGCCGGAGATCTTAAACTTCCAGCCGGAGTTACACTAATTACGGGTCCTGAAGAAGTAATTGTACTTGCTAACGAAGCGAAAGAAGAAGTGATTGAAGAAGTTCCTATGGATATTTCTCAAATTGAACTTTCTGAAAAGAAAGGTAAGAAAGAAGAAGAAGGTGTTGAAGGAGAGGAACCAAAAGCAAAAACTGAGTAAGTCATATTATGATCTGGTTGACGTCACGAAATATGTGATATTATGTCAAAACATGTTACGAAAGTTAGTTACAAAGTCTTTCACGGCTATTATTATAGGGTTAGTAATTGTAGGGTCACTGCAATTTAGCCAAGTAATTGGAAATATAGGCAGTTTGGGCTTTAATTCGGCATATGCCGAAGAGATAGTTAATCCAACTCTTACCCCAGAGCGAGAGGCTGAACTCCGTACTCAACTTGCCGAAGTAGAAAAAGAAATTAAGGACCAACAAGCGATTCTGAATCAAAAACAAGGAGAAGGTGTTTCGATTACAAGAGACATCGCTATTTTAGATGTAAAAATTAAACAGGCTCTTTTAAAAATTAAAGCTCACAACATTGCAATTGAACGATTAGGAAAAGATATCACGATCAAAACAAAAACAATTAAAACATTAGAACAAAGAATCGATGCAAATAAAATTTCCCTCTCTGAAATTTTAAATCAAACTCATCAATTAGAGAACTATACGCTTCCAGAAGTGCTTTTAGCAAAACAATCAGTATCTGATTTTTTTATCGACGTTGACTCATTTGCTTTTGCTCGTGCATCGCTCAAGGATGTATTCGATAGTATTAATTCAACAAAAAATGAAACAGAGACTCAAAAACAGCAGCTAAATGATAAAAGAAATGATGAGATCGATGCAAAAGTAGACGTTGAAAAAGAACAAGCAAGTATTAAGAAAAACGAAACTGAAAAACAACGACTACTGAGCTTAAATAAACAGCAACAAAAAGATTATCAAAGAGTAATTGCAGATAAGCAAAAAGTAGCAACACAAATTAGAAATGCATTATTTCAATTAAGAGATGCGGATTCAATTAAATTCGGCGATGCTCTTCAATATGCGAAATCTGCTTCAATTTCTACAGGAGTTCGCCCTGCTTTCCTATTAGCAATTCTGATGCAGGAAAGTGCACTCGGTAAAAATGTAGGGCGGTGCTACATGACCGACCAAGTAACAGGGGCTGGAGTGTATGTAAGTACGGGAGCGGCAGTTGCAAATGTGATGAAGCCATCGCGTGATGTACAACCATTCTTAGCAATTACATCGCAAGTTGGACGTAATCCATCTACTACTCGAGTATCTTGTCCATTTCAGGTTGGATACGGAGGAGCTATGGGCCCGGCACAATTTATTCCTTCAACGTGGCAATTATTCGCTAGTAGAGTAGAAGCAGCTAACGGAAAGGGAATTGCCGACCCATGGAATCCACAAGATGCATTTACTGCCGCCTCACTTTATTTAGGGGACTTAGGTGCATCAAGCCAAAGCTATAGTGCTGAACGAAATGCCGCTTGTAAGTATTATTCTGGAAGTTCATGTAAAGGGAGCACTCAGTTTTATGGAGACCAAGTGCTCGCAAAAGCTACAAGTATTCAGGCTGATATCGACACATTGAGCGGAAGTTAAAAAGAGCATTAATTTACCTATCAATATATTTGACAGCCAATAAAAAACACTCTATATTATATACCTCACCGCAAGATTGAGTTACGAGCCAGTAGTGAGACCTTGCCCTACATTTTAATAATAGCTGTGTAATGGCGCATCCAAGGCACTGGATGTTTTACATAGCGCTAAATTTGCATACACATAATGGCACAAAAAATGCATGCAAAATCTTTGGATGTTGCTTCTAATCGAGTAACACCGGGGTATTTGCCGTCAAAAACGTTTGGAAAGTATAAGGAACCACTTGCAGAGCTCCCCAATTTAGTAGAAGGACAAATAAACTCATATTCAGCGTTTGTGAAAGAAGGCCTTAAAGAGGTTTTTTCTGAGTTTTCACAAATTAAGGATTTCTCTGATAAGAAATTCGAACTTGATTTTACTGGTGTTGAAATTCAAGCACCTAAGTACGATGAGTTTTATGCGAAGGAAAATAAAATGACATATGAAGCACCTCTTAAAGTGATGGTGCGTGTTAAAAATAAAATTTTGGGTTCTGTTAAAGAACAAGAAATTTTCATGGCCGACCTGCCTTTGATGACAGATCACGGAACATTCGTGATTAACGGAATCGAACGAGTAATTGTGCCACAGCTTGCCCGTTCATACGGAGTATTTTTTACAGCTGAAGAATTAAAAGGACGAACATATTTCGGTGCCAAAATTATTCCAGCACGAGGTGCGTGGATTGAACTTGTGACAGATCCAGATGGAGTAACATATGTTCGAGTCGACAAAAAACGAAAATTCCCCGCATCATCACTTTTACGAGCGATGGGAGCAGGAGACGATGCAAAAGATGTGCTTAAGCTATTTGCTCACAATGAGGTTGCTCAAAAAGCAATGGAATTAACACTTGCAAAAGATACTGCAAAAAATACAAACGACTCATTAATTGAAATCTACAAACGATTACGAGATGGAGATTTAGCAACTGTTGAGAACGCACGAGAATTTTTGAAATCAATTTTCTCAGGAGATAGATACGATCTTTCACCTGTAGGAAGATTCCGATTCAATAAACGATTTAACAAGGAAAAAACAGAAAAAGAATTAACTCGAAAAACTCTTTCACTTGATGACATGGTAACAATCATTACTCACGTAATTGATTTGAACACTCAAAAGGAAAGTGTTGCCGACGATATTGATCATCTAGGTTCACGACGAGTGCGATTCGTTGGAGAACTCTTGGCTCAAAAAATTCGATTAGGAATGACACAAATCAAACGAAACATTCAAAACCGAATGTCGACAATTGATACCGATGCATCACTTCCTGTTCAATTTATTATTCCTCGACCACTTCAAGCTCGAATCAAGGAATTTTTTACAACAAACCAACTTTCTCAATTCATGCAGCAAGACAACTTGCTTAACGAACTTGAACACTTAAGACGAGTTTCTGCACTCGGCCCCGGAGGATTAACACGAGAACGAGCGGGATATGAAGTGCGAGACGTGCACCCATCTCACTACGGACGAGTATGTCCAATTCAAACACCTGAAGGACCGAACATTGGACTCGTACTTAACTTATCTGCCTACGCACGAATCAATCCTTTCGGAATGATTGAAACTCCTTTAGTTAAAGTTAAAAACGGAAAGGTGACAGGAGAAATTACTTACTTCAATGCGCTTGAAGAAGAAGGATTTACAATTGCTCACGCCGGAAATAGTTATGACAAAGCAGGAAAATTTACAACTGAAGAAGTTGAATGTCGATTAAAAGGAAAACCAATAATGGTAAAGCCAGAAGGCGTTGATTATATCGACGTGGCAACTAACCAAGCCTTTTCAATTGCAACAGCCATGATTCCTTTCGTGAATCACGACGATGCAAACCGAGCACTCATGGGATCAAACATGCAAAAGCAAGCAACTCCTCCGCTTCAACCTGAAGCGCCGATTGTTGCTACGGGAATTGAAAAGAAAGCTGCGCTCGACACTGGACGACTTGTGATTGCTCCATCAAATGGAACAATTACTGCAGTTGATGCAAAACATATTGTATTTAAACCAGCCGACGCATCAGTTAATAAAGGAAAAGAAATTACATTTAAATTAGTTGAATTCTCACGAACAAACCAATTTACAGATTATCACCAACGACCTGTAGTGAACTTGCACCAAGAAGTTAAAAAAGGAGATGTACTTGCCGATGCTTCAACATCAGATAACGGACAAATTTCTCTTGGACATAACGTGCTTGTTGCATTCATGACATGGCAAGGAGCAAACTACGACGATGCGATTATTTTGTCAGAACGATTAGTAAAGCGAAGTAAATTCTCAAGTATTCAAATTGAAGAATTCGTAGTGAATGTTCGAGATACAAAACTTGGTCCCGAAGTAACAACTCCTGACATTCCAAACGTTGGAGAAGCGAAACTTAAAAACCTCGATCACGAAGGAGTAGTTCGAATTGGAGCAGAAGTTTCACCCGGTGATATTTTAGTTGGAAAAATTACTCCAAAAGGAGAAACACAACTTACACCTGAAGAGCGATTACTTCGTTCTATCTTCGGAGAAAAATCACGAGATGTAAAAGATACATCAAAGCGAGTTGAAAACGGAAAACGAGGACGAGTAGTTTCTGTAAAAGTATTCTCACGAGAAAAAGGAGACAAACTTGAATCAGGAATCATTAAACGAATTCACATTGAAATTGCACAAGTAAGAAACGTTTCAGTCGGAGACAAACTTGCTGGACGACACGGAAACAAAGGAGTTATCTCTCGAATTCTTCCTGAAGAAGAAATGCCATACATGGCAGACGGAACACCTGTTGATGTAATTCTTACACCACTTGGAGTGCCATCACGTATGAACCTTGGACAAATTTTAGAACTTCACCTAGGGCTTGCCGCAAACACACTTGGATATCAAGCCATTGTGCCAGCCTTTGCCGGAGCAACACAAGACGAAGTGAAAGCGGAATTAGTTGAAGCTGGATTCACAGCTGATGGAAAAATGACACTGTATGACGGACGAACAGGAGATGCATTTGAACAAAAAATTGCCGTTGGATATATGTACATTCTTAAACTCCACCACATGGTTGAAGATAAGATTCACATGCGATCAATTGGTCCGTACTCTCTTATTACTCAGCAACCACTTGGAGGAAAGGCTCAAGGAGGAGGACAACGATTTGGAGAAATGGAAGTGTGGGCTCTTTCAGGACACGGTGCCGCTCACACGCTTCGAGAGGTTTTAACAATTAAATCCGACGACATTGTAGGACGATCAGCAGCCTTCGATGCAATCGTAAAAGGACGACCAATTACACAAACAAACAGCCCTGCATCATTCAACGTTCTTCTAAACAATTTACGAGGATTGGCACTCGACGTTACGTTGGTGAATAAAGAATTACCAGATCAAGAATATGAAGTCACCGAAAAGGTTCGAACGGTGTACGGAAAAGATGTTGAAGGAGATTCTGATAGCGCTCCAAATAAATAATCAACATTAGAAATCCGGCGTCGCGTCATAAGGACGGGACGCGACGTGATTTCGCTAAATCAAAACATATATGAAACAAAATACATCTAAAGATAAATTTGGAGATCAGAAATACTTTGAGGGAATTGAACTCAAAGTAGCTTCACCTGAGCGAATTGTTGAGTGGTCACACGGAGAAGTGACAAAGCCAGAAACAATGAACTACCGAACACAACGTTCTGAAAAGAATGGTTTGTTCGACGAGAAAATTTTCGGACCTGAAAAAGATTTCGAATGTTACTGTGGAAAATACCGAGGTATTCGATATAAAGGAATTATTTGTGAAAAATGTGGAGTAGAACTTACTCGATCAATTGTTCGTCGAGAACGAATGGGACACATTGAACTTGCAACACCTGTTGCACACATTTGGTTCCTTCGAAGTTTACCTTCACGAATCGGAACGATTTTAGGAATGAGTACAGGAGACCTTGAAAAGGTTGTGTACTTCGCTGGATACCTTGTAACTAAAGTAAGTGAAGATGAACAGAAGCGAGTAATTCGAGATCTTGAAAACGAATACAAAAACAAAATCAAAACAATTAACGACGAAAAAACAAAAGATGCTGTTAATGAATTGTATTTAAATACAAAACGAGATATTGAAAGCTTGGTAATCGGACGAGTACTTGATGAAGTTGAATATCACAAATTCTCTTTGAAATTCGGTTCTATTTTTGAAGCTGAAATTGGAGCAGAAGCGGTATACAACTTATTTAAGAAACTTGATCTACAAAAACTATACGGAGCTCTCGAAAAAGAATTAGAAACAGTTGGATCAACTGATCGAGATAAACTTATTCGACGACTCTCAATGATTCGAGGAATGATTGGATCAAACATTCGACCAGAATGGATGTTCCTTACTAAAATTCCTGTTATTCCTCCTGCACTTCGACCAATGGTTGCCCTTGAAGGAGGACGAACAGCTACTTCAGACATTAACGACTTATACCGACGAGTAATTAACCGAAATAATCGACTTCGAAAGCTTAAAGAAATTTTTGCCCCCGATGTTATTTTGCGAAATGAAAAACGAATCTTGCAAGAAGCGGTTGATGCACTTATCGACAACTCAATTCGACATGGAAACGCACTCTTTGCTGGAGTAAATCAAGCACAACGACGACCATTAAAGTCACTCGCAGATAATTTGAAAGGAAAGAAAGGACTTCTTCGAGGAAACTTGCTTGGAAAACGAGTAGACTATTCTGCTCGATCAGTAATTGTGGTTGGACCTGATATGAAGCTTGACCAATGTGGACTTCCAAAGCACATGGCTCTTGAACTTTTCCGACCATTCGTAATTGCAGAACTTCTTCGAAAAGAATTAGCATTCAACATTCGAGGAGCATCACGATTAATCGATGATGGAATTCCAGAAGTGTGGGCTATTTTAGAAGATGTAATTAAAGATAAATATGTTCTTCTAAACCGAGCTCCTACTTTGCACCGACTTGGTATTCAAGCTTTCAAACCACAATTGATTGAAGGAAATGCAATTCAACTTCACCCACTTGTATGTAATGCCTACAACGCCGACTTCGACGGAGATACAATGGCCGTTCACCTTCCACTTTCAGTTGAAGCGCAAGCTGAGGCACGAGAAATTATGGCATCTGATAAGAACGTGCTTAAACCTGGATCAGGAGATCTAATTTCAGCACCTTCAAAAGAAATTGTACTTGGAGCATTCTGGATGACAAAAGATGTTGAAGGACAAAAAGGAGAAGGAAATCACTTTGAAAGCCCAGAGGCTGCGTATCAAGCAATTGCATACGGCGAGCTTTCTTATCGAGCTAAAATTAAAGTACTTCCTCCAAACCTTCCAAAGTTTAAAGATTTCTTCGTAGATGGAATTGCACAATTTATTGAAACAACTCCAGGACGATTACTCTTCAACCAAGTGCTTCCTGATGACTATCCATTCGTAAACAAAGTAATTGCAAAGTCAGCAATGAATGCAATTTTGGATGACTTGATTGCAACAAAAGGCGTTCAGTCAATGCCAAAAATTTTGGATGCGATTAAAGATTTCGGATTTAAATTCTCAACAATGTCAGGAACAACATTCGGACTCGATGAGGTACGAGTGCCTGCAGGAAAAGGAGCAATTATCGAAAAAGGACGAAAAGAAGCTGAGGTCGTTTCAGATCAATTTGCAGACGGACTTATTACGGAAGATGAACGACTTCGAAAGAATATTGAAATTTGGCACGAAGCGAAAAGTTCTATCGAAAAATTGGTACCACTTTCACTTGATAAAAATGGATCAGCCTACGACCTTATTACTTCAGGAGCCCGAGGAACAATTGGTCAGTTAACTCAAATGGCCGGAATGAAAGGATTGATTCAAAACTCTCAAGGTCAAACGCTTGAAGTACCTATCATTTCATCAGGACTTGAAGGATTTACACCGATTGAATATTTCATTTCAACTCACGGAGCTCGAAAAGGAATGACAGACACCGCCCTCAACACGGCGAATGCTGGATACCTTACTCGAAAACTATTCGTTGTAGCTCAAGACGTAGTAATTACTGAACAAGACTGTGGAACTAAAGAAGGAATGCCTGTAACACGAAAGACTGCATCAGGAATTGAGCAACCACTTTCAAAACATATTTTTGGACGAGTAATTGCAGAAGATATTATTGATACAGACGGTTCAGTTCTATTCAAACGAAATCACTTACTTACAAAAGTTGAAGCGAAAGGTGTTGATAAGCCAGGAATTGAATTTGTAGTAGTTCGATCTCCACTTACATGTAAAACACATAATGGAATTTGCGCTATGTGTTACGGACTCGATCTTGGAAAAAATAAATTAACTGATTTAGGAGAAGCGGTAGGAACCGTAGCCGCTCAAGCGATTGGAGAGCCTGGAACTCAACTTACAATGCGTACTTTCCACACAGGAGGAGCCGCAACAGTTGGAGGAGACATTACAGCCGGACTTCCTCGAGTGGTTGAAGTATTTGAAAAACGACGACCTAAAAATCCAGGAGCTGTAGCTAAATGCGACGGACTTATTTCAGAAATTAGAAATACTGGAAAAGAAAAAGTAATTGTAATTACTCCTGACGCCGGAGAAGCTCCAGTTAAGAAAATAAGTACATCTAAAAAAGTTGGAACACGAGCTGGAAAATCAGAAACAGAACATGCAATTGCTATGGTCCGAGTTCCTCTTGTTAAAATTGGTCAACATGTAAGTAAGGGAGACATTATTACAGACGGATCACTTGATCCTGATGATGTATTCCACTACGCAGGAAAAGAAAAAGCAGAGCAATATATTATTTCTGAAATTAAGAAATTGTATGAACTTCAAGGAGAAGCTGTTTCTCAAAAGCACATTGAAGTTATTGTTCGACAAATGTTTACTCGAGTTCGAATTAAAGAAGCTGGTTAATCAGTATTTAGTGTAGGAGACGTAGTTGAAATTTCTGACGTTAATGCAGAAAACAAACGACTCCGAGCTGAAAACTTAATCGAAGCAAAAGTTGAACAAGTACCGATGGGTATTACAGAAGTTTCTCTTTCACGTAAGAGTTTCCTTTCTGCAGCGTCATTCCAAAATACAACAAAGATTCTTATTAGTTCAGCTGTTCGAGGAAGTACCGACGAACTTCGAGGATTAATGGAAAACGTAATTGTTGGACGATTGATTCCTGCTGGAACTGGATTCCCTGGAAGTGAAAAAGCCGCAATGGTTGAAAAAGTGTCTCGAGAATCTGGAGCTTTACGAATTGAAACCGAAGGAGACTATCAGTCACGGTAATCGGCATGCCATCAGGTAGTTGGTGAAAGTGATAGTGAATAATATAATAATTTCGCTAGCGCCGGCCCAAAAGGACGTCGGCCGGCGTGATCTCGCTCGATCAATGTCACAATCAACCGCAGAATTAATTAAAGAAAAGTTGAGTATCACCGATGTTGTGTCGGGGTATGTTGAACTTACTCCTGCAGGACGAAGCTTAAAAGGGAAGTGTCCTTTTCATCGCGAAAAGACGCCTTCCTTTTTTGTTTCCCCTGATCGTGGAACTTTTTACTGCTTTGGATGCGGGCAAAAAGGCGATATTTTCAGCTTCGTTCAAGAATATGAAAAAGTAGATTTTTCAGGAGCGCTTAAAATGTTAGCTGAAAAAGCAGGTGTCGATTTACGGCAGGCATCATATGAGGTAAGTCAAAATTCAAAGTCACGAGATTTAATTGAAGAGGCTGCACTCTTTTTTGAACATAATTTGTATCATGAAAGTGTTCAGGCAGAAAAAGCTCGCGTATATTTATTAGGCCGAGGTCTCACTGAAAAAACAATTAAGGATTGGCACATTGGATTGTCGTTAAATGAATGGCATTCACTTGAACAAGTACTCATTAAGAAAGGTCATCAAAAAAATGAAATTGAAAATGCAGGCTTGATTAAGCAAGGAGATAAAGGAATGTATGATAGATTTCGAAATCGAATTATGTTTCCAATCTCAGATCAGTCAGGGCGAATGATTGCGTTTACTGGACGCATTATGCCAGACGAACCACCCGCACCTGGTGGAGGTGAGGTTGCAAAATACTTAAATAGCCCAGACACTCCAGTGTTTAATAAATCAGAAGTCCTGTATGGATTCGATAAAGCAAAACATATTATTCGAGAGAAAAAATATGCAGTGCTTGTTGAAGGTCAAATGGATTTGCTCATGTCGCATCAAGCTGGTTTTGAAAACACCGTTGCAACTTCAGGAACTGCTCTCACCATTCAACAACTTGAAATGATAAAGCGCATGTCTCCAAACTTAATGCTTGTTTACGATGCAGATAAAGCAGGAATTAATGCAACGATGAAAGCGTGGTTACTTGCTCTTCAGGCTGGAATGGAAGTAAAGGTTGCACTGTTGCCCCAAGGAAAAGATCCGGCCGATGTGATTCGGGAAAGTGTTGATCAGTATAAAGAAGCGCTCAGAAATTCAAAACATGTAATTAGTTACATAATGGAAGTTACTTCAAAAGACCCGGCAATGGTAAACACAAAAGACAGCCGTGAAAAAACCGTATACATTCGTGAAAAAATTCTTCCGTACATTAAAAGCATTCCTAGTCCCATGGCTCGCGGACGCTTTATCGACGAAGCTTCTCTTTTATTTGGAATTTCAAATCAAGTATTAAGTGACGAACTTCAATCTGTAAAGTCCGTCACAGAAGGGGCAGGTTATTCGTCTTCAGTTGGAGGAATCGGAACAGTCGTACAAGGAGGACAAAAAAATTCATTATCGTCTCGTTCAACAAAAGCCATTCGATTATTGTTTGGAATGATGATGTCAGATGATTTTAAAAAAGAACACCACATAATTGAAAATGCTTTTAAAGCACTATATAAAGGTGGATATGAAGCTGCACTTGAAAAACAAAATGCCAATAAAGACATGATTCTTTTTGAGCTCGATGAATACGTCAGTTCTCTTTATTCAAGAGCAGATAAGAACCCAGAAAAACAACAAGAAAAGGCCTTAAAAGAGTTGCTTTTTTGGGCAGAAGAAGGCATACTCGAGGAACAATTTGAAGATCTCATGGCCCAAGTTCAAAAGTCTGAAAAAGCTGGAAATTTTGAAGAGGTCGGAAAACTACTTGAGGAATGTAAAAAAATAAGTGAATCGATTGCAAAGCTGCGCTTGCTGTATGAGAAAAAAGAATAGAAAATTATCAAAATTAATAAAATTATATGTAAACATTAATTTATTAGAAACGCGGAGTTTAATGTAGGTCAGTAAGTTTTCATACAATGTCAAAAAACAAAAAAATACAC
>JBBRPW010000008.1:0-26180 GCA_038227435.1 Minisyncoccia bacterium | reverse complement strand
TCTCTAATGTAAGGTCGAGTAAGGGCCAGTAGTCCAATAACCAGTACTCCGATGCCACCCATAATAAAAATATCTCTCCATTTTGCTCCCCCCACTAAATACATTGCAGTTCCTGCAATTGCAATTACACCAAAAGTAGCAGTGTCCGGTTGAAGTAAAATAAAAGCTCCACTAATTGCAATAATTATTCCAAATGGAATGAGTCCGTATTTAAATGAAGTAATCTTTCCTTTGACGTTTGAAATCCAAGTTGCTAAATACATTACAAATGCATATTTATAAATTTCAGAAGGTTGAAATGTAATTGGACCTACATCTACCCAACGCTTTGCCCCTCCATGTGCTACCCCTATATGAGGCACAAATACCAACGCAAGTGCTATTGCTGAAAGAATATAAAAAAATAAACTATATCGTTTAAAAAGTTTATAAGGAATGTTTGCTGTAATTGCCAGTAAAATAATTCCACATCCTAAACCTAAAACTAATTGATTTGTTTTAACTGATTCAAAAAGTGATGTATTTCGAGCAAGTAATCCAAGTGAGGCTGAACTAAATACGAAAAAACCAACCACCACCAAAAGTCCAATTATAATAAGGAGTGGTTTGTCAATTAAAAGACGTTTAGTAAGCATTATATTTTAACTGCGCCTAATGTGAGATAGCGATAATTACTCCAATAATTCCGCAAATAGCTGATATAACCCAATATCGCATTGTTACTTTATACGATGGCCACCCTAGTGCTTCAAAATGATGATGAAGTGGTGCCACTAAAAATACTTTCTTTTTAAAATATTTTTTTGAAAACATTTGTATAGATGATGAAAGAGATGTGGCAACTAGTGGAAATGCAATTATTGGAAGAACTAACACTTGTTGGGTTAGAAAAGCAATAATAGCCAAAGTTACGGTGAGTCCTAGCATTCCAGTTTCACCTAAATAGAAACGGGCGGGCGGAATGTTAAACCACAAGAAAGCTAAAATTCCTCCAACAATTACGGCGCAAAATGCAGCGAGGTCAATTTGATTTTGAACATATGCAATTACTAAATATGAAGTAAAGGCAGAGGCCATTACACCCCCTGCAAGTCCATCAATCCCATCTATTACTGATCCTGAAAATACTCCAAGCATTACAATGATAAAAAATGGAATAAAAGCGAGTCCTAAATCGAGAGTACCTCCAAAAAATCCAAAAGGTACAGTAATCACAAAATTCTGTAATTTGAAGAAAAACCACCAGGCACCAACAGCAGAAATAAACAACACAACTAAAATTCGATATCTCCTTGAAATTCCGTCGGCAAAACGCCCTTCAGTATCATAAATTTGAAGAATGTCGTCGAGCAATCCGATAATTGAACCAAATAATAATGCAGCAAGCGGAAGAATAGTTTGATTTTTACTTAAAAAATCTAATTTGTTTGAAAGTGAATTATTTAAAAAGAAAGAGTTTAAATATAAAAGTGCAATCGTAATAACAACTGATACCCAAATAATTGTTCCCCCAACACGTGGTGTTGACAGTTCCCCCTCCTCATTGTGTATTGCTTTAAATGTTGGAGAAATTTTATCTCTTTCAAGTGTGGTACTTTCAATTTTACGCGACTTTCGCTTCCAAAGCTTGTGTTTGTAAAAAAAATCACTGAAATACGGCGTAATTCCTATTCCAATAAAGAATGAAAGAACTGCTGGTATAAATACTTTAATTACGCTTAATGTCATGTGGATAGTTTGTTTATATATGCATTATATGGATTGCGGCTCTTTTCTCAATACGGTGAGTGTGGACGACGCAATCATTCGAGCGTCACTAAAACGACCCCCTGTACTTGAATTTAAAATTGTCACAATTACTGGTCGGGGCTTATCAGTGGTTCCAGCGTTAAAGGCATACACCAAATTTCCTCCAGCAAGTTCAGTGTATCCTGTTTTTGAAAGAAGCGGATCTTTGATGTATGAAATAATAACATCAGTATTTACTGCTTCATGCAATCCCTTACTTCCAATAAATGTTGCTTTTTGATACGTACTTTGTATTGCAATATTCGGATACGTGTATAAAAATATTTCAGCTAACTTTGTTATGTCTTGAGCATTTCCAATTCCCCCACTGGTTGCTTTTGATGATGAAGAATTAATACCAGTATCAAGGCCGGAAGGAGTTGTAAAATGAAGTGACGGTAAGTTCATTTCAATTGCTTTCTCATTCATAAATTGAATAAAGTTTTTACCTATCTTTTGTTCAACAGCTTCAGCCAAAGCTGCGGCCCCATCGTTTGAAGAAACAATTAAAGTAAATGCAACAAGTTTCTCAAGTGGCCAAACCTCTCCTTCAATTAAACCAGATTCCCCTTCAGTATTTAGGGCTTTTTTTGAAATAGTAATACTTGAACTTGCGTCGAGCGTTTGAAGCGCGAGGTATGTTGTCATTAATTTTGTAACAGAAGCTAAAGTGTGAAGTGTTGTATTATTTTTTTGAAATAACGTTTTTTTTGAGTTAGTGTCATAAACGATAACTTCATTTGCTTCAATAGGTAATGAGCCATATGTTAATGCTAGTTCATGTTTCCATTCTAAATAATTATTTATTTTTTCTTGAGCGATTTGATAGTCGGTAATTTTTTGATTTTCAATATTTATATTGCTGTTCTTGTACTGAATTATTAGAAAGCACGTAACAATTAAAACTACATATAATATTGATCGTGCAATTATTTTTGACATTCTATAAAACTAATTAAATTTTACTCCTCAGTATTTTCTTCGTGCTTTTCAATCATTCCTTTTACTTTATCAATTTCTGGTAATTCTTGTAGTGTTGCAATACCAAGGTGGCCGAGTAGATCTATCGATGGCTTGTACAAAATTCTGCTTCCCTCTTCTTCTCGTTCAATTAGACCTCGAATTTCAAGAGTTCGCAAAATACTTTGACAATTAACACCTCGCACATATTCGATTTCTTTTCTGGTTGAAGGTCCACGGTAGCAAACAATAGCCAAAGTTTCTAAACTGGCTTTTCCAAGATCTCGTGATAGTTCATCTTTTTGAATTTGGTCAATTGTTTTTGAAACCGTTTTCGAGGTTCGTAGTTCAACTTCTGAATCAGTTTGAACAAGAGAGATGCCTCGATTTTTAGTTTCATTGTCAATGTGTTTGAGAACTTCTTCTAACTGCCCTTCACTACATTCAAACATTTCGATTAATTTCTTTTTTGAAACAGCTTCTCCTTTCCAAAACAAAATCCCTTCAATATTTTGTGCTAGTTCTTGTAGTGTTGATTCGGTATTGGTGCTCATATTAAATAGTGTATAAAGTGTTCAATTATTTCTTGTTCGTTCTAAATTAATTTCATCTTTTTATTCTCAATACCTCGGAGTTCCTACTTGCTGACTCTCCATTAAAATATCACCAAAGTCATTATGTTGATTTGCGTATATCATACCTTGTTTTACCAATTCAAGCATTGCTAGAAACGAAATAATTACGGTTACTTTTTGTTCCTTGGCTACAACTTCTTTTTCGTCTGTATTTTCTGAATCTTCGACATCATTTTTTTTATTCATTCCATGCAATTTTGAAATTTCTCCGTCAGTAAATTGTTTGAATGAGTATGTAAGTGCTTCTGTCATTCGTTTCGTTAAATCCTGGATTACTTCTTCTAAACTTTTTACTTTTCTTACCGCTACTTTAGGTAATACTTGTTTTTTAGGAAATGATTCAATCACTCGCCAAATTCCTGATTGTAAATTCGCTACGCTAATATCTTTTGCTGGTGCAAATACACTTGTTTGATTTTTTCTTTTACTCGGAGGAATATATTGTTTTGAAAAAAGTGGATGTAATCTGAAAAGTTTTTCAATATGAGCTGAAAGTGATTTATATTTTTGATATTCTTTTAACCGATCTTCCAAGTCTTCAATACTTTGTTCTTCTTCTCCTGAAAGTGAGAGCTCTGGTAATAGTGAGCGTGACTTAATTAAAATTAAAGTTGATGCAATAACGATAAAATCGGATACATCGTGGAGTGGGAATAACTGATGATTTTCGCCCTCTGTTAATCCGCCTAAATTTTTAATGTGACTCAAATAATCTTCAGTAACTTGAGAAAGAGAAATATCATTTACAAACAATTTTCGTTTTTCAATAAGCGAAAGAAGTAGGTCGAGTGGCCCAGAATAGGCCGAGTGCTTTATTTCAAAAGGCATAAAATGAGTATATCAAAATAGCTCAGTTATGTTAGTATCTCGGCAGAAAGGCCTGATTTAAACCCATCAGGATATTGTATGAACCTTAAACAATTAGTCAGAAAGGCTGTTGTCAGTGGCGGGCCAGGGGGCGGAAAGGGAGCGGCGGGAGAAGTGCTCATTCAGCTCGCGAAAGCAAATGAGCTAAATTTCGTTCTTATTCCTGAAACTGCAACCGATCTTTTTAATTCAGGTTGGAGGGATAAATTCAACTTTCTACCACTTGGCGATAAACAAGCACGATTCGATTTTTTTAACGAACTTCAATCTGCTGTGTTGGTTGAACAGTATCAGCGAGAAATTCAGGCATTCAAAGAATTAACGTTAGAGGGCGGAGGATTGATCATCTGCGATCGAAGTTTTCATGACTCGATTACTTATATGGGAGCAGAAACCTACGAAGGTAAGCTCACACTCTTTCGAAAAATTCATAGAGATGCATTGGTTGCATGCTTCCCAGAATGGCAGAATGATGTTGAGATCTTCCAAGCTTTTCTAAAGATCGACCCATCAGCAGTTTTCTTGATGCGCTCCCCGGCAGTTGATTGTGCAGAGAGTTACACGCTCACTACAAATGAACAACGAACAGAAACTGTTCCTGAAGCTGCTGCTCTCGATGCACTTACTAAGCGTGCATGGTTTGAAGCGTATGGTCGTTCAGATGTTGTGGTCGAAATCGAAAACTATCCCGACATCAAGAACAAGGATCTTCGCTTTAATACAAAGCTCACCTGTTTGGCTGATGAAACTGCAAGACTTCTTGAACTTAAACCAATTGGTATGGTGAGTTGGCCGTTTGCAAAGTAAAGTCTATTACCGCAGCAAAAGGGTGAAAAATACATGCGTCCCGCACAGGTGGGGCGCATTTTTCTTTTTGTGTTTCTTTCTCATATTTTTCATATGTATTAAATTTTGCATAAAATATTTTAATTAGGAAATAAAAAAGCGGACATCTTTTCAGATGTCCGCTCGGTAGAGTAAGATTGCGGCTTACGCAGTGATTACTAAACCTTGATCGTCAGCTAATCGCTTAAACGTCGGTGACTTTTGGTAAAGTTCCTCAAACGAATAAGCAATTGCTTCGACCTGAGATCCTCCGTTAACCACCTCTGAGGCGGGACGTAGGACCACAAACTTATTACAACCACGAACTGTGCTCAAACGATGTGCAACGAACAGCGCACTTGTTTGACTATTGCGAAGGAATTCATCGAGACCCTCCTGAACAGCGCGTTCAGTGGTTGAATCGAGGCTTGATGTTGCTTCATCAACAACTAACAATCTTGGTTTGCGAATTACCGCTGCCCCAATCATTAATCGTTGCTCTTGCCCACCTGAAAGCTTTACTCCATTTCTACCGACAAGTGTATTTAAGCCATTAGTGAGTCTTCCTTCAAAATCAATTTTGAGAAGTCTCATTAATGTCCAAAGTTCTTCATCAGTAATCGACGCACGAGCTTCAGCTGAAAGTCCGTATACCAAGTTATCTCTAATCGTGCCGTCAAATACTGAGGGCTTTTGAGGAATATATCCTATGCACGCTTTCCAGGAAGCTTGCGTAATGTCACGCAAATCAACTCCGCCAACAGTAATCCGACCGTTTAAAGGATCATCAAACCTAAGTAAATGCTTCATGATGGTTGATTTGCCTGCACCGCTTGAACCAATGAGTGAAACTGTTTCCCCTGGTTCAATATCGAAACTAACATTTACTAATGCTGCTTGCTGTTCGTCTCCTGATTTTTCTTTGGGATATGTGTGTCCCACAGATTCAAAACTAATACGATGTGGTTTCGATGAGTCAATTACGACTGCATCTGGTTTGTCAACAATTGAAGATTTAATACTAACTGCTGCAATCATTGACTGAATCGCGGGTAAGTTCCAATTAAGTGTGTGCTCAATGTCTGCAAGTCTCCATAATGAGTCACTAATTCTAAAAGTCCATTGCATAACGGGATAGAGTAATCCAATTTCCATGTGTCCTTCGTAGACGAGCCAAGCTCCCCAAGAAACTGAAGCGGCCATTCCACTCATATTCACGAATGATCTCACGAGTGTAATGTCGATATACCAAAACCAAAACTTCCTATCGTCCTTAAGTGCGTCTTCGTATGTTTCTGTCATCTCATCAACTTCTCTTTTTTCTTGACCGCAAATTGCAACGCGTGCAACATTGATCCAACGAGAAGCTTGACGACGATAAAGATTGCGAAGTTTCTTATCTACAGGAGCAAGATCTTGTGATGTTTTCATGTTAAGAAACAAACTGAAGTACATGTAGATGCAAATTACGACAGTCATTATTAGTCCTGCAACGCAACTAAAAATCCAAAGGAAGACAAGAGCGAGTCCTAGATATAAAAGTCCAGGAAATACTTCTGACAAAATAGTTCGGTGTAAATCGTATGCACGCCCTTTCCCTTTACTAATTGTTTCAGGGGCAAGGATGTGACCCAAATGTGAATGTTGACCAATTGAAATTCCAAAAAAGAGCGTAGAGAGTTTTTCATCAAACTGCCCTAAATGAATTCCAAGCATGTTTTCCCTTTGTTTGTCATGGAACCATTGAATGACCCGTGACACAAAGGTTGCAACAATAAATGAAATCATCGAAATAATAACCAAGCGGAAATCTTTTGTTGAGAGTCCGCTAATGACATAGCCGATTGCAATAGGCTGAATCAAATTTACGATTGCGATTAAAATAACAGCAATACGCATGTTTCGAATATTTCTCCTGCTTTCTGGAGTGCCAATGAGGGCGAAAATCCATTTGGTTACGCCTACGATGCCGGCACTATTCTGCATATACTCCCACATTGTTTTGGGAGCTCTATCTTCATTTTCAGTGTCCATGTTTTTGGGTTCTGGGGTGTTGTAATTAAGTTGTGAAAGAACTAATGCGAGCTTTGCTCACATTTCGAAAGAACTAATTGGCAAAAGCCAGGTTGAAAGAACTAATTGTTTTTATTTCTGTATAAAAACAAACGCCATGCTTTTGGCACGGCGTTTGAAGTACTTAATGTTAATACTTAGAACGACGTACCAATAGGTGTTTTTACCGAAGGACCAAACATGTATGCGTACACAGTGATTGACCCCTTAGAAAAAGAGTTTGCCGACGGAGTAACAGCCCTTTTGTCAGGAGTTACTCGGCCAATATTTAGTTGTGTCATGTTTGTTTGCATGTCCTGCGAATATAACACATATTTGATGATTGTCAAATATATTAGAAGGCTACTCACCCTCTACGTTTGTCGCATTTAGTATGACGATTGAAATTGAAAAAGATTACTTAGGTTTTTTAACGGTAATTCCTAAATCAATAAGTTGCTGAGTAGAAACTTCAGATGGACTTTTCATCATGAGGTCTCGGCCCTCGCCTGTTTTAGGAAAGGCAATTACTTCTCGAATATTTGGCTCGTCTTCAAGTAACATAAGGAGTCGATCAAAGCCCCAGGCAATTCCACCATGCGGAGGTGTTCCACTTTTAAAGGCATGAAGCATATGTCCAAAGTTTCTTTGAATACTTTCTTCGGGATATCCCATAATTTGAAATACATGCATCAAATCTTCCGCTTTATGATTTCGAATACTTCCTCCTCCAACTTCATATCCATTTAAGCAAATGTCGTACTGAGTAGTGAGTATGTCGCCAATGTTTTGTTTAGTTTGAAGCCACTCTAAGTGTTCAGGTTTTGGTCTTGAGAATGGATTGTGTGTAAATGTCCAACCTGTTACTTTTGCATTGTCGTCGGTAACTTTCTGATCTGTTTTTTCGAAGAATGGAAAATCAACAACCCAGCAGAATGCCAGTAAGTTCGGATCCTCTTTATTTGTTCGAACATCGGGTCGATCATTTCCATATTTTTCCATTGCATCTTTATACGTAATTCGTGGAAAAGGAATTTCTTGAATTTTTTTCTCCGGATATAGTTCAGTTACTAATTTAATAAGAAGGGCTTCATTCAATGCCATTACATCTTCTTGATTAACAAAACTCATTTCCATATCGACTTGAGTAAATTCTGGTTGTCGGTCTCCTCTTGTATCCTCATCTCTCATGCATTTAACAATTTGAAAATATCGTTCAAAACCAGACGTCATTAATAGTTGTTTATATTGTTGTGGAGATTGTGGAAGTGCATAGAATTTTCCTTGTTCAATTCGTGAGGGCACAATATAGTCCCGTGCTCCTTCAGGAGTTGATTTAGTTAGTACTGGAGTTTCAACTTCTGTAAATTGTTGATCAGATAAATACTTTCGAATAAACATTGTTGCTTTGTGTCGGTTCCGTATATTTTTTTGCATTCGAGGACGGCGTAAGTCTAAATATCTGTATTCAATTCGGTGTTCTTCTCCAATTTCTTTTCCATCGCCTCGAACATCAAATGCTGGAGTTTCAGCTTCATTTAAAATTTCAATTCCTAAAATTTCAAGTTCAATTTTTCCATTTTGTTTATCTGCTTGAACATTTTTTTCAGGACGTGCATTTACTTTTCCACGAACGGTAACTACCCATTCTGGTCGAAGTTTCTCTGCTACTTCTTTTGCTTCTGTTGCTCCAGGAAGAACAACACCTTGAACATAACCAGTCACATCACGAAAATCTAAAAAGATCAGTTTTCCTTGGTCTCGACGCACATCAATCCAGCCTGAAATAACCACTTCATTTCCAGTATGTGCCTCCAAATCTTTAATAAATATTCGTTCGTTTTTCATAAGATGAGTTTAGCGGTTTTTTAAGATTTTGGCTATGGATTTGCTAGATAAGGCCTATTTTGTATAGCCTTCAAGTTGCATGGTATAGAGCTCAGCATACATACCTTTTTTATCCTTCATCAGTTGTTCGTGCGTACCATCCTGTATCAGCGATCCTTTATTTAACACTACAATTCTGTCGGCACGTCTAATTGTTGAAAAATCATGAGAGATTAAGATGGCGGTTGTGTTGTCAGTCATCTTTTCAAGATGATCAAATATTGTTTTTTCAGATTCTGCATCCACAGCGGCTGTTGGTTCGTCGAGAATTAATACTGGGGCAGTTCGATACAGCACACGAGCCAAGGCAATTTTTTGCCGCTGTCCTTTTGATGGTTCGATTCCATCAAACTCGGGGCTCAACTCTTCTTTGTATCCTTTTTTCCAATCAGAAATAAATTCGTGCGCCGCAGCCATTTTTGCAGATTGAACTACTCGTTTTTCGTCTAATACCTCTGAGTTTTGGCCAAGTGCAATCGATTCCTCCGCAGTTGTGACGTATGTTGTGAAGTCCTGCATCAAAACAGCTACATATTTCCACCACGATTCCAAATCAATGTCCCTTAAATCGTGTCCATCAATTAAAATTCGACCTTCAGTTGGATCGTAAATTCGACATAGTAATTTAACAAAGGTAGATTTACCCGCTCCGTTATTTCCCACGAGCCCCACCTTTTGACCCGGTTCAATTGTGAGATTTAAGTTTTTAATTACGATTCCGCCCGCTTCTCCATATTGAAATGAAACATTTTCAAACACAATTGTTGGAGGCTTTGAAAATGATAAAACAATCGCACCATTTTTAGTTTGAATCTTGTTTTCAATATTAAAGAATGTGAAAATTTCCGTAACATATCTTGAATCTTCATGAAGTACTGAGTACCTACTTAATACACTGGAAAGCGAATCTTCGATTCGGTACACAGAGTTAATTAGGAAATACATTTGTCCAACAGGAATTGTTTTAGAGATAACCGCTTTAAGAATCTGAGAAAATGCGTAAAAAAACCCAGCGGCAGAAAAAATTTCATATGCGAACTGTAGTTTAAAGAATTTATTTTCTTGTGCCATTTTTTGAACCATATACTCATCATTAATTTTGTATGCTCCATCAATAAATATTTTTGTGTTTTGTAAAAGTTTTGATTGGATAACTGCTGCTTTTTCAGTAACATAGCCTCTAAAGTTTAAAAAACGTCGTCTAAGTGGAGAATTTTCTCGAACAATACTGTAATTTCTTCGTCCTTTTGATAATGAAATAATTAATCGAGGAACAATGATCAGTAGAATTACTACAAGAATTTTCCAATCAAATATTGCTGTAAATGAAACTGCAAAAAACATAGTCACAAATCCTTTTAAAATTCCACGATGATTCAATACTGTATTAAGTAACGGGTCAGACCCTTTTGTGAACGCTACTTGTATTAAGTTTTGATATGTAGGACTTTCTTGGGTTGAAATATCTATATCTGCTTTTTTCTTCCATACTTTTAAATCAAGATACTGGCTAAAATATTGAACAAAATAATAGAAGATATATTCATCCAAAATACTCATTGCGCCGGATAAAGCATTAACTCCTGCAAGAAATAGTAAATAAAACCATAAATTTGCATTTGGATTTTGAACACCACTAGTTAAATGGTTAATTAAAAGTGTGATTGATTGAATTTGGAGAAACGGAATAATTCCAGCAATAATTCCAGTGATAAAATATAAAACAGTAATTTTAGGTACGGCTTTAAAAGCTAATGGATACACTTTAAAACCTTGTATAAGTAGTTTTGGGAAGTCTTTAATCTTTGTAATAATAGACATGTAAGATAAATTAATAGTAAATACAGATTCTTGATAATTGGAAAGATCTATTACTAACGGTCTACTATCGTTACTTATCTGTATCAGAATGAGTCACTCCAACTCTATCTCGGACCATTTTCATTTTAGTTTCAGCCACTTCTTTTGCTTTTGCATTTCCTTCTTTCAAAACTGTATGAATGAATTCCATGTCTTTTGCAATTTGTTCTCGTTTTTCCCGAAGCGGAGTAATAAATGTTTTCAAGTCAGTAATCAAAGCTTCTTTCAGTGCCTTATATTTTCCCTTATGTTCTGTATACAGAGCCTCAATTTCCGCAGCCGGTTTTAATAGCGAGTGGATTGCTTTAACATTAACAGGCTCATCTCCACTTGAATCCGTAACAATTGCCATTACTTGCTTTTCAATTTCTTCGTCAGAGGCAAAAAGTGGAATTGTATTTTTATAGCTCTTACTCATTTTTTGTCCGTCAATTCCTGGAACGATAGCAACTTCATCTAAAATTAATTCTTTGGGCAAATTAAATGTTGGAGTTTCATCTTCTCTGTCAAATATATGATTAAACTTTTGCGCGGTGTCACGTGTAATTTCAACATGCTGTTTCTGATCTCGCCCTACGGGAACTATTTCAGGGCTGTACAGTAAAATGTCGGCGGCCATAAGCATTGGATAATTAAACGTTCCCACGCTTACCTCTTTATTTTTGGCCATTGCATCTTTGTAGGCGTGTGCTCGTTGTAAATATGGCATTGTAGTAATTGAGTCAAAAATCCATGCGAGTTCAGTGTGAGCAGGCACGGCTGACTGAGCAAAAATAGTTACGTTTTTAGGATCGAGTCCAATTGCTAAATAGTCAATGATGGTGTCGATTGAAAGTTGGCGCATCGAATCACGATCTTGAATGTGATTAAGGGTATGATAATCGGCTAACATTATATATGAATCAAATTCGTTTTGATTATCAACAAATTGCTTCATTGCACCAAAATAGTTTCCAATATGAGGTCGTCCTGTCGGTTTAACACCTGAAAGTAGTCGTTTTTTCATAAAACTAATTTATATCATTTATTGGGGTCGCTGTTAATACCGAAATTCGAAACAATAAACTGCGGAGTTTCTTTAAAATCTAAATTTTCGGCATATTTAACATCTATATTTTTCTCGCTAAATAAATCAGTTATTGTCTTATCTGTATGAAATTGATGAAGACCCTCAAATCTTTTTTCAACTAGTTCTATAGCCTCTTCTGAATCTCCCTCAATCTCGATTAAAGTTCCAATCTCAGGCCATGTATCAAATGTCATTTCAACATTACTATCGATCAAGAACTTTATTCGATAATTAGTTTGCACAGAGCGTGCTTTGTAACCAATTAGCTCCAGTAATTTTATTGTGTCATCAAAATTATCCATTAATAATTCTTGTTCTAAAGATTTACTTGTTTTTGAATCATCGATGACACTAATTTTAACTGTCAGGTCAGTTTTCTTTCCATCAGTTCTTAGTCTCAACCAACCATCTTTACCAGGTATGTCGTACACAGCTCTTTTGTATTTGATAAATTTAGCTTGACCTAAGGTTTTAGCGATATCAAAATAAAATTGTGGATCAAAATCAATATAGCGGTACTCTTTTTCTAGTTTCATAAATAAAAGTTTATGAGTAAATTGATTAATTATTTAGTACTTTTAATTTGTAAATAAGCCACAAAATAGGATCGTTTATACTTCCGATCCTCAACTGTTGTGTAATGCTCAACTTTCTCAAAATGAACAATAGTAAAAAATTCCCCGTATGTTTCTTCAAATAATTCCTTGGTGAACACTCGTTCAACAATGTCTGTAGCAGGTTGAATATAGGTGTTTTTCTCACTTCCTGGGTGCTCTTTTAATAAAAACTTGGCGTGTGTATCGCCTTCAAGTAGTAGACCTCGCATAAACAAATAACTGCTTGGTTTTAATACACGACGGAGTTCATCTATATATCTTACAAGTTCCTCCTCGGTTAATGAATTCGATGAGGTTACATCTATTGCAATATCGATAGAGCCGCTTGGTACATTAGGTATAACGTCAGCAATAGATTGGTGTAGCCAGGTAATTTGCTTGGCATCGGCCGGGTCTGTTTGTTTAGGATCCTTAGCAATACTTTTAGCCATATCTATGGCATTTTTTGAAATATCGAGTGCTGTTACCCAAGCACCCCTTTCGGCCAAATAAAATGCATTTTTACCCACCCCACAACCAAGGTCGATTATCCGTAAGCCCTCAATATCCCGAACCCCTTTTTTATACCATTTAATAAAGCGCACAAAATCTGCTTGAGGAACATTGTTCCCCGTTATAAATGTTTTATTAGCGTATTCATTATCCCAGGCTTTTTGTTGAGACATGATTGTCTATAGATATACTATCGCTTGAGTACCAACGCAACCGGAATAAAAAAGGCTAAAAATGCTAACCATACATTTGTAGTTAGAATTTTTAGCATGCTTCCGGCAACTAATGTGCCTCCCGGCAAGATTGAGAAAAATACAACATATACAAGAGCAGCTCCAATTATTGCATACACTGCAAATTCAACTGGTTTCGCACCTTCATAATCGTATCCTCCTCGAATTCCACGAAGTGCAATAAAAGCAATTGCACCAATAATAATAAATGCTCCAATTTTTGCGTACGCAGCATTGCTTACAAGATTTGTTAAAAATGTAATAAGTACTTCAGGAATAAATTGAAATATCGCGACACTTAAAATAATTGAAAAAATAATTCTGAAAAAAAGTTCACTTCCTCTTGAATAAAGGATTCCGTAAAAAACTCCTGCGGTGATAAGTCCAAACAAAAGATCTGGTGTCATATATCTAAATCAAAATAAACTAAATAATGTTACAAAATAATAATCTCGAATGTTGTTCGAGATTATTATATCCTACAAATATTTAATTGTTTAATTTATATCCCCTCTTTCTTTAACTCCTCAACTGCTTTTTTAGCATCTTTTGATAATTTCTTGGGCATATCTACATGTACTCTAATGTATAAGTCACCACGTTTATTTTTGTCGTGCTCGTATACGATTCCCTTTCCTCGTACTCGCAACATTTCTCCATGATAAATTCCTTGCGGAATTTCAACTTTTAATGATCCATCGAGTGTGTCTAAGTTAATGTTGTCACCAAGAAGTGCACTTGTTAATTTAATGTGAAGATCTGTAATTAGATGTTGCCCTTCTTTTTTATATCTTGCATCAGCTTTTACCCAAATACGAACAAGTAAATCCCCGGGTTGTCCATCTTTAGATTCGGAAGGATGACCATAACCCGCAATTCGAAGCGTAGATCCATTATCAATTCCGGGTGGAATGTCGAACTCTACAGCCACTCCTAACGGGCTTACCGAACGCTTTGCTCCAAACACCGATTCTTTAAATGAAAGTTCTACATCAATTTGAACAGACTTTCCTTTTTTCTGACGCTGGCCACGACCACCTCCAAAAAATTGTCCAAGGATGTCGCTTAAATCAAACTCAATATCTCCATTTTGTCCACCAAAACCTCCTTGTTGAAATCCCTCAAAACCATTCCAATTGAATCCACCAAAGCCTCCGCTTTGCTGATTAAATCCACCAGTTGATCCGTACGTATCATACTGTTGTCTTTTTTGATCATCAGACAATGCCGAATAGGCCTCGTTCACTTCTTTAAACTGTTTTTCATCTCCTCCAGATTTGTCAGGATGATATTTATGAGCAAGCTTGTGAAATGCTTTTTTGATTTCATCTTTAGAGGCGGTTTTCGGCACACCCAAGATATCGTAGTAATTTTTCATTTAATTATGGAGTTTTTTATTCTCTATTTATTTTCAGTGAAGTTTGCATCCTTAGCTCCTGCTGTGTCAGTTCCCTCTTTCTTTTCTCCATTTGCTCCGTCGGCTGTTTCGGTTCCAGCACCTGCAGTTCCTGCTGCTCCATCTGCAGCTGGATTTGCTTGCATATATTGTCCTACTTTTGAAAGCTCAGTTGAAAGAAGTTCTGTAGTTTCTTTAAGTGGCGCTAATTCATTTCCATCTTTAACTTTTTTAACTGCATCGATTTTTTCATTGATAGAAGTTTTAAGTTCTGCCGGAACTTTATCTCCTGCATCACGAAGCGATTTTTCTGCAGTGTAAATAAGTTGCTCCGCCATATTTTTAACTTCAACAAGTTCTTTCTTTGCTTTATCTTCAGTTGCATATAATTCAGCATCTTTTTTCATTTTCTCAATATCTTCTCCTGAAAGTCCTGAGCTCGCTTCAATTCGAATTGACTGCTCTTTATTAGTAGCTTTGTCCTTCGCTTTTACATTTAAGATTCCGTTTGCATCAACATCGAATGTTACCTCAATTTGAGGCATACCACGTGGAGAAGGTGGAATTCCGTCGAGCACAAATCGCCCAACACTTTTATTGTCAGATGCCATCGCTCGTTCTCCTTGAACAATATTAATTTCTACCGAAGGTTGATTATCAGCAGCAGTTGAAAAGACTTGAGTTTTTGATGAAGGAATTGTTGTGTTTCGTTCAACTAATTTTGTAGCTACCCCACCCATTGTTTCAATACCAAGTGATAGTGGAATCACGTCGAGCAGAAGAATATCTTTCACATCACCTGAAATAATTCCTCCTTGAATTGCAGCACCGAGTGCCACTACTTCATCAGGGTTAATTGATTTATTTGGCTCCTTCCCAAAGAAGGTTTTAACAGCTTCGGTAAGTGCGGGCATTCGAGTTTGCCCTCCAACTAAAATTACTTCACTAATTTCATTTAGTTTAAACGGTGATGCTTCCATTGCTCGCTTTGTAATTTGCATTGCTCGCTCAATGAATTCACTTGAAAGTTCCTCAAGTTTTGCTCGAGAAAGTTTAATCAGTAAGTGTCGCGGGCCAGACGCATCGGATGTGATGAACGGAATATTAATTTCACTTTCAACAGCAGTTGATAGTTCAATTTTCGCTTTCTCCGCTGCTTCATCGAGTCGTTGAAGAGCAAGGGCGTCTTTTCGAACATCAATTCCTGAATCTTTTTTAAATTCGTCAGCAAGCCAATTAACAATTTTTTGATCGATATCTTTTCCTCCTAAATGACTATCTCCATCAGTTGCTTTTACTTCAACTACGTCGTTCGAAACATCCAAAATTGAAATATCAAATGTTCCTCCTCCGAAGTCGAATACAACAATTTTTTCATCTTTCTTCTTATTGAATCCGTATGCAAGAGCTGCAGCAGTAGGTTCATTGATAATTCGTTTAACGTCGAGCCCTGCAATTTTTCCAGCATCTTTTGTTGCTTGTCGTTGTGAGTCGTTAAAGTATGCGGGAACTGTAATAATGGCCTCAGTTACTGGTTCTCCAAGTCGAGCTTCAGCATCGGCTTTAATTTTTGCCAAAATCATAGCTGAAATTTCTTCAGGACGATTTGGTTTTCCGGCTAGATCAACTAACACTCCTCCATTATCAGATTTACTGATTTTAAATGGCACTACATCTTTGTCTTTTTGAACGATGTTTTCGTCGTACGAATGTCCGATAAATCGTTTGATACCGAAGATAGTGTTTGTTGGATTCGTAACCGCTTGTCGTTTTGCTAGTTGTCCTACAATTCGTTCTCCTGTTTTTGATTGAGCAACAATAGAAGGCGTAGTTCGTGCTCCTTCTGAGTTTTCAAGAATTTTAGGTACACCTGCTTCCATTACCGCTACCGCCGAGTTTGTTGTTCCAAGGTCAATTCCAATAATTTTACCCATATATTTTTAATTTAGTTAAAGTTCATAAATAATTAATAAGTAACAGCAAAAAAAGCTGTAATTTGTAATTATTTATTGGGCCCGCGGGTTTTTTGAGTTGAAAACAATATTGCGTCGTCAAATATTGAAATATATGGAGATGGAATGCTTGTAAGTGTTTTTGAATACTCACTTTCTTTAATATTTCCCGAAAGTGCAATAACTGCAGCTTCAAATGTGCAGTTGTCTGTAATATAAATTCCTTGCTCAATTAATTCTGTTTTATGAAAGGCCAAATATTGAGCTTGCTGTTGAGAAATAAGTTGAGTATATGTTTTTTGTTCGATTCCATCCTTACCATTTAAATTTTTCTGGACGATAAGAACCACGTGTGCACGTACAAGATTCCCTTCATTCGAAAGGAACATGTATGCTTTTTGATTGTGGTGCTTAATAATGTGCATATATAAGTTGTATCGTAACTATTCTGCCTGTGCAAGTAAACTTCAGTCCCCCTGTTTTATTTGTGAGCTACTTCGTATACCTTTACCATGGCTGGGCGAATTACTTTATCTTTCATTATGTATCCCTTTTGAAGCACTTCTGAAATAATTCCATCTTTTGAGCTATCATCTGTTTCGGTAAGTGCTATTGAATGGTGTAAATTATGATCAAACACCTCTCCTGTATTTCCAAAAGGTACTACATTATATTTTGATAAAAAAGAAATAAAGTTCTGGTAAATTCCATCAATCCCTTTTTTATACGACTCAAAGTTTTTTGCTTCTGTTGCGTCTGAGATATTTACTCCATGATTTAGTGCAAGCTCAAAAGAATCAAGCGTGGGAAGCATGTTCTCAACTATTCGTTGCTCAGCAAATTTTACAAATTCATTCTTAGCATCTTCATCGCGCTTCCGAATATTGATAAATTCTGCTTTATCTTTTTGCCAGCTATTTAGATATTGCTGCTTTTCCTCAAGTGCTTTTTTAAGCTTATCTCGCAGACTATTAAGAACAGCAGGTCCAGAGCTATTCATAGGGCTTCCTTCCTCGTCTGTTTCTACAAATTCTTCATCTAGGTCAATCTCTTTATTATCCGCATCAGATTCTTCCGTTTTTTCAGCAGTATCCATTTCCTCATTTTTTTCGGAATTCATCGCATCATTTTCGTCTTTTAAATCATCGTTTTTCATGGGTAGACATATATTAATACGTTTCTTGTAAAAATCAATCCCGCATTTAATATGTGGTTTTAATACGAATTCGATTTGTTGAATGTTTTTGTTGATGGATTATACAGATAGATTTCATAATCAGGTTTTCGATCAGCCGGAGCATCTAATATAAATGAAATGTCTTTGTATCCATCATTATTGTAATCATTAGCTGTATTAAATGTATCGGGTCTTAAAAAGCCTCCAATATCTCTCGGGTGAGATTCATTATATGGTGGATCGATAGTAGAAAATTTATTAATAACCATGTCATTGTAGATAATGCTAAAGACGTAATAAGGAAGGTCATTATTAGCAATAGCCTTAGTTTCATATCTGATTGTATAAGTAAGACCTCCCTCAGTAAAACTGCAGTCAAATAAAGATTTCTTACTCACATCAACGTATTCGTTATGTGTTTTTGAACTAGTAGCAAATTGACAAAATTTTTCTATTTCTGAAACCGCTCTCGTTGCTTGTAGATGTAGTGCAAAGCTTTCCACCATTTTTTCAAATATTGTTTTGAATGCCTGGTTATTTATACTCAATAGATAAGTTATTTTATTAACCGAATCAAAACCAATGATTTTATAATCAGGATTTGTTATCGAACCTTGTTCAAAATTCGCTTGTGGGTTGAAAAGTATTGGAGCATAGGTATCTTGCATATGAGGACTACTATTTTTTTGTTTACAAGTAGCAACCTGTGATTTATCTGTAAGTTCTGGGGGACAAAACTGCAAGTAACCTTCTCCTATATATGGGTTTTCATCCACTGTCCAGTTTGAGGGATAATCGATAGTAAACTTTCCATCTTTACTTGAATATGTTTTCCAAGAAGTATTTGAATCTATTTCTGAAATTGCCAGAGTACTCGAGTGCTTTGATAAATAGACATAAGTCCCAACACAAAGTGTGAGTAACGTAATTAAGATAATTATTAGAGATGAAACTAAAACAATTTGTGATTTCTTCATAAAAAAATTGTAACACAAAAATATAAACGTTTCGAAAATATTCGGAGCCGAGAACCCTATATTATATTGTAGTGATAGTAACCAGCCAGGGCGCTTGAGTAAACGTTTATCGTTTTGACCACTGTGGCGCCTTTCGAGCTTTCTTCAATCCGAACTTTCGTCGTTCCTTTACTCGAGGATCTCGTTTGAGGAAACCATCAACTTTAAGAGATGTTCGAAGAGATGGATCATATTTAATGATTGCTCGACTAATAGCATGTCGTACAGCCTCAGCTTGTGAAGCAATTCCTCCTCCTTGAACTTTAACTGTTACTGAAAACTTTTGAGCGTCTCCAACTTTAAGAAGTGCTTCTGAAGCAGTTTTTTGTAGATCAGCAGTTCCAAAATATCCAGCAAGGTCTTTGTTGTTAATATCAAAACTCGCTTTTGAAGCTTCTGTAATACGAGCTCGGGCTGAAGACGTTTTTCGTCGTCCTACTGCTTCGTGATATTTTGATGTTGCTGTTGCCATATATTAATTATTTAAATTTATTTCTTATTAACTTATTCTGTAATTACAAGATTCTTAAGCATTTGTGCTCGAAGTTTGTTTGGAGGAAGCATTCCTTTAATAGCCTTCTTGAATACTGCATCCATTCCTCGTTTTGAAATAAGAGATTCCATTGAAATTTCCTTTTGACCTCCTGGGTACCCTGAGTATTCTTTATAAATAGTCTCTTTCTTTTTTGTATCAGATACTGCAACTTTTGAAGCATTTGTAATGTATACAGTAATTGCAGGAATTTTATTTTTTGCAAAATCTACTCGATTCTTTCCCATTAAAACTTTAGCTGCAACAGAAGCAACTCGTCCGATTTTTTGATCGCTTGCGTCAATTGTGTGTGTTGTTGGGTGAATTGTAGACATAAATGTGTGTTAATTTTCGATTGTATTAGGCAACGAATTCGATAAGTGCCATTTCAGCGTTATCACTTAGTCGTGGTGGCATTTTAACAATTCGAGTGTATCCTCCAGCTCTGTCCTTAAATTGAGGAGCTAAAACGTCAAAAAGTTTTTTACTAGCTGGAATTCCAATAAGTACTGATGCTGCTCGTCTTGAAGCAAGAGTTCCAAGTTTTGCTTTTGAAACTAGTTTTTCTGCGTGAGGACGAACTTCCTTAGCTTTTGCTAAAGTTGTTGTAATTTTTCCGTGTACAACCAAAGAAAGCATTAAAGACCGAAGCAAAGCTGCTCGTTGGTTACGTGTTCGGCCTAATTTTCGTGCTGGTCGGTGATGCTTCATGTGAGTTTATTATTCTATGTTTTTTGGTCGTAAAGTCAACTATATATTACAAGTACTAATCTTTAAGGTTAATTGCATGTTTTTCTAAAATATCCTTGATTTCTTGTATTCCTTTTGCTCCAAGTCCTTCAATTTCTTCAATGTCCTTCTCCTTCTTTCGAGCTAAACCTCCCATAGTCTTAATGTTAGCATTAATTAATGCATTAATTGTTCGTTGTGAGAGGTCAGTTGTTTCAACTCGAGTCTTTAAGAAATCATCAACAGCATCTTTATCTTGTTCACTTTCTACTTCGTTAATAGCTGGCGATACTCGCTCTTCAATTATTTCTTCTTTGAAGCCAACGATTGCTTTAAGTTGATTGATCATGATTCCGATTGAATTCTCAAGAGCTTCTTTTGGTGTGATTGTTCCGTCAGTATCAATACCGATAATTAGTCGGTTGAAGTCTGTTCGGTTTCCGACACGCATGTTTTCTACTTCGTAACTTACTCTTTGAATTGGTGAAAAGGCTGCGTCAAGTGCAATTGTTCCAATTTCAACTTTATCTTTTTGAATTCGTTCCTTTGGAACGTATCCTAATCCTTGTTCAACTGTAATTTCAATATCAAGTTCTGCATTCTTATCTGTAATATGAGCAATTTCTTGTTCAGGATTTGAAATACTTGCTTGTCCTGGACATACAATGTCTGCTGCAGTAATCATTCCAACACCTTTTGATTTAAGAGAAAGAGTTTGTGGTTCGTCTGTTGTAAGCATTACTCGAACTTTCTTTAAATTCAAAATAATTCGAATTACATCTTCTTTAACACCTGAAATTGTTGAGAATTCATGAGGAACTCCTTTAATTTTTACCGCTGTAATTGCTGCTCCAGGAAGTGAAGAAAGGATGATTCGTCGTAGAGAGTTTCCAAGAGTGTGACCGTAACCAGGATAAAGACCATCGATTTCAAATTTTCCCTTTGTATTTGTTCCCTCTACAATTTTTGGTTTTGAAGGAAGGACGATATTCATGTCAAACATATGTTTATTTTTATTTTATAAATTATTTACCTAATCCTAATAATCACTCTCTACAACGAATTATCGCTTGTAATACTGAATCACTAATTCCAGATCAAACAGAAGTGGCTGACCATCGATTGCGGGTAGTTTTGTGATCTTAAAATTATGATCTTTTTCAGTTGCGATCCAGTTAGGAATTTCTTTTCCTTTTAGAGTTTCTTCAAGATTTTTGAAAGGTCCGATATTTTTACTTCCCTTTCGAATACCAATAACGTCACCAATAGAAATTTGATATGATGCAATGTCTACTTTTTTGCCATTAACCGTAATGTGGCCGTGAGATACGAGTTGTCGTGTGAAAGATCGTGTTGATCCTAAACCAATTCGGTAAATAACATTGTCGAGTCGTGATTCAAGTACTTCAAAAAGTTTTTCAGCAGGTTTTGACCCTCCTTTTTCGATAACAGCCTTTGCATATTTTGAAAATTGTTTTTCAACAACTCCGTATGTAAATCGAGCTTTTTGCTTTTCATTGAGCTGAATTGCGAAGTTTGTTGTTGCTCGCTTTCGAGGAGCTCGTTTTTCGAGGCTTGCTCGATATTTTTGAGATTGTGTTTTCTCAAAGATGGGAGCTCCGAGGCGTCGTGCAATTTTATATTTTGGTCCTGTAATCATATAAATAAATGTAGGTTAATAATGTGAAAATAATTTTATACTCGACGTGGCTTCTTAGGTCGTGGTCCGTTGTGAGGAACTGGAGTTACATCTTTAATTGAGTTGATCACGATTCCTTTCGAAATAAAACCGCGAACTGCTGATTCACGGCCTGATCCTACTCCTTTGATAACAACATCGATCTCTTTAATACCAAGAGTGGTTGCTTTTTGAGATAGAGTTTCTCCAATTTTAGCTGCGGCGAAAGGAGTTCCCTTCTTTGCACCCTTAAATCCGATGTGTCCACTTGATGACCAAGCGATTGTATTTCCTTTTCCATCGGCAAGAGTAACTTTTGTATTGTTATATGTAGATTGAACGTAAAGTACCGCTTTATCAATACGCTTTTTAGCGCTTACCATTTTCTCAACTTTTTCCTCGCCGCCTTCAACTTTCTTGTCGGCTCCTTCTGGTTTTGCTGTTCGTTTCTTTCCCATGGTGTTTTTGATGATTTAAGCGCTAATTGGTTAATAATTACAATTCACTCTATATAACTACTTTTTATCTGCCTTCTTTCGTCCCGATCCCATAGTCTTCTTAGGACCTTTAAGAGTTCGAGAGTTTGTTTTTGTTCGTTGACCTCGTGACGGTAATCGTTTTGTATGTCGAGTTCCTCGGTACGCCTTAATATCTTTAAGTCGTTTGATGTTTCCAGAAATTTCTCGTTTTAAGTCAGCTTCAATTTTGAAACCTTCAATTATAGTTCGAATTTTATTTTCTTCGTCTTGAGAAAGTTCAGTTGCTTTTTTTCCGAAATCAATTCCCGCTTGTTTTAGAATGCTTTTTGCTCGAGGTCGTCCAACGCCGAAAAGAGCAGTAAGAGAAATCTCAAGTCGTTTTGTTTCTGGGATTGTAATACCTAGGATTCGCATGCGATTATTGTTTAAATACTTAAATAATGTGAATAATTTACTTCCTTATAAATAATTATCCTTGTCTTTGTTTGTGACGAGGATTTGATTTACAAGTTACATATATATAGCCTTTTCTTCGAACTACTTTGCATTTTGCACACATTTTTTTTACTGATGCTTTTACTTTCATAAGACTATAATATGTTATCTTTTTTATTAAAATTTCTGGTCTAATTCGTCAAAATATTGTGACTAATTACGGACAGAAGACACTTCAAAACATTTCGATAGGTCGTAAATAAGAGCCTAACATACTAGGGAAAATGTGTAAAGAGGGCAATCTAAAACTGACGGTTTAAAGCCTTTTAACCAACCTACTTTTACCTTCATATGGGTTAAGTTCGATTTCAACTTTATCTCCTACTAATACTCGAATTCTATTAATCTTCATTTTACCAGCTAAATAAGCGTGAATTGGCACTTCCTGGTCTGGAATTTGTACTTTAAACTCAGTATTTGGCAATGCCTCTATAATTACACCACTTACCCTATTTTCATTTTTTTCTACCACAGCAGGGGCCTGTGGATTACTATTTGAATTTCCTCTATGTCGTCGATTGTTTGGTTTTTTCATTCGTTATATAAACTATAACACTATTTAATGGAAACTGTAATATCTGACTTTGAGCTTGGGAGAGATTGCTTCCAGAAAGGTTTAATTGTAATAGTTCCATCTTTGATTGAAGGAAATTGTCTTAATATTCCTTCTGCATCAGTTTTTCGAATTCCAGATAGTGCTGTTTTTAATTTATTTTGATCGATAGGTGCACTTACCTCAACTTGCCCGGTAAGTTCTAAAGTTCCATCATCTTTTTTAATAATACTTGCATTATTTGTACTTGTAATTGGAAAGCCAACAATTTTTTCTAACCCTGCTTTTGAGTAACCAACAACTGTTGCTGTTGCTACCGCAGTAATTGTTGATGTTCCCTCAACGTATGAAGGACTTACTTCAACATTTGAATTAACAAACAAAAAATCATTTCCTAAAAGAGTTCCTGCTTTTTGATAAATATCATTTTTTAAATTATTGAGTGCCTCAAGTTTAGCGGTGTCAATTTGTTCGATACTTAATTTTGCTCGCATTCCATCAAATCCTCCTTCAAAACCTGAATTTGATTTTGCATACGTAGTGTCGTACTGGGGAGTTCCTTTTAACCCCGGAACTTTAAAGGCTTCCGTTTGACCTTTCGGTTTATTATATTTTTCTCCAAAAGCATCAGCTGTTGCCTGAACTTCAATAGAACCAGGAACAGGTCCTGCATCAGTTTGCTTTTGAGCGGGAATAATTACTTTATTGTTAATTCTATATACAAGACCATTTTCATCCTGAACTCGTGTGGTAGTAATCAGTGCCTGGGGCGTAGTTGCGGTGTTATATAGAGTAACAACCCCCGTTGCTTTAGTTTGAGTTTTAACCATTTCAGGCGCTACTCCATTGTTATTTGCAGATTTTGGATATGAAGCCGAACCAGTTCCAGAGACTGTTTTACTTGTTGTTGCAACATTTGTAACCATTTCATTTACATTCGACTGAATTGGTTGAATTGAAATATTAACCTGAGCAGAAGAAGATTGGATGAAGAAAATATAAATTGCTGCTAGGAAAACACACGCAATTGCACCCCAAGCAAAAATATATCCTTTTCCTTTTCTCGGCTCATATTTTTCAGGAATATCTGTTGCGCCGCCATACTGTTTTGTATTGTTATCAATTCGAATGTCATCATTCACCATGTTTACATCAGTAACTACTGATTTAGGAGGAATGAATGCTGAATCTTCTTGTTTTTGAACTCTAATACCTTGATCCGCTCCCGGCGTTATTTTTTTTCGAGGTTTTGGAGGAGCAGTTTTTTTTATTTCGATTTCGTTATTTTCTAAAAGAACATCTGTCTTCTCTGTTTCAGATGCAAAATTCTGAGGATCATTATGACCCTGCTCTACTTGCTTGAGATGGGATTCATTATTGTAATTTTCCTCAACCAATTCTTCTTTTAATTTTTCCCTACTAGGAAGTTGAACATCTTTGATAGATCGATGCGGTTCGTTTTCATCATCAAAAATAACTCGTGGCATAAGATATATTCTAACTTGTCCATTACTGAGAAGCAACAACCTCAACTAAAAGTCTTGAGCTTGCAGATTCTGAAATAGAAATTCCTTCCTTAATTGTTGCGAAGGATTTGAGTAAAGTTGGATTAAGTTCAATCAGAGTATGATCATTCGAAGCTGTATACATACTTGAAAATTCATCAGACATAATCCAGTCAGTGAATAATGTACCTAATGTTTCTTTTACAAAAACAATTCGATGTGGAATTGTTTGTCCATTTGAAATAGTGCTTACTAATTGTCCAAAATCGTCGAGCCACATTTTTTTAGCTTTTTCTACTGCCTCGAGTACATCTTTATTAATTCGTTCATCTAAAGTTTTTTGAGTGTGTAGTTCAAGTAATGATTGGGCAGCATCAGTTGATGTTTTACTAATCTCACACACTTTTTGTATAATCGCCTCTTTTCCTGATAGACTATGTCCTGCAGCAATGTGCCCATCCTTCCTTACAATTACCAGTTCTGTTGATTTATCTGATACATCAATCACCATAAAATCTTCAGGTGGTTGAACAAGTGAATATCCAACTTTGGCATATGCATGAATACGCGCTTTACACTCTACATTCGCTACTCCTGAAAAAGATTTAACATCTTCTTTAATTTTTTTGAGATATTCAGATTCAACAAAGCTTTGATAAAGAGTTAAAGATAAATGATGGGCACTTTTTTTAAGCGGAATATGAGTAACATAACCATCTATCATAATTGATGAGATTTCCTCTTCTGTTTGTTCATATACAAGTCCTTTATGATCTTCTTTAAATGCATCACCGGCCTGCTTTTTTATTTTCAATAAATGTTCTTCTTTAACAATAAATGGTTTTTCCTGCTCAAGCCCAACTCTTTTAGTTTGAATAAAAATGTTGGGTGCATTAAGCCACACAGTTACCTTTTCAATTTTTTTATCATGTGAGTGTGGCAGAGTGCCAAGTATCGATTTAATTCCATTCGTTTTTATATCAGTTAATACTTTTTTTATTTTTTCTTCAACAGAAGTTGCATTGTCAGAATTTGAAATGGCATAACATAAAAGAGATAATCCCTTTTCACCACTGTAACTTATTCCCGCTGTTACTTCGTCATTAAAAATATCAAGCTGCAGAGTTAACATGCTTCTATTATACAGACAAAATTAAAAATTACAGCAACACTAACTTAGGTCGATCAAATTTATTGAAGAATCGCTTTAATTCGTCTTACACCAGCAGAAACTGCTTCTTCTTTTTGAATTTTAAATATTCCAAGCACTCCAGTTTGTTCAATATGTGGGCCTCCACAAAATTCCATCGATGCAAGTTCAGTATCAATTCCTCCAATTGAATACACTTTTACAATATCACCATATTTTTCTCCAAAAAAGTG